>NZ_JBWFBN010000019.1:0-53757 GCF_056326165.1 Saonia sp.
TAGAGCATCTCCCTTTTAAGGAGAGGGTCCTGGGTTCGAGCCCCAGCCAGGTCACAAAAGTTAAGTCACGTACTTAACTTTTTTTGTTTATATTACTTTCTGATAGATTGCGCACGTGGCGGAATTGGTAGACGCGCCAGCTTGAGGGGCTGGTGGCCATTAGGTCGTGGAAGTTCGAGTCTTCTCGTGCGCACTATAAAGTACTTTCTTCTTTTTTTTCTTGTATAAATCTAGCTTCATTTCTCCCGTACATTTTACAGTAAATCTTTATCTTTAGGCTTCAACTTATTTTAATTGAAATCCTATGAGTGTAGAATGGAAAGGTGTTATGCCAGCAGTTACCACAAAGTTCACCAAAAACGATAAATTAGACCTGGCCATGTTCCAAACCAATATAAAAGCACAATTGGATGCAGGTGTAGAAGGAATTATTCTTGGAGGCACATTGGGAGAGGCTAGTACCCTTAGCCCAGAAGAAAAAAGTATACTGGTAAAAGAAACTTTAAACTTGGCGAAAGGAATAGTTCCTACAATCATAAATATTGCAGAGCAAACTACAAAAGGTGCCATTGAAGCTGCACATATAGCAGAAAAAGATGGTGCACAAGGACTTATGCTACTACCGCCTATGAGATACAAGGCAGATAATAGAGAAACTGTTACTTATTTCTCTGAAATAGCAAAAAATACAGGGCTTCCAATTATGCTTTACAATAATCCCATTGACTATGGTATTGAAATTACTTTGGGTATGTTGGATGAACTAACTTCATACAAAAATATTCAAGCAGTTAAAGAATCCACTAGGGATATTTCCAATGTTACCAGAATTAGAAATAGATTTGGTAACAGATATAGTATTCTTACTGGTGTAGACACGTTAGGAATGGAAAGTCTTTTAATGGGTGCCGATGGTTGGGTAGCTGGTCTTGTTTGTGCTTTTCCGCGTGAGACAGTTGCTATTTACAAATTGATAAAAGCAAATAGAATTGAAGAGGCTCTTAAAATTAATCGTTGGTTTCTGCCATTGTTAGAATTGGATGTAAGTACCAAATTGGTACAGAATATTAAACTGGCAGAAGTACATACCGAAATTGGTACGGAAAACGTAAGGGCACCCAGGTTACCATTGGTAGGAGAAGAAAGGAAAAGAGTTTTAGAAATTATTGAAAAAGGGTTAAAAACAAGACCTTCCCTCCCCGATTATAAATCCATATAGAAACAATACTTTTAATAGCAACAAACCACATACAAAAATGATATCAGGAAAAAATTATATTGGCAATAAACTAGTCAGTTCTAAAAAACCATTTAAAACATTTAATCCAAAAAGCAACACAGAAAATCCTTATGAATTTTATGAGGCTTCCTCAGAAGATATTAACGAAGCCGTTGCTTTGGCATCTAAAGCTTTTTACGAGTACAAGAACATCAGTGGTGCTAAAAAGAGTGATTTTCTAAATACTATCGCTGATGAAATTTTGGCTCTTGGAGATGAATTGATAACCACTTACACACAAGAATCTGGTTTACCTGAAGGTAGAGCCATAGGTGAGCGTGGTAGAACCATGGGGCAGTTACGTCTTTTCGCAAATTTGGTTGCAGATGGTTCATGGGTAGAAGCATCTATTGATACCGCACAACCCAATAGAGAACCACTTCCTAAGGCAGACATTCGCAAAATGATGGTGCCAATAGGTCCAATTGTTGTTTTTGGGGCTAGTAATTTTCCATTAGCTTTCTCTACCGCAGGAGGAGATACAGCTTCAGCATTGGCTTCTGGTTGCCCAGTGATTGTTAAATCGCACCCAATGCATGCTGGCACAGGTGAGTTAGTTTCTTCAGCAATAATAAAAGCTGCCGAAAAAACCGGAATGCCCAACGGGGTTTTTTCCAACCTAAATAGTAGCGGTATTGAAGTAGGTGTTGAACTAACAAAGCATTCAGACATAAAATGTGTTGTTTTCACAGGTAGTTTTAGAGGTGGCAAAGCTTTATTCGATATTGCCAATAGCCGTCCAGAACCTATTCCTGTTTTTGCAGAAATGGGGAGTATTAATCCAGTTCTACTTTTACCTGAAGCTATTAAAAGTAACTCGGAAACCCTTGCGAAAAATCTTGCAGGTTCTATAACATTGGGAGCTGGCCAATTTTGCACCAATCCAGGCCTAATTTTAAGTATAAAAAGCAGCGAGCTAGATAATTTATCCAACGAATTAGCATCTCTACTTCAAGATATGGATGCTTCATGCATGCTCCATCCAAATATTAAACGCACCTATGAACAAAATCAATCTGAAGTAACATCACAAGACCAAATTTCAGTTTTGACTAATTCGTCTGGAGTTTCTGAAATTAATTTTGTGGAACCACAATTGGCAACAGTTGAAGGAAAAGTGTTTTTAAAAAACCCTACCTTACATAAAGAAGTATTTGGTCCTTTTTCATTGATTGTTCAATGTACTGATGAAAATGAGCTTTTACAAGTCGTTAAATGCCTTGAAGGGCAATTAACTGCAACTCTTATGGCCAATGATAACGAACTCTCCAAGTATCCAAAACTTATTAATCATTTACAGGAAAAAGTAGGACGATTAATACATAATGGCATGCCCACTGGTGTAGAAGTATGCCCATCCATGCAGCACGGAGGGCCCTATCCATCGACCACAGATAGTAGGTTCACTTCTGTAGGAACCGGAGCTATAAAACGTTTTGTTAGACCTTTATGTTATCAAAATTGGCCACACGATCTACTCCCGGATGAGCTAAAAAATAGTAATCCTATGGAAATTTATAGAATAGTGAATGGAGAATATTCTCAAGGCAGTGTTTAAAATTTAAATTTGGTATATGAAGAAATTCCTGTTGTTGTTTTTAATTGTATGTGTTGGTTGCAAAAATGAACATTCCAATCAATCAGATTCAGGAGATTCATTGACCCAAGTCATAAATAAATATCAAGACTATAAAGGATACAACGAAAAAGAATATCCATTGGGTCTATATACCAAGGAACATTACCAAAAGAGAGCTGAATTTGCCAAAAGTATTTTAGAAAAACTTACTGGGATTCCAGTTGATGATTTAAATGAAACAGAAAAAATATCGGCAGAGCTTTTAAAATTTGTGCTGCAAAATCAAATCAATTATTATGAATATGAAGAGTATTTAAACCCCTTACTTTCAGATTCGGGATTTCATGTAAGTTTCCCCTATATGGTTAGGCCGCTTACCAACTATGAGCAAACCAAAGAATATTTATCAAAATTAAATGCTATACCAGTTTGTGTTGATCAACAGCTAATAAATATTGCTGCAGGATTAAAAAAAGGGGTATCTCAACCCAAAATTATTTTCAAAGGGTATGAGTCGACTTATAATACTCATATTGTCAATAATTTTGAAGACAGCTTTTTCTATTCTCCCTTTAAAAATTTGCCCGAATCATTGACAACAGAACAAAAGGATTCGGTTCTTTCGGCTGCCAAACTGGCTATTGAAAATAATGTAATTCCTCAATTTAAAAGAATTAAAACATTTTTTGAAGAAGAGTATCTACCTAATACAAGGGAAACCATTGGAGTTTCAGAAACCCCTAATGGCTCCGCATACTATCAAAATAAAATTAATTTTTATACTACAAGCACGACATATACGGCGGATGATATTCATAAAATTGGATTGACTGAAGTAGCTCGTATTAAATCAGAAATGGAAAAAATAATCCATGAGCTAAATTTTAAAGGCAGTTTTTCTGATTTTTTAGAATTCCTAAGAACAGATGAACAATTTTATGCAAAAACCCCAAAAGAGCTATTAATGATTGCAAGGGATATGGCAAAAAGAGTAGATGCCCAACTCCCAAAATTCTTTAAAACACTTCCTAGGAAACCATATGGAGTAGCTCCTGTGCCAGATGCAATAGCACCAAAGTATACTGGGGGGAGATATGTGGGGACCAGTGCAACAAGCACTGACCCAGGTTATTATTGGGTAAACACATATGACTTGCCCAGTAGAACTTTGTATACACTTCCTTCTTTGACCGTTCACGAGGCTGTCCCAGGGCATCATTTGCAGGGTGCTTTAAATTCAGAATTAGGAGATAGTATTCCCCAATTCAGAAAAAATCTCTACTTATCCGCATATGGAGAAGGTTGGGGGCTTTATAGTGAATTTTTAGCAGAAGAAATGGGTATGTACACAACACCATACGAGCATTTTGGTAAACTAACTTATGAGATGTGGAGAGCTTGTAGACTTGTTGTTGATACAGGAATACATGCTAAAGGTTGGACAAGAGAACAAGTTGTTGACTATATGGCTTCTAACTCCGCATTATCACTGCATGAAATAAATACAGAAACAGATAGGTACATTTCTTGGCCTGGGCAAGCTCTTTCCTATAAAATGGGTGAGTTAAAAATTAGGGAACTACGTAAAAAAGCAAAAGAAGAACTAGGTAGTAAATTTGATATTAGAGCATTTCATGAGGTAGTTTTGGAACAAGGCACAGTAACTCTTGCCACCTTAGAGAATAGAATCAACGCCTATATAGCCAAAACAAAAGATGAGTAGCTACACCTTTAGTTGTATTGATGCACATACCTGTGGAAACCCTGTCAGATTAGTGAAAATGGGTGGCCCCAATCTTGTGGGGAAAAGCATGAGTGAAAAAAGACAGCATTTTTTAAAGGAGTATGATTGGATACGAAAAGGATTGATGTTTGAGCCTCGTGGACATGACATGATGAGTGGGAGTATTCTGTACCCGCCATCTAACCCAGAAAATGATTTTGGAGTATTATTTATTGAAACTAGTGGTTGCTTACCTATGTGTGGGCACGGAACCATTGGCACAGTAACTATTGCCTTGGAAGAAGGCCTTATCCATCCTAAAAAGAAAGGAGAACTTCGGATGGAAGCTCCTGCCGGATTGGTGAAAATAAGGTATACCCAAGAAGGAAAAAAAGTAACATCGGTAAGGCTCACTAATGTAAAGTCATATCTGGCACAAGAAAATATTGAAGTTGATTGTCCTGATTTAGGTAAAATTATTGTTGATGTTTCCTATGGGGGGAATTTTTACGCCATTGTAGATGTACAGGAAAATTTTAAGGGCTTGGAACATTATAAAGCGGAACAATTAATTGGTTGGAGCCGGGTACTAAGAGACAACATTAATGCAACGCATTCTTTTACACATCCGGAAGATGAGACCATTAAAGGCCTAAGCCATATTCTATGGACAGGAAAAACCATATCTCCAAATGCTACAGCTCGGAATGCTGTATTTTATGGAGACAAAGCTTTGGACCGTTCCCCATGTGGCACAGGAACCTCAGCACGTATGGCCCAATGGCATGCAAAAGGAATGCTTAAAAAAGATGATGAGTTTATACATGAAAGCATTATTGGGAGTCAATTTATAGGCCGTATTGAGGAAGAAACAACTATTGGAGGAAAAAAGGCTATTGTACCCAGTATTGAAGGTTGGGCAAGAATATATGGTTATAACAACATATTAATTGATGAGGAAGACCCTTATGCTAAAGGGTTCCAAGTAATTTGATGCCAAAGAACATCAAATTATATTGAACTTGTTTCAATATCTCATTAAAGTAAAAATATATGAATAAACATATTATCATTGTAGGAGGTGGAATTGTAGGCTTAAGTTGTGCCTACTACTTATTGAAGGAAGGGTTTGAAATTACTGTTATTGATAAGTCCAATTTAAACGATGGTGCTTCTTATGTAAATGCAGGTTATTTAACCCCCAGTCATATTATTCCTTTAGCATCACCAGGGATGATGGCAAAAGGTATTAAATGGATGTTCAATAGTAGCAGTCCATTTTATATGAAACCAAGATTGGATATGGATTTTATTAAATGGGCATGGAACTTTAATAAATCCTCTTCCAAAGCCAATGTAGAAAAAGCCATTCCTTTGATTAAGGATATTAATCTTTTAAGCAAAGAATTGTATACCGATTTATATGATTCTAGTGAATTGGGTGAATTTCAATTGGATAAAAATGGATTGTTAATGCTCTACAAAACTCAAAAAGAAGGGAGCCATGAAAAAGAAGTTGCCAAAAGAGCAAAGGATATAGGTTTAGAAGTAAAAGAACTAACATTGAAAGAGCTAGACCAACTACAGCCTAATCTAAGTGATGAAATTATTGGAGCGGTACATTATGAGTGTGATGCTCATACAACACCGACGGAGATTATGGAAAAATTGAAAACCTATTTAAAAGCAAAGGGCGTAGTTTTTAAAACCAATGAAAAAGTTATAGATTTTAATTTAAACAACAATTACATAAAAGAAGTAATAACTAACAAAGGCATATATGCTGCAGAAGAGATGGTTTTAGCCTCAGGTTCGTGGAGTCAAAATCTATCCAAAAAATTAAACTTGAATATTTCTGTACAACCTGGAAAGGGATATCGAATTAATGTACCTAGAGAAACCCCTGTAAAACTGCCTGCAGTTTTAATGGAAGCCAAGTGTGCGGTCACACCCATGAGAGGTTTTACTCGTTTTGCAGGCACTATGGAACTTTCTGGTATCAATAATAAAATTAGGAAAGAACGTGTTGAAGCAATCGCAAAGGCAGCAAGTGCCTATTATAAGGATTTAATAATAACCGAAGATGAAAAAGCAGGGGCACAATGTGGCCTCCGGCCAGTTTCCCCAGATGGCTTGCCCTATATTGGTAGAACATCTAAATATAAAAATCTGAGTATCGCCACAGGTCATGCCATGATGGGATGGAGCTTAGGGCCAGCAACAGGAAAATTAATTTCTGAAGTGATTACAAACAAAAAACCATCTATGAACATAGACGGTTTTTATCCAGAACGAAAGTTCTAATTTATAATTCTCTCACTTTTACATTTCTAAACCAGACACCAGCACCATGATCTTGCAATGCCAAATAGCCGCTATTGGTCTTTCCATAGTCAGGATAATCGTTCCATTTACCACTATTCCTTTTGGTGTTCCAATCTTCAGTAAACTTATCAAACTCTACAATCTTAGCGCCATTGAGCCAATGTTCTACTTTTCCATTGTTAAAACTTATTTTGGTAGTGTTCCACTCCCCAACTGGTTTCAAAACTTTTTTGTCATTAGCTAAATGCATGGCATAATTAACGCCTGTTTTTTGCCAGTTCTCTAATGGTTCTGGAAAGCCCACATCATCCAAAATTTGATACTCCGGAGCTGTTTGGTATGGAGAATGATAAATAGTGTCTTCCACAACATGGTAAAAAATACCGCTATTGCCACCTTCACTAATTTTCCATTCCAAGCTCAATTCAAAATTATCATATTGTTTTGTGGAAATAATGTCGCCGCCCATATCACCAGCCTTACCAAAGCATTCTATAACACCATCGGAGATTTTCCAATTATCTGGTAAATGGTCCATATTATAGCCACGCCAAAGCGCAGCATCCATTAAGGAAACCCATTCATTGGATTCTGACACTACTTCTTCAGATACTACATCATCTACTTTTACTTTCTTTGCCACTTTACATGCAAAGACCAATACTGATACACATAAAAGTGTTGTTAGTTTTTTCATTTTTCATTCAATATTATTAATTGGTATGCGGTTAGTCATATTAACATCAATTTATCCAAAAAAAATGGATTTACCTAATGAATTTAATAGCATCATTTTAATAGTACATCTAGCAATATTCTGGTTTTATCACTATTCCAATTTGCAGCGCCAGTCTCTGCAATTACAATATGCCCTTCTTTATTAATTACATAAGTTGTTGGAATCACTTTTGACTCCAATACATCTGGTGCCCTATTTCTAGCAAAATAAACGGGAAAACTATACTTTTTTTTAGCAACAAAATTTTTAACCTTTTCTATTCTATCCTCAGCTACCATAACAAAACTCACTTTATCACCGTAGTCATTATATAATTCTTGTATACTAGGCATTTCGGCCACACAAGGTGGGCACCATGTTGCCCAAAAATTCACAAAAATCACTTTGCCCTTTTCATCCTCAAAACTGATTTTTTTTCCATCCAAATCTGTTAATTGCCATTGGTAAGTGTCCAATGGAACCTGCATTTCTTCCTTTAAAGTAGTCGCACTTCCTGCTAGAAATCTATTTAAATACACTTTTGCTTTAAAACCAATGGGCGTAAAAAGAAAAAGTATTACCCCAAGAATGAGCAATCCATTTACAATTTGTTTCTTTTCCAGTTTCATTACCTTTCAGAAATCAAATCATCAATCAATTTGTGTATTTTACTCCTATCCCAACTAGCAATCTCTTTTTCATAAATTACAATGCCCCCCTTTTTATCGATTAGATAGGATGATGGAACAACCGCAGAATCTATGGGCATTTTATCACCAATAATAAGATAGGTGACAGGAAATGTAAACCCATGCTTTTCCATAAAAGTTTCTACAGGCTCCCTAAGTTCATTGGTAATGATATAGAAATCCACCTTGTTCCCATACGTATTATATAGTTTTTGAATGCTTCTGAGTTCTGCAAAAGAAGGCAGTTTCCAAGAAGCCCAGAGATTGATAAATATAACTTTCCCCTTTGATTGTTCAAAATTGAAGAAATTCCAATCTGCATCTTTCAACCTCCAATCGTAATCTGTAATTTTCTCTCGTTTGTTTTCTGCAATGACTGTAGGGCTAGGTGCAAACAATCTATGCAATAAAACCTTGGCATAGAATCCCAGAGGAGTAACAAAAAAGGACAGGACAAAAGCAATAAGGAGTATGTTAAAAAATGTTTTCCTTTTAAGTTTCATTTAAAATTTAGGTTTCCCCAAAACTAAAAAACTCCCGAAGAATTTCGGGAGTTTTGATTACTTATTTTATACTTAGTCTAAGCTGCGTTCTCTTTCTTGATTACATTAAGAGCAGAACCTTCCTTAAACCATTCTATTTGAGGTTCATTATAGGTATGATTCAACATAATGGTATCCACAGAACCATCCGCATGAATAACTTCTAAAGTTAATTGCTTACCTGGAGCAAATTCATTTAAATCTATAAAGTTGAAGGTATCATCTTCCTGAATTAAATCATAATCCGTTTCATTAGCAAAAGTCAACCCAAGCATTCCCTGCTTTTTAAGATTTGTTTCATGGATACGAGCAAATGATTTTACAATCACAGCAGCCACTCCCAAATGACGAGGCTCCATAGCAGCATGTTCACGAGAAGAACCTTCCCCATAGTTATGGTCACCCACAACAATAGACTTAACCCCTGCTGCTTTATATGCACGAGCGGTATCTGGCACAGGAGCAAATTCTCCAGTTAGTTGATTTTTAACTTTATTGGTTGCCATGCCAAAAGCATTAACAGCACCAATTAAACAGTTGTTAGAGATATTATCCAAATGCCCACGGAAACGCAACCATGGTCCAGCCATAGAAATGTGGTCCGTTGTACATTTTCCAAATGCTTTTATTAACAACTTAGCTCCTTCAATTTTTGACCCTATAGGTTGAAAAGATTCCAATAACTGTAACCTTTCTGAAGTTGGAGAAACAACAACTTGTACCCCACTACCATCTTCCATTGGAGCTACAAAACCTGCATCTTCAACATCAAATCCTTTAGGTGGTAATTCCATTCCCGTTGGTTCTTCCAACATTATTTCCTCCCCATTTTTGTTGATTAGCTTATCGGTTAGAGGGTTAAAGTCCAATCTTCCAGAAATTGCTACTGCCGCAACCATTTCTGGTGATGCTACAAAAGCATGTGTATTAGGGTTACCATCCGCTCTTTTAGAAAAGTTTCTATTAAAAGAGTGAATGATAGTATTTTTCTCTTGTTTGTCTGCCCCTTCTCTAGCCCACTGACCAATACATGGTCCACAGGCATTTGTGAATATTTTAGCATCCAAATCTTCAAAAATCTCTAATAAACCATCTCTTTCAGCAGTAAAACGAACTTGTTCAGAACCAGGGTTAATACCAAATTCGGCCTTGGCTACCAATCCCTTGTCCACTGCTTGTTTTGCCACAGATGCAGCTCTAGATAAATCTTCATACGAAGAATTTGTACAAGAACCTATTAATCCCCAGTCCACTTTTAAAGGCCAATCGTTTGCTTTGGCCTTCTCAGTCATTTCACCAACTTTAGTAGCTAAATCTGGCGTAAATGGTCCATTAATATGTGGTTTTAACTCATCAAGGTTAATTTCGATTACTTGATCAAAATACTGCTCTGGGTTTGCATATACCTCATCATCACCAGTTAAATACGGAGCAATTTTATTTGCTGCATCTGCTACCCCATCTCTTCCCGTAGCACGTAAATAACGCTCCATAGAAGCATCATAGCCAAAGGTTGAAGTAGTTGCTCCTATCTCTGCACCCATATTACAAATGGTTCCTTTCCCTGTAGCTGACATAGATTTGGCACCTTCTCCAAAATATTCAACAATAGCACCTGTACCTCCTTTTACAGTTAAGATACCTGCAACTTTTAAAATAACATCTTTAGGAGCAGACCAACCTGATAATTTACCTGTTAGTTTAACCCCAATTAATTTAGGAAATTTTAGTTCCCAAGCCATTCCTGCCATTACATCCACAGCATCTGCACCACCAACACCAATGGCAACCATACCCAATCCGCCTGCATTTACAGTATGGGAATCCGTACCAATCATCATTCCTCCAGGAAATGCGTAGTTTTCTAATACTACTTGGTGGATAATCCCAGCACCTGGTTTCCAAAAACCGATTCCGTATTTATCTGATACAGAAGCCAAGAAATTAAAAACCTCGCTACTTGTATTTATCGCATTTTGTAAATCTTTATCAGCGCCTATTTTAGCCTGAATCAAGTGATCGCAATGAACGGTAGTTGGCACAGCTACTTTAGATTTCCCTGCTTGCATAAATTGCAACAAGGCCATTTGGGCAGTAGCATCTTGACATGCAATACGGTCTGGCGCAAAATCTACATAATCTTTTCCTCTATTAAAAGCTTTAGTCGCTTTACCGTCCCATAAATGTGAATATAAAATCTTCTCTGAAAGAGTCAAAGGTTTTCCAACCACCTCACGTGCCTTGTCAACTCGCTCAGCCATGTTGGCATATACCTTTTTAATCATATCAATGTCAAATGCCATTATTTAGTCTTTTAAGTTTTGAGTAATTCTACAAATTTAAGAAAATCCGTAGTGCAAATAAAATAATTTGATATGGTAATATGGCAATTTTAAAGAAGAAAAGCTAATAGAATCTTAAAGCAATTTTGTAATAATATCTTCTTCTGATATTCCTTCTGCTTCTGCCTTATAATTTTTAATAATTCTATGTCTTAGGATTCCCATAGCCACAGCTTTAACATCCTCAATATCAGGTGAAAATTTTCCTTGAATGGCCGCATGCGCCTTTGCTCCCAAAACTAAATTTTGTGATGCTCTTGGTCCCGCTCCCCAATCTATATACTGCTTTACAAAATCCGAAGCAGTAGTTAAATTAGGACGGGTACTATTAACTATATTTACAGCATAGGATACCACATTATCTGGCACAGGTATTCTACGTACCAAATGCTGAACATCAATAATCTCTTTTGCATTGAACAAAGATTTCACCTGAACTACATTGTCTGAAGTTGTTTTTTTAACTACTTCTATTTCTTCATCTATAGATGGGTATTTTAGCTCAATAGCAAACATAAAACGATCCAACTGTGCCTCTGGTAAAGGATAGGTTCCTTCTTGCTCTATGGGATTCTGCGTTGCCAAAACAAAATAAGGAAGTTCTAACTTAAATTGTTGGCCAGCAATAGTCACGGCACGTTCTTGCATTGCCTCCAATAAAGCTGCCTGTGTTTTAGGTGGTGTTCTGTTGATTTCGTCCGCAAGGATAATATTGGAAAAAATAGGCCCTTTGATGAATTTAAAATTTCTGTTCTGATCTAAAACCTCACTTCCAAGAATATCACTGGGCATTAAATCTGGAGTAAACTGAATGCGTTTAAAATCTAACCCTAAAGTCTGTGCAATAGTATTTACCATTAAGGTTTTTGCCAAACCCGGTACTCCTATAAGAAGTGAATGACCTCCTGTATAAATGGATAACAATATTTGATCCACTACCTCATTCTGACCAACAATTACCTTAGCTATCTCTTGCTTTAAGGACACATGTTTTTTAACCAGGTTTTCAATAGCAGTAACGTCTGACATATACTATTTCTTTACCCAATTATTAGCAAAATCACAATCCTTGTTAGCATCATTTACACTAATGTAGGTGTCTTTTATATGCTCATCCATCCATTCTTTAATGGTATTGAACTGTTTTTCCCTAAGTGCCAGCTCTTGAATTTTTAGGTAATCTTGAGCAAAATCCGCTTTATGCTCGTCGTATCTATTAGAAATTTTGAGGATTTTATATTTTACTCCTGCTCCCCTTTCATCTTGCTCCATAATAGGTCTGGAAATTTCATTGTCCATTAAATTTCTTACTTGGTTGTACAATGTTGGGTCCATTTTCGTTAATTCAAAGCGAGCGCTAAAATCACTAGGGTTACGCAAGACACCTCCATCAAATTTGGTTTCTTTTTCATCGGAAAAATTAAGTGCAGCCTCCGCAAACGTAAATCTACCATCTAGTACACTTTGACGAATACTATCCAATTCTCTCTTAGCTTCATCAATTGCATTTTGTGGTACTTCTGGGGACATTAATATATGACGAATATCTCTTTCTTGCCCTCTTATTTTTTCCACATATATAATATGATACCCAAAAATGGTTTCAAAAGGTTCAGAAATTTCCCCTTCATTAAGGCTAAATGCAACATCTTTAAATTCTTTTACAAAACCTGTTTCCTTTGTAATGCTATAAAACCCACCATTTGGCTTAGACCCAGGGTCTTGGGTATATAAAATTGCTTTCACCTTAAAACTAGAACCATTGTCTAACACATCTGCTCTAATGGTGTTTAATCTATCTATTACCTTTTGTTTTTCCTCTTCTGTTGCTTTAGGGGTTTTTACAATCTGAGAAATTTCCAATTCTGCACCGATCATTGGCCTTTCATCTTCTGGAATTTTACTAAAAAACTGTCTAATTTCTTCTGGAGTAACCTGAATTTCCCCAACAATTTTTGACTGCATTTTTTCAGAAAGCATTCTCAACTTATTAATTTTATATAGTTCTTCCCTAAAACTTTCAGCATCTTCCTTTTTATAGAACTTAAGTACTTTTTCCATGGAGCCAATTTGTGCTACTAAACCCTGTATTTGTCTATCACTTGTGGCATTCACTTCATCATCAGACACAAGAATACTATCCTGTACAGCTTGATGAGCGTATAAACGGTCTTCCATTAACTTACCCAAAAGACTACAATGGGTAATATCTTCAGTTGACACTCCTTGGCTTTTAAGATCAATCAATGTCTTTTCTATATCAGAATCCAATATTACATAATCCCCAACAACAGATGCAATACCGTCTAATTTTACCTTTTTAAAATTATTGGTGGAGTCTTTTTTAAAATTTCCTTTTTCTTCTACAACCACGTCGTCTGGTTCAACCTGTGTGTCAGGCATTACATTGGTTTCTTGAGAAAAACCAAGAGTGGTACAAAATATCCCCAGGAGATATATGATGGTTTTATTTGTCTTTTTCATATACTTCAAATTCTTTTTCTTTAATAGCTTCATCAATAATTTCGGTTTCCAGTTTCCTTCCGTATTCCAGCTTTCTTCTGTTCAAAAGGACTTGTTTAATAGTGGGTTCTATATATTGCAACGGAGCAATATCATTTACTTCCAAAACATCATTAACCTTTGCCAAATATACCCCTAATGAATCCTGCAATTCAAAAAATTGTGATTTTTTTAAGTATCGCTTCTCGTTTTCATAGGTCAATGGAGGTATCTCATCTATGACTCTGGAAGAAGCTACCCAAAGAGAATCATTAAAATTCAATTTCCTAAATTGTACCCCAATTGAATCCAAATATGTAATATCATCCTCTTCAAAATCCTTTAATTTTTGGACAACTATGTTTTTATCCAAAAACTGTAATGGTAGCTCTATAAACCTAAGTCTTATAATTTTCTCCTTCAACTTAAAATTCTCTTTCTCCTTTTCGTAAAAACTTTGCAGCTCTGATGAGCTAATTGCAGTATCCTGAGCTTGTAAGACCAATGCTTCTTTATAGGCCCTAGTATATAAATCGCTCCTGTAATTATTCACTAAACGATCGTACTCCACTAATTTTTCTTCTGGTAAGTTAATTTTAGCTTTGGTCATCAATAATTGCTTGGCCGCCCAGTTATTAATGTAATTGGTTACAAATGATGCACTATCTGCTTTGGACATATTAGTATTTAATAGTGCTTGCACATCTTCTTTATAAAGATACGTTTCACCAACACGGGCCAAAGGTTCTCTTTCTGGTTCCTTTCTAAAAAAAGAACTACATGATCCCATAAGAACCATCCACATAATGGAAAATAAAGCCAATAGGGAACTATGTCTCTTTCTTTTGAAAAATTGCATCCCGCAAAAATAGCAATTACATTATCTTGCACAAGGGATAAAATAAGGGATTAACACATTTTTAGCACCTAAACAATGCTTAATTTATTAAATTAGTAAGAAATAAGGGGCAAAATGAAATACACTACAGAAATTTTAATAAATCTGCCTAGAGAAGAATTTGTTGAAAAATTGGATAATGCCGATAATATGAAGCACTGGCAACGTGGATTGGTGAAATATGAGTTGTTATCTGGAGAAGCCGGACAGGAAGGCGCAAGAATGAGTTTAAATTATAAAATGGGCAAGAGAGAAATGTCATTAATTGAAACCATTATCAAAAGGGGTTTCCCCAATGAGTTCCATGCAACATACGATACCAAAGGTGTGCACAATATTCAAAAAAATTATTTTGAAGAGGTAGATGAGAATACCACAAAATGGATTTCTGAAAGTGAATTTCAATTCTCTAGCTTTATGATGAAAGCTATGGCATTTCTTATGCCTGGGGCTTTTAAAAAACAATCCTGTAAATATGCCGAAGATTTTAAGAACTTTGCTGAAAAAGGAATATCTGTTTCTAATTCCTAAAAAATAGCAAACTTGAATAGAAAAATAAAATTAATATGGGATTTTAAGGGACCAACTGCAAGCATGACAGCTCTACACCATGAAAAACATTTAAAAGAATATATTAGTTTAGAAAAACTGGAATGCGAACTAACAGGTTGTAATGACTTAAGTGATATGCACAGCATTGCATATATGGTTGTAAATGAACAACAAATGATTACAGTACGAGATTCCCTAAAACCACACAGAGGCGAAGTATATAAGAATTGACCTAACCACACTAAGCTTGAAAAAAACCATATTCTTTCTTTTTGGATTTAGTCTTTTATGGGCATCCTGTAGAACTAGTACTTCAAAAAATCCTTTGGAAACAGTTTTGGCATCCAATGACTTAAGAATTAAAAGGGTTGTGGATAGCATTGCTCAACATGAGGTGCAAATAAGATACACTCAAATTGAACGTAGAGATGATAGTATATTCTTTAAGGACTATGATTTCCAGGTAGACAGCAACAACTATTTTTATCCAGCAAGTACGGTAAAGTTTCCAATTAGTGTATTGGCTCTGGAAAAACTCAATAGAGTTGATTCATTGAACATGAATACCCGTTTTTATGTGGAAGGCGATACTATTGAAACAACCATTTCCAAAGAGATTACCAAAATTTTTGCAGTAAGTGATAATGAAGCCAATAATAGATTGGTAGAATTTTTGGGTCAGAATGAAATCAATCAAAAACTCAATGAAAAAGGAATTCAAGGAGTGCGTATTTCTCATCGTTTATCCACGGACAATGCGTATGATATTACCACCAAACCTTTGGTCATTTATTTAAATGATAGCACTACGGCAACAAGCGATCCCATCATCAACACATCAGCTACCCCATTAGAAATAAAAGGCGTTCTAAAAGGAATAGGATTTATAGATGAAAATATTCTAATTAACAAACCTTTTGATATGAGTCTTAAAAATTACTACCCCATTGATGCCCAGCATGCCACATTAAAGCGTGTGATTTTCCCTGAAAAATATAATGTCGATAAGCAATTTAAAATTAGTGATTCTCAACGTGAGTTTTTATTAACGTCAATGTCAAGCCTACCCAAAGATGTTGGATATGATGTTGGTACTTATTATGACAGTTATGGAAAATTCTTTATTTATGGTGATACCAAAGGGAACATTCCAGATTATATTAAAATTTACAACAAGGTAGGCTATGCTTATGGTACTTTAACTGATTGTGCCTATATAAATGATTCCAAAAACAATGTAGAATTTTTATTAACCACTACCCTTTTGGTGAACAAAAATGGTATTTTTAATGACAACACTTATGAATTTGAAGAAGTTGGCATTCCATTTTTAGCGCAATTAGGCAGGGAATTATATGAACTTGAATTAACCAAATAAACCTATCAACTTGAAAAAAACAATATTATTACTTGCATTTATTCTTCTCATTTCTTGTAATGAAACCAAAAAGGATGACAAAAAAATTAATTTTCCAAAATCAGTAGAAATGGTAAAGAATATTCCCAATAAAGAAAATGTATGGGTTTTTATAATGGCTGGGCAGTCTAACATGGCTGGGCGAGGTATAGTTGCTCCACAGGATACTGTTCCCAATCCTAGAATACTGTCTATTAATCCTAAAGATGAGTTAGTGTTTGCTAAAGAACCTTTACATTTTTATGAGGATAATTTAGTTGGATTGGATTGTGGCCTTTCATTTGGAAAAACACTTTTAAAGCAAATTCCTGATAGCATTTCTTTATTGATTTTACCCACAGCAGTGGGTGGAAGCTCCGTAAGCCAATGGATAAATGATTCCATCCATCGTGATGTTAAATTATTGACCAACTTTAAGAAAAAAGCAGCTCTAGGAAAAAAGTATGGAGAAATTAAATCCATTTTATGGCATCAAGGGGAAAGTGATGCCAATAATCAGGACATTCCCAATTACAAAGACAAACTATCCTCTTTATTCAAAACTTTTAGAACTACTATCGGTAATGATTCTTTGCCAATACTATTGGGTGAATTAGGTGGTTATTCGGAAACTCCAAAAGAATGGGGAGCAATTAATAGAATTATACATGACTTTCCATCCACAGATTCAAATACAAGTGTAGTAAAACTATCAGATTTACCAGACAAGGGTGATAAAATTCACTTTAGTACAGAAAGTTTCAGAACAATGGGACAGCGTTATGCCGAAGCCTATTTAAAAAGTATCGAATAATATGAATAAATTAATTTTTCTACTGTCTCTCTTATTGATGCTATCAAGCTGCAAAACTGATAAAGTAGTAGATATCGCACCAAATTCGGTTGTTCCATCACCTGCACAATTGGCCTATCAAAAAATGGAAATGGTAGGTTTTATTCATTTTACAGTAAACACATATACTGATAAGGAATGGGGGTATGGAGACGAAAATCCATCCATCTTTAATCCAACTGAATTGGATGCCGAACAATGGGTCTTGGCTGCCAAGGCTGGTGGCATGAAAGAGTTGATTCTTACAGCCAAACATCACGATGGTTTTTGCTTATGGCCAAGTGAGTACACTGAGCATAGTGTAAAGAACAGTCCTTACAAGGATGGCAAAGGTGATGTTGTAAAAGAATTTGTGGATGCTTGTCGTAAACATGGTCTTAAAGTTGGACTGTATTTGTCACCTTGGGACAGAAACCATGCAGATTATGGCAAACCAGAATACATTACCTATTATCGTAATCAATTAAAAGAATTATTGACCAACTATGGTGAAATAAATGAAATTTGGTTTGATGGCGCCAATGGCGGGGACGGGCATTATGGTGGAGCCAATGAGGAACGTAAAATAGACCGAAGCACCTATTATGATTGGGAGAACACCTTTTCACTTGTAAAAGAATTACAGCCCAACATCCTAATTTTTTCAGATGCAGGACCGGACATTCGTTGGGTTGGAAATGAACATGGACATGCAGGTGAAACATTTTGGTCCACCATCAATGGAAATGAACTGACTATTGGTGGCGACATGGCCGATTATCTAAATATTGGTGAATCTGGAGGAAACAAATGGCTCATTGGTCAATGTGATGTTTCTATTAGACCAGGATGGTTTTACCATGAGGCACAAGATAGCTTGGTTAAAACTCCAAAAGAATTGGTGGATATCTATTATAAATCTGTTGGCAGAAACGGGGTTTTATTGGTAAATCTTCCGCCAAATAAACAAGGATTAATCAATACAACTGATGTTAAAAATTTAAAGGAGTTCAAAGAAATTATTGATAATACTTTTAAAACCAATTTGGCAAAAAATGCCAAGGTTTTGGCATCTAATTATCGATTGGAGAATGATTATTTTTCTCCTTCCAACATATTGGATTCATACCTTGAAACATATTGGGCAACAAATGATAGAGTTCTTTCAGCAGAATTAATAATTGAAACAGAAAGCTCCATCACTTTTAATAGAATCTTACTACAAGAACCCATTAAATATGGACAGAGAATAGAAAAGTATGAAATACAGGTCGAACAAAATGGTACTTGGGTTTCAATTGCCAATGAAACAACTATAGGCTATAAAAGACTCATTAGAACAGAAATTGTTTCTACAGACCGAATCAAAATAAAGATATTGAAAGCTAATAATATTCCTACTATCTCTAATTTTGAAGTATTTCTTGCCACTGAAGAATAAAAATTCTAATGCTTCGTATAGAGTAACATTTTTAGGAAACAGGCTCTCCGAACAAATCAAAATCAGAAGCTTCATTAATTTTTATATCTACAAATTCACCAGTTTTTAAGTAGTATTTTGTAGCATCTATTAACACCTCATTATCAACATCTGGTGAATCAAATTCGGTACGACCTACAAAGTGGTTTCCTTCTTTTCGGTCAACAATACATGCAAAAGTTTTTCCAATTTTCTCTTGGTTCAATTCCCAAGAAATCTGGGACTGTAGTTCCATTATTTCATTGGCACGCTGTTGTTTTACATTCTCGGGTACATCATCCACCAGATTATAGGCATGGGTATTTTCTTCATGACTATAGGTAAAACAACCTAGGCGCTCAAAGCGCATTTCAGCCACCCAATTTTTAAGTGTTGCAAAATCTTCTTCTGTTTCACCTGGGTACCCAACAATCAAGGTAGTACGTATGGTCATATTTGGGACAGCTACCCTAAAGTCTTGCAATAACTTAGTTGTTTTCGCCTGTGTTGTCCCTCTTCTCATACTCTTTAAAACAGAATCAGAAATATGTTGTAATGGAATATCCAAGTAATTACACACCTTAGTTTCATTTTTCATTACCTCCAACACATCCATTGGGAAACCCGTTGGAAATGCATAATGTAAACGAATCCATTCAATTCCCTCTACCTTAATCAACTCCTGAAGCAATTCAGCCAAGTTCCTTTTCTTGTACAAATCCAATCCATAATAAGTAAGATCCTGCGCAATCAAAATTAGTTCTTTTACACCATTAGCTGCTAATTTTTTAGACTCGGTTACTAATTCTTCAATCGGTTTACTCTTGTGTTTCCCTCGCATTAATGGTATTGCACAAAAAGAACAAGGTCTATCACATCCTTCTGCAATTTTTAAATATGCATAATTCTTTGGAGTAGTGGTTAAACGCTCTCCTATCAATTCGTGCTTATAGTCAGCACCCAATGCTTTTAACAAATTTGGCAATTCACTTGTGCCAAAGTACTCATCCACATTTGGGATTTCTTTTTGCAAATCTGGCTTATAACGCTCACTTAAACAACCCGTTACAAAAACTTTATCTACTTCTCCAGCTTCCTTCTTTTGAACAAAATCCAAAATAGTGTTTACACTTTCCTCTTTGGCGTTATCAATAAAACCACATGTATTAATTACAACCACATTGCCTTCCCCCTCATGAACAACATCCTTTTTATTGGCTTTTAGTTGTCCCATAAGTACTTCAGAATCGTACACATTCTTAGAGCAACCTAGTGTTACAACATTAATTTTGTTCTTTTTTAGTGATTTTGTTCGCATAATTTACCTAAATGGGGTGCAAAATACGACAATCCCTTGCTATACATCGATTTATGTGCATAATTTTTAGTATTCTACGTTAAACCATAGTACATAATTTACAGTCAAATAACTATAAATCTATTACATAGAAACAATGAAAACCCGAATCATAACTTTGTTTATTGTCTCATTTTTTATGCTGACAAGTTGTTCTAAAGACAATGATGAGCAGCAAATAGAAGAAAATTCTACCAATGAGGTCAAACCTATGTACTTTCCACCAAACGCAACAGAATGGGAAACAATACCCATGGATGAATTAGGTTGGAATGAAAGCGCAAAACAACCATTACTTCAATTTTTAGAAGAAAAAAGTACAAAAGGGTTTATTATTCTGGAAAACGGCAGAATTGCTATGGAAGAGTATTTTGGCACATTTACCAAAGATAGTTTATGGTATTGGGCATCAGCAGGAAAAACATTGACATCCTTTACAGTTGGTATTGCCCAAGAAAAAGGATTTTTAAATGTCTCTGATAAATCGTCTGATTACATGGGAGTTGGATGGACGTCACTTGACCCAGAAAAAGAAGATTTGATTACTATAAGGCATCAATTAACTATGACTACTGGCCTCAATGGTATCACGGGAGATTGTAAGACACCGGAATGCTTATTTTATGTAGCTGATGCTGGAACAAGATGGAACTATCATAATGCACCATACACCTTATTACAAAAAGTAGTAAGTGAAGCTACAGATATGAATTTTTCAACATTCTACAATACTGAATTACGAAATAAAATCGGTATGGACGGACTTTGGTTTTCCACAAATGGTAGTAACAACGTTTATTTTAGTACGGTACGTAGTATGGCTCGTTTTGGGCTTCTAAACCTAAACAATGGTAAATGGGATAATGAAACCATTTTAGGTGATGAAACTTACTTGAACGATATGAAAAATACGAGTCAAGCTCTAAACAATTCGTACGGATATCTTTGGTGGCTTAGTGGTAAGGAAAGTTTTATGGTACCAGCATCGCAAACTGTTGCCAATGGTTCTTTAATTCCTAATTCTCCAGCAGATATGTATTCAGGATTAGGGAAAGATGATCAAAAACTATATATAGTACCCAGCAAAAACTTGGTAATTGTACGCTTAGGAGAAGATGCAGGACAGGATTTGGCAGGGCCTTCTAGTTTTGATAATACGTTGTGGGAAAAAATTAATGATTTAATCAACTAACTTTTTCCAAGTACTAATATTTTTTTGGTTCATGCGAACAAATTCGTCTTTATCTTCTGCACTTGCCAATTTTAAAGATTTTTTAGCTGATTGAATAGCTGCTTTATAATTTCCTAAATCCGCCTCCACTAAGGATTTTACTCTATGGAAATAATAGGTATCACCGCCTATCTCCAGTGCTATGTTCAAATATTCCAAAGCGGTAGCAAGTTCTTTTTTTTGTTCTTGCAAATAACGGGCGGCTTCATAATAAGTTTGCGCCGTAGGGTTTTGTTCTATTTGTTTTACTATTTCTTTTTGCATTAAAGAGTCAGTATTTACCAAGATAGGAACAACAACTTTAGTATGCTCCCATAACCATAGCATGTTGGCAGAATTATGTGTAATGGAATCAAAGGCAATTAAAAAGTTCTCCTGAAAACTTTGTGTTTTCTCTGGAGTAATTTTTATTCTAAACATATCTTCCTCTTGGTCATAGGCCTTTCTTCCATCTCCCCAGTGATCTATATTACTATGAAAAACTACTTCCCACATATCCTCATAAGGAAAAGCATATAGCGCATACGTGCCTTTCGGCAACATATTGCCCATTATTTCAACATTTGAAGACACAGTAAATTTTGTAGACTCATTGGCCCCAACGCGCCAAATTCGTCCGTAAGGAACTAGTTCTCCAAATATTTTTCTTCCTCTAACTGCTGGTCTTGAATAGTCCACTTTTATAGAAGCTAGTCCTATATCTTGGGAGGTCCTGCTAAAAGGGCTAGCTTTGGGATGGTTTAGTTGAGCCGAAAGCCCTGAAACCAAAAAAGTAAAAATGATAACTACAAATTTTTTCATTTTTCAATATTAAAAAAGGAATCCACAAACTCGTACTTATTAAAAACTTGTAAATCTTCAATACCTTCCCCTACTCCAATATATTTAACAGGGATTTGAAATTGGTCTGAAATTCCAATAACGACACCGCCTTTTGCTGTACCATCTAACTTGGTTACTGCCAAGGAGGTTACCTCTGTAGCCTTTGTAAATTCTTTGGCCTGTTCAAAAGCGTTTTGACCAGTAGAACCATCCAAAACCAATAAAACATCATGTGGGGCATCATCTACTACCTTATCCATGACACGTTTTATTTTGGTAAGCTCATTCATTAAGTTAATCTTGTTATGTAGTCTACCTGCAGTATCAATAATAACTACATCTGCTTCATTTGTCACAGCGGAACTTAACGTATCAAAAGCTACGGATGCAGGATCACTTCCCATTTTTTGTTTAATGATGGGAACATTTACACGGTCTGCCCATACTTGTAACTGGTCAATAGCAGCAGCTCTAAAGGTATCAGCAGCGCCTAATACCACCTTTAAGCCTTGATTTTTAAATTGATGTGCTAACTTGCCTATAGTAGTGGTCTTACCAGCACCATTAACCCCAACAACCATAATAACATAGGGTTTCTTGTTTTCTGGAATACTAAACTCTGTGTCTTCACCTAAATTAGTTTCTGAAAGTAGGTTTGCAATTTCTTCTCTTAAAATTGTATTAAGTTCTTCGGTACCCATGTATTTGTCTTTTGATACACGAGCTTCAATACGGTCAATAATTTTTAAAGTGGTATTTACTCCAACATCAGAAGTGACCAAAACTTCTTCCAGATTATCTAAGACTTCATCATCTACCTTAGATTTACCTGCTACTGCTTTCCCTAATTTTGAAAAAAAAGTGGTTTTAGATTTCTCTAAGCCTTTATCTAGTGTTTCCTTTTTCTTGGAAGAAAATATATTTTTAAATAAACTCATACCTAGTAATCGATTGGATTCAAAGATAACAAAAGTAATAAGGATTTAATCTTGAATTTTATATCCTATTTAGAGCTACCCCTAGTTCTTTCTTTACTAACAGATTCGGCTAAACCTCTCATATACCCAATAGCAAAAAGATTGCCTAAAGTCATGTATCCAGGTCTTGAATTTTCTTCTCTCGCCATAGTAGGCACATGGTCCGCTCGTATTGCGCCTTTAAAACCAATATCAAAATAGGCACGCATAGCTTCGTACATATCTATATCTCCCTCATCATGAAAGGTTTCAGTAAACTTGGTACTGGGTAATTGACCACTTAGTTCTTCAACATTTCTAAAATGAACAAAGTGAATTTTTCCATCATGCCCCCATCGTCTAATAAGTTCTGGAATATCAGTCCCCATTAATGAAAAATTACCTTGACACATGGTTACTCCGTTATAATCACTAGGCATAATTTTAAGCATTCGGTCAAAGTTATCAACTGTATTCATAATACGCGGTATACCTTGAATACTATGTACTTGTGGGTCATCTGGATGCATAGCCAGTTTCATTCCTATTTGCTCGGCTTCTGGCACTACAGCTTTTAAAAAATACTCTAAACTATCCCACATTTTCTCTTTGGGAAAATCACCATACTTCGTTAATGGTTTATCTTTGACCATATCATAATCAAAAGAAGTCATTAAGGCGCCTCCTCTTCCCGTTCTGTCAGTTGAAGTCCTTGCCCAACTTACAACAGGCATCCAGTTATAACAAATAACATCTACACCTGTTTTTTTAAGGTTTTTCATGAAAGTGATAAAGTTTGCAATTTCTTCATCTCTACCTTCCAGACCCAATTTAGTTTTAGTTCCTAATGATGGTGGACCTTCTACTACATTATAATTTAATCCAACACCTTTCCACTTATCAACTACATTTTTTAATGCTCTATATTCCCATGATTTAGCCTCTGGGTCATCAAAAAGTCTACGGTCTATACCTGCAATAGCTCCATAAGCACCTATTTGCTTAGCAAGCTCAATTAAATGTCTGTGTGCTTCCATGCCCCAGAAATAAGCATTGCTCATTTCCATTCCTGCATCTTTTGCCATTCCATTCAAGTATAAAAAATTACTTGGTTTTTGCTTTTTTGAACTTGAATATGTAGAATGTATACTTCCAACAGAAATAGCGGCCGCCAAAGAGGCGCTCTTCTTTATAAAATCCCTGCGCTCCTCTTTCATACTAATACTATTTTAATCATTAAACTCTACCTTATTGATTCTCTTAAGGTATTAATTTTCTGCATATTAACTATAATGTATAATTTTTTTCATAAAAAAAGCCACTTTCTTTCGAAAGTGGCTTTTCAACCAAAATATCTGGTTAGTTTGTTATTTCTTATTCAACCATTCATTCACCAATTCTGGTGCCATTACTGATTCTACAAAAGTATATGCACCACTCTTAGGTGACTTCACCATTTTTATGGCTTTTGTTAATCTTTTTGAACTCGTTTGTAACGAGGCTACGGTCTTCTTTGCCATGACTTATTATTTTATCTCTTTATGAACTGTCATTCTCTTTAAGATAGGGTTGAATTTTTTTATTTCCATCCTATCTGGAGTATTCTTCTTATTCTTTGTAGTAATGTACCTAGAAGTACCCGGTTGACCAGACTCCTTGTGCTCCGTACACTCTAATATAACCTGAATTCTATTGCCTTTCTTCGCCATAGTTATATATATTATAATTTTAGGATTACTTAATTAATCCTTTTGCTTTTGCTTCTTTTAAAACTGCAGAAATCCCTTTCTTGTTGATGCTCTTTAAAGCTCTTGTAGAAACTTTTAAAGTAACCCAACGATCTTCTTCTGGAATATAAAAACGCTTTTTAGAAAGATTTACATCAAATCTTCTTCTTGTTTTATTGATAGAGAAAGATACGTTGTTTCCAAACATAGCTTTCTTTCCGGTGATTTCACAAACTTTTGACATTACACTACTTTTTGTGTGATTTTAAACAGGGTGCAAATTTATATCTTTTTTACGGGACGGACAAAATTCTTTTTAGAATTTTAATATTTCTTTTTGAAGTAACTCAAATGCCTTATTTACTGACTTTTCTACTATCCTTTCTCTATGATTACCCATGTTAAATTTTTGGGCAAAAACGTCATTAGGAGTAGCTACGGCAATAAAAACTGTCCCTACTTCTTCATCGGAGTCTCCTTTGGTTGGCCCTGCATTACCAGTAGTGGCAATGGCAAAATTCGTTTTTAACAGTTGTTTTACATTTGAAGCCATTGATACAGCAACTTCTTCACTCACCACAGAATGCTTTTTCACCAAATCCTCATTAACCCCTAAAACTTCTATTTTAGTTTGTGTGGCATAACTAACCACACTACCTTTATAATAATTGGAAGCTCCGGGCATTGCAGTAATTCTTTCTGCAATTTTCCCTCCAGTAAAACTTTCGGCGGTAGCTAATGTCATTTTCTTTGATGTCAATAATTTTGCAACAAGTGCTTCGATAGTTTCATCCTCTTCAACTCCATAAATAATATCCCCAATTAGTGTATAAAGCTTATTAACTTCTTTATGGATGGCATCCATAAGCTTTTCTTTATCACTCCCTTTGGCAGTTAAGCGCAATCTTACCCTTCCTAAATTAGGTAAATATGCCAAACTGATAAAAGACGGCAAGCCATCTTCCCAAGGTTCAATTTTTTCTGCAATACCACTTTCTCCCATTCCGTAGGTCATAATGGTCTTATGTACAATATAAGGGCGTTTAAAAGTTTTTTGAATTTTTGGAATGACTTCATTTGTTACAAGGTTTCGCATTTCAAAAGGAACACCAGGAAGCGAAATAAACACGGTTTCGCCATCTCTAATCCACATACCTGGAGCCGTCCCATATGCATTGTGTAATACACTTGCCTTAGAAGGAACCATAGCTTGTTTTCTATTTAAATCTGATATGGATGTATTGGTAATATGTTTTTTAAAAAGTTCTTCAACATGTTTTAGAACCTCAGCATTCTGAACCAAAGAATCATTAAAAAAATCGCATAACGTATGTTTTGTAATATCGTCTTTGGTGGGGCCCAATCCCCCAGTAAGAATAACAATACTAGCTCTTAATCGAGCCTCTTTTAAAGAATTTAAAATATGTTCCTTATTATCTTGTACAGATGTAATTTGATAGACCGAAACTCCAATTCTATTAAGTTCCTTAGCAATGAAGGTTGAATTAGTGTCTACAACTTGACCTATGAGGATTTCATCCCCAATGGTAATGATTTCTGCAAACATTAAATATCAAAATCTTTTTTAAGCTCCGAAATTACTTGCAGGACATCTTTTTTAAGAAGAGGAAATTTTTCTACTACAATATTTTCATTCTCTGGGTCCTTTCCCAAAGTTTCAATTTCCAAAGCGACAGCACGCGTTTGTTCCATTCCCAACAAATCTACGTTGGGCTTTATTTTATGTGCCAATTTATAGATATTTTCATAATCTTTCTTCTCAATAGCAACTTCCAAATCTTCCAAATCAACAGGAACTTCCTCTAAAAAAACAGAGATTACAGATATAATAAAATCTGTATCTCCTTCTGCCATTTCATTTATTTTATCTAAACTGTAAATCATTACTTAATTTTAATTGTAAACATTTCTTCTCCATCCAACTTTCCTGAAAGATAATCATTTGTACTTATCTTACCAACTCCCGCGGGAGTCCCAGTAAAAACAACATCTCCTTTTTTTAACATAAAATAGGTTGATACATGAGCTATTAATTCATCTATTTTCCAGAGCATCAGACTTGTATTCCCTTTTTGCACAACTTCATTGTTCTTCAACAAAGAAAAATCCAAATTGTTTAAATTTTTAAAATTAGTTTTGGGCAACCACTTACCTATTACAGCAGCACCATCAAAACCCTTTGCTTTTTCCCAAGGCAATCCCTTTGATTTTAATTGTGACTGCAAATCCCTTGCCGTAAAATCTATTCCAAGTCCTACCTCATCATAATAGGTATGCGCAAATTTCTCATCAATATGTTTTCCAACCTTTTTTATTTTGACAAGCACCTCTACCTCATAGTGCACATCATTGGAAAACTCAGGTATATAAAAATCCTGTTCTTTTGGTAATACAGCGGAATCCGGTTTTATAAATACAACTGGCTCTGTAGGTCTTTCGTTTGCCAATTCGTTAATATGATCTACATAATTTCTACCTATACAGATTATTTTCATTATTTCTACCTTAACCCAATTTGTTATTTAACTTGCTCAACTTTATTTGTGTTAATACTTTCTTTGTGTACAAAGGAAAATCAGCATTTAATATCCATCCAAAGTAACCTGGTTCATTTTCTAAAACTTCATGGACTTTTTTTCCTTTATGTTTTCCAAATGAAAAGATTTCTTCTCCATCCTTGTCCAATGCAATAAACCCGGCAAAATCTACAAATTGTCTTCTGGTAGTAAACTCCGATAGCTTTTTTATATTGTTTTCCAATTCTGGATAGCGGTCTAATTGAGATAATAAAACCTCATAAGTAGCTATTGTATCAGCTTCCGCGCTATGGGCATCAGTAAGGTCCTTATCACAATAAAATTTATATGCCGCCTCTAGTGTGCGCTTCTCCATTTTATGAAAAATGGTCTGTACATCTACAGAAACTGCATTTTTCATATCAAAATCTATATCTGCTCTTAACATTTCTTCAGCCAAAAGGGGAATATCAAATCGATCTGAGTTATATCCACCTAAATCACTCCCCTTAATCATCGTATATATTTCCTTGGAAAGCTCTTTAAACGTTGGTTCATTGGCCACTTTCTCATTGGAAATTCCATGAATGGCAATAACTTCAGCCGGAATATTCATTTCCGGGTTTACCAACCATGTTCTACTTTCCTTATTTCCGTTTGGAAATACTTTTAATATGGAAATTTCAACTATTCTATCTTTTGCCACATTGGTTCCGGTAGTTTCCAAATCAAAAAAACAAATGGGTCTTGTGAGTTTTAACTCCATATTTATAAGTTCTACTAAAATTTAATTTGATATACTTAGGTGTTTAAATTTCCCTATTCTCATCCCAAGCCTCTAAATAATCGGCCACGGATTTAATAAACATACCCCCCATAGCACCATTTACCACTCGGTGATCATAACTATGGGAAAGGAACATCTTACTTCTGATTCCAATAAAATCACCCTCATTGGTTTCAATTACAGATGGCATTTTCCTAATAGCACCCAAAGCTAAAATCCCAACTTGTGGTTGATTTATAATAGGTGTTCCAAAAACACTGCCAAAGGAACCTACATTAGTTACGGTATAGGTGCCATCTTTAACCTCATCTGGTTTTAATTCATTGTTCTTTGCCCTATAAGCCAAGTCATTTACAGCTTTTGCCATTCCTACCAAATTTAATTGGTCTGCATTTTTTATGACAGGAACAATAAGATTACCATCTGGTAAGGCAGCCGCCATTCCTATATTGATATTCTTCTTTTTTATGATAGTATCCCCATCTAGGCATATATTCAGCATAGGGTACATTTTTAATGCCTTTGCAATGGCCTCTATGAAAATTGGTGTGAAAGTGAGTTTTTCACCTTCTCTTTTCTCAAAAGTATTTTTTACCTTATTGCGCCAGTTTACAATTTTAGTGACATCAACCTCTATAAAACTTTGAACATGGGCAGAAGTGGACACGCTGTCTGACATATGCTGGGCAATTAACTTGCCCATTCTTGTCATAGGTACAACCTCATCCTCTTTTCCAATATAAGCCGGTGGAACATAAACCGATTTAGGTATACTTTCTACCTTAAGGGCCTCCATCTTCGTAATTGGAGTTTTGGGCAATCCATTGGAAATTTCTGGTGCAGCCTTATTGGGTTTTCTATTTTCAATATATTCCAATATATCACTTTTCGTTACCCTATCTTCTTTTCCAGATCCTTTAATTGTATTCAATTCGGCAATTGTAATGCCTTCTTGTTTGGCAATATTCTTAACCAAAGGAGAATAAAATCTATCTGTACCACTATAATCTTGCACAGGAACAGCTGCAGCTTCCTTTGCTTCAACAATAACCTGTTCCAATTCTTCAATAGTTTCTTCTGGAATAGGAATTTCCAATTCTTCATCCTCTTCTACTTCATCTGTATTGCCTTCTCCCTTAACTTCTATTATTGCAACGGTATCACCTACATTGACTACATCATCAACATTAAAAAGTTTTTCTATCAATACCCCCTCTACTTCGCTTGGAACGTCCGAATCTACTTTGTCCGTGGCAATTTCAAAAACTGCCTCATCCATTTCTATTGTATCCCCAACATCTTTTAACCACGCAGTTAAGGTTGCTTCCGCAACACTTTCCCCCATTTGTGGCAACTTTAATTCAAACTTTGACATATTCTTGTTTATTCCTTTTTAGTCTACAGTGCTTTTATTGAATTTTCAAACGGAATTCTATTCATAATACTTCTTCCCAAAGTAACTTCATCCGCATACTCCAATTCATCACCCACAGCTATTCCTCTTGCAATCGTAGAGGTTTTCATATCCATATCTTCCAATTGCTTATAAATATAAAAATTTGTGGTGTCTCCTTCCATGGTAGAACTTAATGCAAGTATCAGTTCTTTTATCTCTCCTTTTTTTGCTTTTTTCACCAAGGATTCAATGGTTAAATCTTGCGGGCCAATCCCTTCCATTGGGGAAATTTTTCCACCAAGAACATGGTAAAGCCCTTTATATTGACCTGTATTTTCAATTGCCATTACATCTCTAATATCTTCTACTACGCATACCAAACTACTATCTCTTTTATGATTGGAGCAAATCTCACACAGAGCAACATCGGATATATTATGGCAACTTGTACAGAATTTAATATCGTTCCGCAAAATTTGTATTGAGTTGGCCAACCTTGTACTCTGCTCTTTGGGTTGCTTTAACAAATGTAAAACCAACCTTAGAGCCGTTCGCTTACCAATACCTGGTAATTGAGACATTTCATAAACCGCATTTTCCAATAATTTGGATGAAAATTCCATAAGCGCAAAATTACGATTTTAGATTTATGTTTTAAGTTTTTGTACTTTGCATCTGAAATTTATTTTTATGACTCCAGCGCACATTCTGTTATTGATAGGCGGCTATTTTCTTTTGTTATTACTAATTTCCCATTTTACTGGAAAGAACGATTCTAACATCGATTTCTTTAAGGCTGGCAAACAATCTCCATGGTATTTGGTCGCTTTTGGAATGATAGGAGCCTCATTATCTGGGGTGACTTTTATCTCTGTTCCTGGTTGGGTGCAAAGTTCCCAATTTAGTTATATGCAAGTTGTGTTTGGGTACTTGTTCGGTTATTTTGTTATAGCCTATGTTCTCTTGCCCATATACTATAAATTAAATGTAACATCTATATATGAATACCTAGAGCAACGTTTTGGCATAGTAAGTTATAAAACTGGAGCGTTCTTTTTCTTTATATCCAGAGTCTTAGGCGCTTCTTTTAGGCTTTTTCTTGTAGCCATTGTGTTACAGCAATTTGTGTTTGATGCTTGGAACGTTCCTTTTGAAGTCACGGTAACACTCTCCATTCTATTAATATGGATTTATACTTTTAGAGGTGGCATTAAGACTATTGTTTGGACCGATACCTTACAAACCCTTTTTATGTTAATGGCGGTGGGACTATCCATTTACTTTATCAATCAAAAATTGGATTGGAGTTTTACTGAGTTTTTGGCTTCAGAAGAATTAAAACAATACAATAAAATTTTATTTACCGATAATTTCTTTTCCAAAAATCATTTTTTTAAATCCTTTATCGGTGGCATATTCATCACAATTTGCATGACAGGATTAGATCAAGACATGATGCAAAAGAACCTTACCTGCAAAAGTTTAAAGGATGCGCAAAAAAATATGGTTTCCTTTAGTTTGGTATTGGTAGTTGTGAATTTTATCTTTTTACTTCTTGGAGCATTGTTATTTATTTATGCCGAAAGATTCCAAATTGCAACTCCGTTAATGGACGGCACTCCAAAATCTGACCTTTTATTCCCTGAAATAGCCCTAAACAGCGGCTTGGGCATGACAGTGGCCATTACCTTTATGCTAGGCCTTATTGCTGCGGCATACAGCAGTGCGGATAGTGCATTAACATCGCTCACTACATCTTTTTGTGTGGACTTCTTGGAGATTGAAAAGAAAGAGGAAACAAAAAGAAAAAAACTAAGGAAAAATACGCACATAGCTATGAGTGTACTCTTAGTGATTGTCGTAATTATTTTTAAACATGTATTGGACAGAAATGTAATTGATGGGTTATTGACCGTTGCAACCTACACTTATGGGCCCCTTCTAGGTCTTTTTGCCTTTGGTATTTTTACCAAGCACAAAATCCACGACCAATATATATGGATTGTGGCTCTGGTCTCTGTCGCCATAATTTACAGCATTGCTAAAATCCCAGCTGACTATTTAGGAGGGTATGTTGTTGGCTACGAATTGCTTCCTATAAATGGTATGTTAACGTTTTTTGGAATGTTTTTAATACGTAAAAAGTAATCCTTTTCTTTTTAAAAATAAAGAGGTTTATATTATGAAGAATTTTAGTATTGATTTGTTGCCAACAAAACCAAAGTGCAAGCCTCTAAAACTTCTATATTATTTTTTCCTAACAGTTCATAAAGGTTCCTGTTTTCAGTACCTGGATTAAAAATTACTCTTTTTGGAGCCAATTCAATTATGGTATAATAAAACTCTTCTTGTCTTTTTGGATTCATATATAAAGTTATGGTATGAATGTCTTGAAATTCTTGCAAATTAACCTTAACTTGCACCCCGAAAGTTTCCCCTTCTTTCATACCAAATGCCTCTGTCTTTATGTTATTCTCAACTAGTCGTTTTATGGCAAGATTGCTATATCGATTTGATTTTAAAGAAGCACCGAAGACAAGTGTTTTTTTCATATGTTAATTTAGATGTTAAAGTATGTTAAGTACTGTAACGAATATTAAAAAATATCGTCTATTCATAATAACAAAAATTTAATCATTGTAGTGTTATATTTTTTTATAGTTAATGGTTAGTGTTTAGTATAGCATGTCAATGAGAGAAACCCGGAGCTTTGCTTCGGGTTTTGTTTTTGTATTAGTTCCCTAAAATCCCCAATCCTTTCATAGACAAATGTGAATATTGTTAATTTAAGTTAAAAAAGAAAAGGGGGCGTAACATATTCCAATTTCCATCGTCCTATATCCAACATCAATTAATTCAATCAAAAAACGAAAAAATGAAAAAAGTAACTCTACTTTTTGTACTATTTTGCTATGGTACAATTTTAGCAAACAACTTCCCAGATCCAACAGATTTAAAAATTGGAACTGTTACTGGAAAGGTAATAGACAACCTAGCACAGCAACCTGTAGCTTATGCCGCTATTGTTATTAAATCTGAGGATGGTTCTGAAACCTTAACAGGGGGAATTACAACGGATGACGGTTCTTTTGAAGTAAAAGACCTGCCAGAGGGCAGCCTTATTTTGGAGGTCCAATTTATAGGATACAAAACACACTCCCAGCCTATTACAATATCTAAAAATAATAGAAAATTAAATGTTGGAACTATTATATTGGAGGAAGAAACACAGGAACTTACAGGTGTAGAAGTTGTAGCAGAACGTACCACAATAGAACAAAAGATAGACCGGAAAGTAATTAACGTGGGTAAGGATCTTACTACGGCCGGAGCAACTGCATCAGACATTATGAATAATATTCCTTCTGTAAATGTGGATTCCCAAACAGGGGATTTAACATTAAGAGGAAACTCCAATGTTAGGGTTATGGTAGATGGTAAACTATCTAATGTTCCTGTAGCTCAATTGCTAAAGCAGATTCCATCTACTTCTATTAAATCTATAGAGTTAATAACAAACCCTTCCGCTAAATATAATCCTGAAGGTATGAGTGGTATCATTAACATAGTGCTCCATAAAAATGCCAATATAGGTTTTAATGGAAACATTAATACAGGTCTAAGCAAAGGAAAAAATGCAAGATTCAATAGCTCCATTGATTTAAATTATAGAAATGGGAAATTCAATGTTTACGGTAATTATGGGAACAATATTGGGAAACAAAGCAATTTTGGGTTTATTAAAAGGTTGGATGAGAATTCAGAACAGTTGTTCGATTTCTTTAACAACAACAAATCTCATTTATATAAAGTAGGATTGGATTTTTACTTAGATGATAACAACACTATTTCATTTTTTACTAATCAGAACATGTACGATGGTAAAGGTAGTGGTGATACTGACGTTCTTTATTATAATGACCCTGTTAGAAATACAACACAGCTTTTTAATAACATAAATGACAATCTAAGTGAGCAATATAATTTTGATTATAAGCATGATTTTAAAAAAGATGGGCACAATATTGAGCTAGAAGTGGACTATAACCATTTTTACAGTAATGAGGATGCCCATTTTAGTTCTACTGGTGCAGCACGTTTTCCAGATTATCAAGATTTTGTAAATACAGATAGAACACAGACCATTGCCAATTTGGATTATGTTAACCCAATAGATTCTATTTCTAAATTAGAATTGGGAGTAGAGGCCCGTATTTTTGAAACTGATGTGGATTATGCTTCTACTGGATTATCCTTTAACTCCAATGGAATTTTAAGGCCGACACCAGACACTGATTTTGTGTATGCCATGGACATATACTCAGCTTATGCCACATTTGGGCAAACTCATGGAAAATTGTCTTACCAAGCAGGAGTGAGAGTTGAAAATGTAGAAGTAAAAGCAGACACAAACCAAGTACGGTCCTTTACGGATAAATACACACAAGTATATCCGTCAGCATTTTTGACCTATGCTGCAAGTGATAAAAATCAATTTCAATTGAGTTACAGCAAAAGAGTAGATAGACCAGGCTTGCAACAGGTAAACCCCATTAGACAATGGTCAACACCACTTATTTCTTCTTTTGGAAATGAAACCTTGGTGCCACAATTCACCAATTCCTATGAAATGAACTATACCAGACGATTGGAGAAAGGAAGTATTACCTCTGGTATTTTTTATAGAAAAATTTCTGATGAAATCAACAGAGCGGTTTATATAGACCGATTGGATTTCAATAAAACCATTTTGACTTATGATAATTTTGATGATACATCTGCTTATGGGTTAGAAGTATCTGGTAGTTATAGGCCCTCAAAATGGTGGAGCATTAATGGCAGTTTTGATTTGTTCTCACAAACACAACGAGGAATTACTGAAAGCTTGACTGTAGCTGATAATGCAACAGCCACGGAAGATGATATTGCAATTGAAAAAACGGAAGTGGATAATGTATCCTGGAACATGAGAATGAACAATAGTTTTACGTTATCCAAGAAATTAACTCTGCAACTGTTTGGTTTTTATAGGGGTGCAAACCAAAACCTTCAGTTTGAGATAGACCCAATGTATTTTGTAAATATGGGTGCCAGATATTCTTTTGCCCAAGGAAAAGGAACTATTAGCGTTAATTTAAACGATGTCTTTAATACCATGCGCTTTGCTTTTGATGCAGAAAGACCTTATGCGCAACAAGGACAGTTTAATTGGGAAAGTAGAAATCTGTACATAGGCACGTCTTATAGGTTCGGTAGTGGAAAAAATAGGGCTGCACAAAGAAAAAGAAGAGACAGCAATACTAAGCAAGGTGGTGGTGGTATCATATAATTTTGATGAGTTTAATTTCTAGGATTTGGTTGGTTATACCTAGAATTTGACTTATCATAAAAAAACCCGAGGCATATGCCTCGGGTTTTTAAATTTTAGTTTAATCGGTTCTTTTTCAAAACTTAAGGGATTATTCGTTTTCAATAATTTTTTTTGCATATGGCATATAAGCATTCCCAAACTCTTTAGCCATAGTATCTGGGAAAACATGGAAGTCTCCATTCTTTAATGCAATAATAATACTTTCTGAAACTACGGTTGCAGGCTCCGCAATGGCAGCCATTCCCGCTTCTGCACCCATATCTGTATCTATAGGACCAGGGTGCACACTTACCACCTGTATGTTCTTAGGCTCCAAACATTCCTTTAAACTTTGTGTAAAAGAATAACTGGCAGCTTTTGATGCCGAATATGTACTAAAAGTTTTACCCCCAATAATGGATGCAATAGAATTGAGCTGCACAAATGCACCACCTCCATTCTTTTCTATAATGGGTGTAAAAGCTTGAGCCATTCTCATAAATCCAAAAACATTAACGTCGAGTTCTTTTTTAAAAGCTGTTTCCAGATTAGCATCTAACGGACTTGTTAAAGTTAATACTCCAGCACTATTAACCACAATATTTACATCTTCTGTTTGCTCAGCTAGTGCAATAATACTTTCTGGTATGGTAAGATTTAGAAAAACAGTAACAACTTTGCTTCCATATTTCTCCTTTAAATCTTTGGTAGATTCTATATCTCTAACAGCGAGATATACTTTTGTTGCCCCATGAGCAATAAAGGAATTTACAATTTCCTTGCCAATACCACGGTTTGCACCAGTGATTAACGCTATTTTATTAGAAAGTAAAAAAGTCATATCCCACTACCACCTAATAATAGCACTGCCCCAAGTAAAACCGCTACCAAAGGCAGCCAATACCACCAAATCTCCTTCTCTTATTTTTCCTTGCTCCCAAGCTTCAGTCAAAGCAATAGGTATGGAGGCTGCAGTAGTGTTGCCATACTTCATAATATTATTAAAAACTTGGCCGTTCCCCAATCCAAATTTCTTTTGTATAAATTGGGAAATACGCAAATTGGCTTGGTGCGGTATCAACATATCAATATCACTTACCTTTAAATTATTGGTATCTAAACCTTCTTTTATTACCTCACTAAAACGTACCACGGCATTTTTAAAGACAAACTGTCCGTTCATAACAGGGTAATAAGATTCATCATTGGGGTCATTCTCCTCAAGAATATCTGTTACCCAACGTTTTCCCATTCCTGGCGCAATCAAAGCAAGCTGTTCAGCATGCTGTCCTTCTGAATGTAAATGTGTAGACAATATTCCTTTACTAGTGTCTTCTTCCCTACTCAACACAGCGGCACCAGCTCCATCGCCAAATATCACAGAAACACCTCTGCCACGCGTGGTCATATCCATACCATAGGAATGTAATTCTGATCCAATGACCAATATATTTTTATACATGCCACTTTTAATGTACTGATCCGCCACAGAGATACCATATACAAAACCAGAACATTGGTTTCTAACATCCAATGCTCCAACGGTTTTAATACCCAAGTCTCGCTGTACCAATACGCCAGGGCCAGGAAAATAATAATCTGGACTTAGGGTAGCAAAAACAATAAAGTCAATCTCATCTTTATCTATACCGGCACGTTCAATGGCAATCTTTGCAGCTTTTACACCCATTGTTGTAGTAGTATCCTCTCCTCCTTTTACTACATGCCTACGTTCTTTTATTCCTGTTCGTTCCTGTATCCATGCGTCATTGGTATCCATCACCTTAGATAAATCGTCATTGGTTACTATATTATCTGGCACATAATAACCCAGCCCCGTAATTTTTGAATTGTACATTATATGGTTTTATTATTTTTAGAATCGTTTGAATGCGAAATATAAGAAGAAATCAAAGCCAAGATACAAAAAACGTAAAAAGTGTCAGTTTGTCACTATTGCACACTATGGTATTTTTTTTGACTACCTAATACCATTAACATAAAAAATATATTGAAGTATGGCTACAGGTAAAATTAATGTTTCCGTTGAGAACATATTTCCCTTAATAAAGAAGTTCCTTTATAGTGACCACGAAATTTTTCTTCGTGAGCTTATTTCCAATGGTACGGATGCTACCCTAAAATTGAAGCACCTTACATCTATTGGTGAGGCCAAAGTTGAATATGGCAATCCTAGATTAGAGGTTAAAATAGATAAAGAAGGCAAAAAGTTGCATGTTATTGACCAAGGTATTGGGATGACAGCCGAGGAGGTTAAAAAATATATAAACGAATTGGCTTTCTCTGGAGCTGAGGAGTTCTTAAATAAATATGATGACGGTGCCAAAGATTCTGGCATTATTGGTCATTTTGGTCTTGGTTTTTATTCTGCCTTTATGGTAGCAGAAAAAGTAGAGATAATTACCAAAAGTTATAAAGATGAGCCTGCAGCTCATTGGTCATGTGATGGTTCTCCCAATTTTTCTCTAAAGAAGTCTAATAAAAAAGATAGGGGTACAGAAATTATTCTTCATATAGCAGAAGACTCTACAGAGTTTTTGGAAGAAAGTAGAATAAGTGGGCTATTGAGCAAGTATAACAAGTTTATGCCCATCCCTATTAAGTTTGGAACTAAAACTGAAACTTTACCAAAACCAGAAGGTGCAAAAGAAGAAGACCCAGCTCCAACAAAGGAAGTAGATAATATTATAAATAATCCTAACCCAGCATGGACAAAACAGCCTGCGGATCTTAAAGAGGAGGATTATAAAGGGTTTTATAGGGAACTTTACCCAATGCAGTTTGAGGAGCCTCTTTTTAACATTCACCTTAATGTGGATTATCCTTTTAACCTAACGGGGATTCTTTATTTTCCAAAGTTGACAAATGACCTCAACATACAGAAGGATAGGATTCAGCTTTATCAAAATCAGGTTTTTGTGACCGATAATGTAGAAGGAATTGTACCAGAATTTTTAACCATGTTACGTGGTGTAATAGATTCTCCAGATATTCCTTTAAATGTTTCTCGTTCATATTTACAGGCGGATGGTGCTGTTAAAAAAATATCATCTTATATAAGTAGAAAAGTTGCAGATAAATTATCTTCTTTGTTCAAAAACAATCGGGAAGATTTTGAAGCAAAATGGAATGATATTAAGCTCGTTATAGAGTATGGAATGCTTTCTGATGATAAGTTCTTTGAAAAGGCTGACAAATTTGCACTCTATCCAACAGTAGATGGTAAGTTCTTTACTTTCGAGGAACTTCAAGAAAAAATAAAGGACAACCAGACTGATAAGGATGAGAAATTGGTAGTTCTTTATGCATCGGACAAAGAAGCTCAACACAGTTATATTGAAGCTGCCAAGGCAAAAGGGTTTGAAGTCTTATTGTTGGATTCGCCAATTATATCGCACCTAATGCAAAAATTAGAGACTTCTAAAGAGAAACTATCTTTTGCACGTGTAGATGCGGACCATTTGGATAACCTAATTAAAAAAGAGGATACACAAATTTCTAAATTGTCCGATGAGGAAAAAGAAAGTCTTAAAATCAATTTAGAAGAAGCTATCAAAGAAAAAGGCTATACTATACAATTAGAAGCTATGGATAGTGCTGCATCTCCTTTTATTATTACAGAACCAGAGTTTATGCGTAGAATGAAAGAAATGCAACAAACTGGTGGTGGAGGCGGTATGTTTGGCATGGGCAATATGCCAGAGATGTACAATCTTATCGTAAATACAAACCATGAATTGGTAGGCGAAATTCTAGGCACAAAAACAGCTAAGAAAAGAGAACGATTAATCAATCAATCCTTAGATTTGGCACGTTTATCTAAAGGGCTTCTAAAAGGTGAGGAACTCACCAACTTTATAAAAAGAAGCTACGAAATGATAAAATAATTATAATAGTATAGATAAAAAGGTCAACATTCATTTGTTGACCTTTTTGTTTTTATATTTAGGCATGGACTACCCTTGGCATCTATATTTAATGGCAGTTATCTATATGGTTTCTGGTATTTTTCATTTTGCCAAACCAAGGGCATATATGAGAATAATGCCCAGATATCTTCCCAACCATAAACTCTTGGTCTATTTAAGCGGTGCAGCAGAACTTCTTTTGGGTATAGGATTATGTTTTCTATCACAAAAAATTTATCTATTTACGGTATTATTGTTATGCTAGCAATATTCCTCCTAGTACATATTTATATGTTGCAAGAAGAGAAAGCCTCATTGGGGATACCAAAATGGGTTTTAGTACTAAGAATACTTCTTCAATTTTTGCTTGTTTATTGGGCATATTTTTATTTGGCACTTTAAAAATTTAACATAATAAATTTGAGTTATTATCACTTTTTTTATAAAATTTATACACAACCAACTCCTGATAGACATTTTATTAATCATATACTCAAAATAATTGTGAATATTTTGAATATTCCTTATTTAAGTATTGGTTGAAAGTTATTATCGGTTATTCTCCCCAAATATCCTATAAAATCTGTTGAACTCCCTTTTCTAGGGTTTCTCTAAAAAATAAATTATGCGCTATGAAATTAACAGTAATAAATCCTGCAGGAAATTTTGATCCTTGGAGCAAAAAATTAAAAAAAGAATTAGACAATATTAATCTCAATGAACCATTGGGAAGCTCTTTGTTGTTTGAAAATGAAAGCATTAGACTTTGGAATATATCATTAAAACCAGGAGAAAGGCTTCCTTTTAGAATCCAAAGAACCAATTACAATTGGATATGTTTAACAGGCGGAATTGCCATTTCTAGATTTAAAGATGGTAAAATATGCTTGGTACAGTTTGATAAAGAAGATGTGGATTATTGGGAATTTGTGAATAATGAATTGATTTGCGACCTAGAAAACATTGGGGAAGATGATATAAGCATTAACCTAATTGAATACGTTCCTTCCTTAAATACAGTTAACATTCCTAAACATTTATAAATTCAACACCTATACATATGATTTTTCTATCTTTATGTTATGAAAGTCATTTCAACCAATATAGGGCAGTCCACCACATTTATGTGGAATGGAAAAGAAGAACAGACCGGCATTTTTAAATATCCTGTTGACCAATCCCTATTTCTCACCAAAAAGGATGTAAAAAATGATACTTTAATAGACCGTGTTCACCATGGTGGTGAAAATAAGGCTTGTTATTTATTCTCAACAAGTTATTATCCCTATTGGCAAGAAAAGTATCCAGACCTAGAATGGAATTGGGGCATGTTTGGTGAAAACCTTACTATGGAAGGGTTAGATGAATCTATAATAAGTGTTGGAGATATATATAGATTAGGAACAGCATTGGTGCAAATTTCGCAACCAAGGGAACCATGTTATAAACTTGGAGTTAGGTTTGGTGATCAAAAAATCCTAAAAGAATTTATAGAACATGGTCATCCAGGAACCTACCTTAAAATTTTGGAAGAGGGCGAGGTAAAAATTGGTGATACCATGGAACTTGTGGAGCAAAACCAAAATGGTTTAACAACCCAGCAACTATACCAAGTAATACTACAAAAGGAAAAAAATAAAAATCTATTGCACATGGCTTTGGAAAATATGGCCGTTCCTGAATATAAAAGAAAAAGGCTAAAAAAGTATACCCCATAAAAAAAGGGGGCTACCCAACCCCCTTTTCTCCTGAAATAAAATTAACTTAACTTAAAAATAAACTAACTTAATCAACAATGACTTCTTTGTAGTATGTGTCATTGCTGTCTTTTACCACAACCATATAATTGTCGTTTAATGCATTTTCAAAATTGAAAGCTTTTTCTATCAATATCTCGTCTTTCAATGTTTCATTAAAAACTACTCTATTGTTACTATCATATACTTTAATTTCAACTGATTCTTTATCAAGATTTAGAAGGTTAACATAAACCATATTTTCTTTAGTTCTAAAAATTGGTTTCAAATTTTCTATAACTTCTAAAACAGTTACCAAACCATTTTCAATATCAATAGAATACTTAATTACTTTTAAAGAATTTTCTACTTTAAGAGTATAAAACCCATTGTCAAGTTTGCTTACATTAAATTTCTTATCATAACTTTCCTCAGTCACTGTTTCAAAATAGATTACTATATCTTTCGTATCTAAAAGCTTAACCGATGTTTCTTTGGATTGGGTATCCATGTGAAAAACCAAACTTTTGGCATCTGTAGTAGCCTTTAAAGAATGATTAAGTTCTTTTGCCATGCCCGCTACTGTAGTGAACATAATGGCAATAATCGCAGTAATTTTCAAAATTGTTTTCATAACATTTAAGATTTAAAATTTATAAATCATTTATAGTACAAACTTACAGCTGACATCTAACCCATACTACCTCACATTTTTCCTATTTATGTACTATTTTACCCTAAAACAACGTTAATATATTGTTAAGTGGTAATTAAGCATCTATTTTGGTTAATTTTGTAAATATTTCCTGTAAATGGCTTAACTAACTTTATACTATCAATTAAAAAAACATGATAAAACAAAAGCCTACTTTTGAATCTATAGAGCCAGATTTTGGTCACTCTTTTACATATCAAAAATTTGATGAGGATAAGGAGAATAATAACAATACTTGGCACTTTCATCCAGAATTAGAATTAGTCTATGTTAATGGTGGTACAGGAAAACGTCAAATTGGAAGCCACATGTCTTTTTATACCAATGGAGATTTAATTCTTATTGGTTCTAACCTGCCACATTGTGGTTTTACAGATAAACTCACTGGTAATAAAAGTGAGAGTGTAGTCCAAATGAAAGAGGATTTTTTAGGAAATGGTTTTTTTAACATTCCTGAAATGAAAAAAATACATAATCTCTTTGAAGTAGCCAAAGGCGGGGTTGCCTTCTATGGCAAGACCAAAACTATTATTGGAGAAAAAATAGAAATATTAGAATATCAAACAGATTTTCAAAGATTGTTGTCCATTTTAAATATTTTAAATGAATTGGGAAACTCTCAAGAGTTTAAGGTCTTAAACGCGGAAGGCTTTTCTTTGGAAACAGAAGTTAAAGACAATAATAGAATTAATGTTGTCTTCAATTTTGTGAAAACAAATTTTAAAGAAGAAATTACTTTAGATGAGATTTCTAATTTGGTAAGTATGACAGTGCCTTCTTTCTGCCGTTATTTTAAAAAAATAACCAATAAAACATTTACACAGTTTGTTAACGAATATAGGTTGGTCCATGCATCCAAATTATTGGCAGAAAAACCTATTAGTATAACAGAAGTTTGTTTTGAAAGCGGATTCAACAATTTCTCACATTTTAATAAATCTTTTAAGGCATTTACAGGGCATAGCCCATCTGAATATAGAAATCAGCTAAAAACAGTTTTACAATAGTGGAACGTTTGTTTACTGAAGAAATAAAACTAAAACTTCCTGATAGTGATATTAGCTATTTCCCAAGGTTTTTTAGTGTTGAAAAAGCTGATTATTATTTTCAAAAATTAAAAACTACAGTTCCTTGGCAACAAGATAATATTTTTGTTTATGGAAAAACCTACCCACAGCCTAGGCTAACAGCTCTATTTGGAAACAATGAAAAACCCTATTCTTACTCTAACATTACAATGCAACCTCATGAGTTTAGTGGTGTACTTTTTAAAATAAAACAACAAATAGAAAACAATATTAAAAAATCTTTCACAACGTGTTTGCTTAATTTATATAGAAATGGAAAGGATAGCAATGGGTGGCATGCAGATGATGAAAAAGAACTAGGAGAAAACCCAATTATTGCATCTGTCTCTTTTGGATATAATCGTTATTTTCATTTAAAACATAAAACAAACACATCTTTAAAACATAAAATATTATTGGAACATGGAAGTCTTTTATTAATGCAAGGTACTACCCAGCATCATTGGTTACATCAACTTCCAAAAACAACGAAGCAAATTGGAGAAAGAATAAACCTAACTTTTAGAGTAATCCAATAAAATTATTTGAAAAGGTCATTAAGGACTTTAGCCAAACGTACTCCACCTATTTGTAACTGCTTTTCAACTGTCCCCCAATATTTATAACTGTATTTATAACCTACTTTTTCTCCTACCTCAACAGAATCATACAATTCATTTGCCAGTTCCTGGGACTCTTCTACCCAATCAAAAATAGTTCCTTGCTGCATAGTTTTCTGCTCTTCACGGGACAATTTTGGAAGCTTATTGGCAAGTTCAGTATAGCTTAGTCCATAATCATCAATCATATTGGAATCCCAAAGTCGATGCAAATTAGTACCCCTGCCAAACCATTCTAACTGAAGGTCATTACCTCCTTTATCCTCTAAACGCCCCACATGCATAGGTTGATGTAGGTCTCCTACTAAATGAATTAGCATTTTTAAGTAAAAAATCTTGTCGTCCCTAGTACTATTTTCATCTTTTACTATTTCAGTACATTTTTGAATACCAATCATAATATCTCCATATTGGCTGGGTTCTACATCGGTATACTTTTTATCGGCAGGAAAATTAACATAATGCCATGCCGAATATTTGGAAAAACTTCTGTCTGCCTTAATTTCATCTGCAAAATTAGCAACAGAGGCCAAACTTTCCGTACCCAACAATTTTTTAAGTTCCCGCTTGGTTTTACTCTTTATATATTCTTGTGCCACTTCACCGATTACTCTATGTCCCGTTTTGGACCATACCATATCATTTGCAAAAGAAAATTGTACACACATAAAAAACAAAAGACAGGCTTTTTTCATAACAAAAGAGTTTTTTCAAAAATAAAAAAATGAACAGTAGGTTATAGTACTAATTCAATAATTTAATCCCCATTTTATTCTTAATGTCCCAAATACACTTAAGCAATAAAATTTGGGATTTTTTTAACGCTTTAAAGGCTTAAATTTGAATCACCAACTTATCAAAAAAACTATGGCGAGAATCTTACGCTGCCTTTTCTTTTTAACTGTTACTATTTCTTGTTATGGGCAAGAAAACAAAAAGTTCACTGTAAAATACATTTCAGAGAGTATAGATATAGATGGTATTCTTGATGAATCCATATGGGAAAGTGCTGAAAGCGCCCATGATTTTCATCAATATTTTCCATCAGATTCTATTCTGTCTCAACTTCCAACAGATATAAAAATGCTTTATACAGATGAAGTATTGTATATAGGAATTACAGTTAAAACAGAAAGCAATGATTTTATAATAACATCCCTTCAAAGGGATTATAGAGCAGGCGGAACAGACAGTGTTAGTTTGCTCTTTGATACTTTTAATGATGGCACCAATGCTTTTCTATTTGGTATAAACCCCTATGGTGTCCGCAGGGAAGCTTTAGTATCCAACGGAGGAGCAGATATAAGGGGGTTTACCACTTCATGGGATGTTAAATGGCGAGGAGAATCTAAAATTTATGACGGGTATTATACTTCAGAAATTGCTATACCCTTAACTTCATTCAAATTCAAGGAAGGTGAGACCAAATGGCGTTTTAACAGCTATAAATTTGATATGCACCTGAACGAACGTAGTACATGGATGCACATTCCACAGAACCAGATAATCATCAATCTTGCCTTTATGGGCGATATGTATTTTGAAAAACCTTTGGGGAAATCACGAACTCCACTGGCAATTATACCTTATGTTAATACTATATCTGCAAAAGATTTTGATACAAATAACAACCTTACAGATATTAATTTTGGGGGTGATGCCAAAGTGGCCATAGGGAATGGTATGAACCTGGACCTCACCATAAATCCTGATTTTTCAAATGTTGAGGTAGACAATATTGTAACCAACCTAACTAGGTTTGAGGTTTCTTTACCAGAACGGCGTCAATTCTTTATAGATAACAATGACCTTTTTGGCACCTTTGGGGATAATCGAGATGGTAACCCATTTTTTTCAAGAAGAATTGGTCTAACAAAAAACAAGGATGATGAAACCATTGAGAATGGAATTATTGGTGGTGTTAGATTAAGTGGAAAGTTAAACCAAGATTGGAGAATAGGACTGTTGAACATACAGACCGAGGAGGATTTGGAAAATGAAGTTGCCAGTAACAACAACACTGTATTTGCCCTCCAGAAAAAAATGTTCTCCCGATCCAACCTAAGCTTCATTTTTGTGAACAGAGAAACATTTAAAGACTACGATTTTCTTGATGAAACGGACAGGTACAACAGGGTTGTTGGTTTGGATTATAATCTAGCATCACAGGACAATACATGGGTAGGAAAGTTCTACGCACACAAATCCTTTGCTCATGATATTGGGGATGATGATGGTTCTGCTGGAATGGAATTAATGTATAACTCAAGAAACTTAAATTTAAGGTTAAAAGGAAATTACGTTGGGAATGATTTTAGGTCTGATCTTGGTTTTGTAAGAAGGACTGATATGTTAGTTATGAGACCGCGCATAGAATACGTATTCTGGCCCAAAAAAGGAAAATTAAACTCCCATGGTTTTAGGTTTAGCCCAAACTATTTATGGAAACCTACCCTAGATTATAAAAATACGGACTACACCTTATTTTCAGCGTGGGAAGCTAAATTTAAAAACCAAACTGAATTATCTGCGAAAATGTTTAACAGATATACTTTTTTAACGGATACTTTTGACCCGACTAGTACGGATGGTGCAATACCGCTGCCAGCAGATCAAGGCTACCATTACACAAGTTTTCAATTGGAATTCATGTCCGATCGCAGGAAAACCTTTTCATATTCGCTAAAACCAGATTTCGGAAAATTCTATAACGGCAATCGTCTATCCATGGAAGGGCTATTTAATTTTAGGTTTCAACCAAAAGTCTCTTTGTCATTGGCACTTAACTATAATAAAATAGATTTGCCCGATCCCTATCCCAGTGCTGATCTATGGCTCCTGAGTCCACGAATAAATATTACGTTCAATAAATCGGTCTTTTGGTCCACTCTTATACAGTACAGTAATCAAGATGATAATTTGGGCTTCAATTCCAGATTGCAATGGCGTTTTGCTCCATTGTCTGATTTGTTCATTGTTTACAACGACAATTATTTTGTAAACACCTTTAGTCCCAAGTACCGATCTATCAATCTTAAATTTACCTACTGGCTAAATATTTAATATGAAATTCCAAATGTTATGTTCCGATTTGGACGGAACACTATTGTCTACAAAAGATAATGTTTCAGATTTTACCATTTCAGAAATTTCAAGAATAAAAGAATTCACACAAATTGTTCTGGTTTCTGCAAGAATGCCAAAATCCATGACGTATTTACAAGAAAGATTGGGAATCATGAACGAACCCATAATTTGCTATAATGGGGCACTTGTTATGGATGGTGAAAACGAACTAGCGTCAACATTTATGGACATGGAATATGTGGAAAAAGTCTATGATTTAGCTAAAAAAAATCAAGTTAAATTAGGACTTTATTATAAAGATGAATGGTATGTAGAGGAAGATTCCGAACGGGTGCAAAAAGAGATAAAATATACACATGCAGTTCCAAAATTTAGAAATACAAAAAACACTCTAGAAGATTGGAAGCAAAGAGAAATTGGAGCTCATAAAATCATGTTGATGGGTACAAAGGAAAGCTCAGATTTATTATTTCCAATTCTTCAAAAAAAACTAGGGCTATATCTACATCTATATCGTTCTAATGATACTTTAATTGAAGTTGCCCCGATATCTGTATCCAAATTATCTGCCATAAAATTACTATTGCCCAATAAAGATGCCCTTAAAAAAGTAATTGCATTTGGTGATAATTACAATGATATGGAAATGTTGAAACATGTGGGTTGTGGCGTGGCCGTTACCAATGGAAGAGAAGAGCTTAAGGCTATTGCAGATTATGTAACCCTATCCAATACAGAACATGGAGTTGCCCATTATATTAAAGAACACCTCTAATTTACCTATATTTGGAAAGGACCTAAATTCCCTTTTAAATGAATCAACCTTTTATTACTGATGACACCGTTGTTTTTGGCTTACTTACCCTCTGCTTAGGTTTTATATTTTACACATCTTCAATAAACATAGGTTTTTGGAAAAAATTCTATTCCATTGTTCCTGCCGTCTTAATGTGCTACCTATTACCTGCTATTTTGGCAAGTTTGGGTGTCATTTCTGATGACATTTCCAAATTGTATTTTATGGCAAGTAGGTACTTGCTCCCAGCTGCGCTAATTTTAATGACCTTGAGCATAGATTTAAAAGCAATTAAAAGCTTAGGATCTAAGGCTTTAATTATGTTTTTAACAGGTTCCTTTGGTATTATAATAGGAGGACCTATTGCAATTTTGATAGTTTCCATTTTTTCTCCTGAAACTGTTGGTGGCAATGATTTTGACGCCATTTGGAGAGGGCTATCTACTATTGCAGGAAGCTGGATTGGCGGCGGTGCTAACCAAGCTGCCATGTTAGAGATTTTTCAGTACAACCCTGAAAAATATGGGGGAATGGTTTTGGTAGATATTGTAGTTGCCAATATATGGATGGCAATCCTCCTTCTAGGAATTGGTAAAACAAAGAGGATAGATAAATGGCTAAAGGCAGATACATCTGCTATAGAAACATTAAAGATTAAAGTGTCAGAATTCACCGAAAAAATTACAAGGGTACCAACATTAAAAGATTATATGATGATGCTTTTCTTTGCCTTTACAGGGGTTGGGATTGCACATTTCTTTGGTGGACATATCAGTAATTTTCTCACCACTACTTTTGATGCCGTGAGTGACAAGAAGAGCTTTTTATCCTTTTTGGGGTCTGGTTTCTTTTGGATGGTTGTTTTAGCTACAGCCATAGGAATTGCATTATCATTTACTAAGGCCAAAAATTATGAAGGAGCTGGTGCCAGTAAAATTGGCGGTATGTTTATTTATATTTTAGTAGCAACCATTGGTATGAAAATGGATTTGGGAAGAGTATTGGAAAATCCTGGATTAATATTAATAGGACTTATTTGGATTGTAATACACGCAGGGCTTATGATATTGGTTGCCAAGGTCATAAAAGCACCTTATTTCTTTTTAACTGTTGGAAGTCAGGCCAACGTTGGTGGTGCTGCGTCTGCCCCTGTGGTCGCTGCGGAATTTCACTCATCACTTACATCCGTAGGTGTCCTATTGGCCGTTCTAGGATATGTCGTAGGAACTGGGGGAGCCCTGTTATGTGCCTATCTCATGGAAATTGCATCAAAAGTTTAGTATTTCCGCAAACTTTAATGATATTTGCCGCTCTAAATATGTAAAATGAAGAAGATTTTATTTTTGATAGTTTTTAGTGCCATCCTAATGGCTTGTGGCAGTGACACAGAAAATACCATGACGGTTACCGGAAACATTAAAGGGTTAAAAAAAGGAGTGCTGTATTTGCAAAAAGTACCAGATTCAACTGTAGTAACAATTGATTCTATACAAATTGCTGGCGATGGTAATTTTACCTTTAAAACAGAATTGGAAAGTCCAGAAATTTTTTATCTCTATCTAAATAAAGAAGATAATAATGATATTAATGACAGAATCACCTTCTTTGGTGAGCCAGGTATAATTACCATAAATACAGCTTGGAATACTTTTGATACCAAGGCGAAAATTACTGGTTCCCAATCTCATGAAAAATTAGAAGAATACAGAAAAGTAATGTCTAGATACACCATGAAAAACTTGGAAATACTTCAAGCTGCTTATGACCCAGAGATTCCTAAAGATTCTTTGGTGATGGATTCTATAAAAAAAGCGAGTGATAGAAATATTCTTGGAGGATACCTGTATTCTATCAATTTTGCCATAAACAACAAAGACTCTTATATAGCCCCATATATTGCTATAAAAGAAATTCCAGATGCCAACAAAAAGTATTTGGATTCTATATACAATTCATTAACGCCTGAAGTTATAAACTCCAAATATGGTAAAGAATTAACGGCTTATCTAGAACGCATAAAATAAGCTAAGCTTCTCCGTTAAATATAAAAAAAGCATCCACAACATGGATGCTTTTTTTATATTTAAAGTTCTTGATTGATTGTTAAGACAGCTTGTTCAGCTTCTCTATAAGGCCTGTTGCCTTTTCTTCCAGCTCCACACGGACTTTTTTAAGATGCGCCTGTCTATTGTCCACATCTTTCTTATTCACTTTCGCCATTAAGTCATCAAAAATTTTAATTGCACCATCTATAATACTGGAACCTTCTTTTGAATCAGGTTTTTTTGAAGTTGCTTCCCATACGTAAACAGCCTCAATAATATCTCCTAACACAAAATTGATATCTTTTTTTAAATCTCTTATGCTTGCCATAATTCTATTTTTTACAAAAATACTCTTTATTGATTAAATAGTAACTTCTAATAATTTAGCACTATTTGTTTTAAATGATATTTCATTGGTGTTTGCAGGAATTAAAATAGTTTCCCCTTTCTTAATATTGGCTTCCCCCATTCCATTTTCAATAACAACATTGCCATCCACACACATATAAATGGTAAAAGAATCCCTACTAGTAATATCTTGCTTCATGTCCTTAGAAAGATTAATATAATTAGTTTTAAAATAAGGACAATCTACCATGGAGTTCACTTTATCTGCCTCGGCAGAATATTCGACCTTAAAATCATCTTTCTTGGTATAGTCAATGGCATCTATGGCCATTTCCGTATGTAGCTCTCTAAGGTTTCCATTTTTATCTCTACGATTAAAATCAAAAACACGATAGGTAACATCTGAGGTCTGTTGAATTTCAGCTAAAAGAACTCCTGCACCAATTGCATGAATTTTCCCTGTATTGATAAAAAAAGTATCTCCCTCTTTTACTGTTTCATAATTCAACAAATCCAACAAAGTATTATCCTCCATACTTTCTAAGTACTCTTCTTTTGTAACATTTTTATTAAACCCAACTATGAGATTTGCACCTTCATCAGCATTCATGATGTACCACATTTCTGTTTTTCCAAAAGAATCATGACGTTCTTTTGCCAATTCATCATTGGGATGCAATTGAATTGAAAGATCCTGTTTTGCATCAATAAATTTTATGAGAATGGGAAATTCCTTTCCAAAACGTTTTACAACACTTTTGCCTAACAATTCTTCAGCATTTTTATCAATTAAATCTTGAAGCGATGTGCCAGCCAGCTCCCCATTGGAAACAATTGAAATATCTCCTTTTACTGTTGACAGCTCCCAACTTTCCCCAGTTATATCATTCTCAATTGGTTTTCCCAGTACATCTTTAAGTTTTGTACCTCCCCACAATCTTTCTTTTAGGATTGGGTTAAATTTCAATGGATATAATTTCATTTTTCTTTTTGAAGTTTTAATATTGATTCTAACCTGGATAGGTTACATAATTTCGTTGTGTTTCATATAATACTACTTCCAACTCTTTTGAAACGTCTATGTGAGGTCTTAATTTATTCCAAATAACCATAGCTATGTTTTCTGCCGTTGGATTCAAATTCTTAAATTCTGGAACCTCAATATTCAAATTCTTATGGTCAAAAGCATCTTCAATTTCATCCCTAATAAGGGTTTTTAAAATTTTCATATCCATTACAAAACCAGTTTCAGCATCAATCTCACCTGTTACACTAACAACAAGTTCATAATTATGTCCATGAAAATTTGGGTTACTACATTTTCCAAAAATCATTGCATTTTTTTCGTTGCTCCAATCTGGTCTGTACAACCTGTGGGCTGCATTAAAATGTGCTTTTCTACTGACTTTTACTTTCATGATTACAGCTTATTTTTTATGAAAATACTCGTAAAATTTTTGAAAGATAATTTTAAACCAAACCGTATAATTTTCTGGAAATAAGGCCATGTCTTTTTTAATTTCCTCTGGATGCATCCATTTCCAATCCTCTACTTCTTCTAGGTTTACTTTTGGTTCATCATCATATAAGCCTATCATAACATGATCAAACTCATGCTCAGTAAGACCATTATCAAAAGGTGCTTTATAAGTAAAAGAAAATGCTTCTTCTAGTTCCACCTGAAATCCCATTTCTTCCTGAAGCCTTCTTTTACCAGCTTCTACATTAGATTCCCCTTCACGTTGATGACTACAACAAGTATTGGTCCATAACAAAGGAGAATGGTATTTATCAGCTGCACGTTGCTGCAACATTATTTCACCTTGATTATTCAATATAAAAACAGAAAAAGCTCTGTGTAGCATTGCTTTTTCATGAGCCTCCATTTTGGGCATAGTACCAATTTGCTCATCATTTTTATTAACCAAAATCACGTTTTCCTCTTCCATTCAACAAAAATACGAGGTTTGATTAATTTTAACAGTTATACCAATCATAAAAAAAGCACTTTTATTAAAAAGTGCCACTATAACTATTAAAGATTAAATCAATTTAGAAGAAACGCGGAGACTTTAGATTCTCTAGTGCCTTTATAAAATCGTATCTAAAAATAACTTCAAAAGACCCGTCATTAAAAATAGCTTGGCCCAACTCAGTTATTTCCCTGTCATATGCAATACCAATGAATAGTTGGTCTGTTGCATGAAATCCTGCCAAACCACTAAATGCCGCATCCCAACGATAAGCACCACCTAGAACAAATTTATCATTTAGCATAAAGTTAGCAGACAAATCCAATTGTAATGGGGCGCCTTGTGTAACCTTGGTCAATATGGTTGGTTTGAATTTTAAAAAGTTGTTTAGTTCAAAAACGTATCCCGTTATAAAGTAAAAATTCATTTGTTCAGCTGCCGTTGATAAAGAGGATTCATCAAAATGTGAAGTCTCCAACAATCTAGGAACAGAAAGTCCGGCATAAAAATTATTTGTATGATAATAAACTCCAACTCCAATATTGGGAGAGAATTTATTTTGAATATCCTGTTGTAAAGTTGGGTCTGGACTAAATTGATTTAATTCAGAAAACCTAATATCCAATAAATGTGCACTAGCTTTTAAGCCAAAGCTTAATTTAGCCTCCCGTGATGTATGTATGGTGTATGAAAAATCTATATCAAAATAAGTTTCGGATGTAGGTCCAATAGCATCATTAACTATTGAAAGTCCCATTCCCATTCCTCGATAGCCTACAGGTGTATGTATGTTCAAAGTCTGCGTTTTAGGTGCTCCATCTAATCCAAGCCATTGAGACCTATGCAAGGCAGCTATACTTAAATGGCCCCTAGAACCGGCATAACCTGGATTAATACTAACCGTATTATACATATATTGGGTATACTGGGCATCTTGTTGGGCTGACATGGATATAGTCATCAACAAAGAGGCATAGAAGAATAAGATATGATATAACTTTTTATATGAAATATTTTTTTTGTTGAAAACTGACATTTTTCTTTTATCTATTTATGTATATATATCCTGAAATGGATTGCATACTACCTGATGAATCTTCATAGTCCAGTACATAGAAATACGTTCCAACAGGAAGTTTATTGTCTTGATTCACAGTTATCCTACCTTCAGAAGTACCATCAAATACGTTTCCTTGTGAATTGTATGCCTTTGTCTGGTAAACTGAAACGCCCCATCTATTAAATATGGTAATAGTATTGTTTGGATAATTTTCTAATCCATTTATTACCAATACATCATGTATTCCATCTCCGTTTGGTGTCACTACATTAAATACTTCTATTTCTTCGTCTGTTGGACCTAAATCTGGGTCTAAATAATTTGGAATACCATCTCCATTAGAATCATCATTAATATAGTTGCCATCTCCGTCCAAATCTTCATCAATAGTTTCAATACCATCACCATCATCATCAGAGTCCCTATAATCAGATTCAGAATCAGAATCTGTGTTTGGTAAGTTGTTAATTGGGTCATCTATTTCGTCATTTACATCCAAATCAATAGTTGTACTTCCTTCAAAACCATCATCCAAACCATCATTATCCTTATCAGACCCTATAATAGATACATCTGCAATACCATCTTGATTAAAATCATGAGCTTCAATTACATCCAATATATTATCATTATCACTATCCTCATCAATGTAGTCTGGTAAACCATCACCATCAGTATCTTCAGGAAGCAATCCAACATTGCCATTGCTTTCATAAGCGTCATCTAAACCATTACTATTGCTATCTAATCCGCTTGGAGGGATATAACCTGATGTAGTCTGAGCCTCAACATTATCTGGGATTCCATCATTATCACTATCTACATCCATATAATCTGGAAAACCATCTCCATCTGTATCTGTTGGATTAGTTGATGGGTCATTGTCATTGTCCAAATTAAGGTCTTCAAAACTATCAAGGATACCATCATCATCAGCATCCAAATCACTAACCAAAACATCATTGTCTAAAATAAGCCCTACCGCCATATCTGAAATATCTCCTACAGTCCCAGAAACTACAGTACTAATTGCTATTGTAAACTCTTCGTTTCCTTCAACAATTGTATCATCAATGGTTGGCACTGCCACTGTTGCTGTTGTATCACCAGCTAATATTGTAACCGTTACATCTGTAGTTATATAATCAGTTGCATCTGCTGTACCATTAGTAAGAGTAAATGTTAGTGTAATATCTTCTGAACATCTTGCTTGACTTAATGTAATTGGAAAAATAATATTTTGACCTTCAATAGCAGATGCATCTCCTATACTGATGTCAGGAATTGTATCATCTACTGTAATGGTCTGGGTTACATTAATACTGTTACCTGCGGCATCTGTCACACTATACGTTCTGGTGATTACCCCTGGGTTACTGCCC
>NZ_JBWFBN010000020.1:0-47072 GCF_056326165.1 Saonia sp.
AATAAATAAAAAAAGCCTCGTGCTTTACCGAGGATTTTTTAAATTTTTATATTGAATTCTATGGAGTTGGTATTGCCTGACCACTATTATTTTTAGCTCTTCTTAGTTGCCTTTGTATTTTTTTAATAGCAGATTCAATAGATTTTTCTGGTTCAATAATATTGTATTCTCCCCAAAAATCTGGGTCAGAGAAACCAATGGCCTCATCACTTAAAATAATAGAAGATTTAAGTCTATCCTTATATTTTGGTACTTCTCCGTCCTTATTTGTTTCCCAGTCGGTCACAGCCATCTCTGCTGACATACTATAAACTGAATTAAATAATTTATCATCCCAATTAATTTTAAACTCAAGCAAAACATTACTATATCCATAATACCATCTTCCATTTTTTTCCCTATAATTTACTCTGTATGCCATTTCAGTGGGCCACACTTTGGCATTTTTAGGTTTTTTACGAACAAATATTTGTGCTGCTCTTTCTTTATTGGTAATATTTAATGAATATACTGCTGTTGTAAGTGTTTTCTTTTCAGCATCAATATATAATTTACCCATATATAGGGGCTCATCAATATGCCCTTTTTGTTTAAAATCTATCACAAATACATTCTTATCATTAATTTTAGTAGAATGGTCAAAACTAAAAGTGTAATCTTCTATGGATTCGTCTGTGAAAATATATTCGGGATATTTCATAACATCCGCAAAAAGAGTATTAAAAGGCCCTCCTTGTAATTTGAGTGTTACTGTATCTAGTTTGCTATAGTCTGTACTTTTCCTTGCTTTATAAAGCTGCATGGCATCCTTACGGTTGGATGTATAAGGTGTTTTATAAATATTTACTACAGCCTCGGAAAGCGATACATTTGTTTTTCGTTTTTTAATGGTCTCTCTGTAAAAAGCGGTCATTAAAGTTGGGTCATTAAAATAATTTTCTCCTTTTTTTGCCAATGTTTGTTTTACTAATTCCCTGGCATCCTTTGGAATGGAAATATCCACTCCAGATAATTCTATTATAGATACATCTAACCCTATGACGTTTTTTTCACTTTTAAATTGAGATAGGGGAATTAATTTAGTACTATACCCCAAAAATGATATTATAACATTGCCATCTCTTGTATTTTTTGGAACTTTTAATAAAAACTCCCCTTCGGTATTTGAAATGGTACTAATATTAGTTCCATCTAAGGCTATTGTAGCAAAGACAAGTGGCTTTTTGGTCTGGCTATCCCTAACCTCCCCCTTAAATTGATTAAATGAAACACCTTGGTCATCTTGAAAAAAGGCTGATGCCTGTAAAGTTCCTGTAGCCCCAACCAATAATAATATCAAAATTAAAATTGAAGAGAATCTTAGTTGTGAGTTGTTTTTTCTATATAGCATGATTTTTAAACTTTAGTTTATTTGTTTTAACAAAACCCAAATGATTAGTATAAGGTAGTGATTTTTAACTAGATAAGCATTGTTAATTAACTAAAATTAAGAGTTATTTTTTAAAAGGACTTCTTTTTTTGAAACAAAATAGAAACAAAATTATTCAAAATTAAGTTGGTTTATGAAAAGTAAAAATGAAGTTTATACTAAAATTGAAACACCATCTGCCTGTGCATTTTTATTACTGTCTAAATAAAAATCTATTCGCCCCAGATTAATGCCATAACACCCTACTTGATTTATAAGCACATTGTTCCCTTTTCTATTTTTCTTAATAGTTGGTTTTTCTAAAAAAGTATGGGTATGCCCTCCAATTATTAAATCTGTATGGGTGGTTCTCGTTGCCAAATCCAAATCATGGGGTCTACTGGTATCTTGGTATGCATATCCTAAATGGGAAAGACAAACAATGATATCACATTTTTCTTCTTCTTTTAACTTAAGTTCCACTTCTGTAGCAATTTCATAAGGATTTAAATATTTAGTTTCCTTATACAGATTTTTAGTAACTAACCCTTGAAGCTGAATACCCAAACCATAGACCCCTATTTTAATATCATCAATAATGTAAGTTTTATAGGGCTTTACATACCCATCCATGAGTGTATTGGTAAAATCATAATTTGCAGAAAGCATTTCAAACTTGGCATGGGGTAATTGGGAAAGGAGCCCATTAATACCATTATCAAAGTCATGGTTTCCAATGGTAGCGGCATCATATTTTAACATACTCATGAGCTTAAACTCTAGCTCCCCACCATAAAAATTAAAATATGGAGTACCCTGGAAGATGTCACCGGCATCAAAAAGTAACGTATTGGGGTTTTCATTTCTAATTTGCTCCACTAAGCTTGCCCTACGCGCTAGACCTCCTAAATTAGGGAATTGGGAGTGGTCCATTGGGAATGCATCAATATGACTGTGGACATCATTGGTGTGTAGAATAGTTATTTTCTTTTTAGAATCTGTTTGGCAAGAGTTTAATGTGAGTCCTCCTAATCCTACGAATGTTGATGTAGCAGTCGTCTGCTTAATAAATTTTCTTCTTTTCATCATCATAATTTTATAAATCTATCATCAACGACTGGCGCAATGGTATCCACTTTTTTAAAGTAGTCTATCATGGCATTCCGTATCATATAATCTACTTCAGTTACTCCAATATTATCTTTAAAGAAGCCCATTCGGTCACCACCAGTTAACAAATAACTAGAAGTAGCTACAAAATAGGTGTTGTCTTCATTAAAAGGTTTCCCATTAATATTTACAGATTGTAAGCTGTTGTTTTTATCTAAAATTATTTGCAACCCAGAAATGGGATGTGGTACTTCAGAATTTATAAGAAAATAAACCAATTCTCTGACTGATTTCCCAGTTAACTCCACTACAACAATAGCATTTTCAAAAGGCATAACCTGGTAAGCTGTACGAGCGCTTACTTTTCCTTTGGAAATGATAGAGCGAATCCCTCCATAATTCAGTAGAACAAAATCTATATCATTTGTACTTCTTAATTTAAAAATTGGATTGGCTTCAGAAAGAACAATATCTGCCATTAGGTTGCCTGCAGAAGTATTGTATTTACCATCAATTTTACTAATCATCTTAGGTGCATAGGCAAGGGTACTGTCCAATATTTCATTTATTCTATTTCTGTAAGGCGTAACAAAAGACTCAATGGAGTCTACCTCATTAATAGAGTCCGTTAATTCTATTTGTGAACCTTGTATAGATGTTACTACATAGCTTTTCTTCTTACAAGAAAAAAAACAAATAAAAGTTATAAATATAACAAAATGTTTTATTTTTAAAATCATTATAGTTGGTATCTTAGCTGTAAAGTTATATGGATATTTTTACATTTGTAAAAATGTGAAAAATAAATGTTTTTAAAGGGTCTAAAGGATAAATTTAAAGTTAAATCTGGTTTAAAGCACCTAAAGGAGGAATTAAAAAAAAATCATCCTGTTGTTGACAGAAAGAAGGGAATATCTTCTGTAGGTTGTATTGTTGATTTGGATCAGTTTACAAATTCTGAAGTGTTTTTTGAATTGTTGGAAGATTTTTCTTTAAGGCCAAATGCGGTTAAGATAATTGGGTATAAAAGTTTTTATGATAAGAACTCACCTTATTCAACACCTGTTTTTTCTGATAAAGATTTGGGTTGGAATGGAGATGTTGAAAACAGTTATGCATTAGAATTTTTGAACAGGGAATATGATTTATTGATAAACTACTATACACAGGATAGTTTATTAATGAAATTGATGACCTTGAAAACAAAAGCTAGAATTAAAGTTGGTTTTGGTGAAATAGATGAAAATTTTAACGACCTAATTTTAAATGCTCCGTTAAAGGACTTTAAGACATTTAAGAAAGAGCTTAAAAAATATTTGATTGTACTAAAGGAAATTAATAAGTAATGGAACAATTACATGGTACAGGAGTAGCATTGGTAACCCCTTTTAAAGAGGATTTTTCTGTTGATGTCATTGCATTGGAGAAAATTGTGGAATACAATATAAATGGAGGAGTGGATTATTTGGTTGTTTTAGGAACAACAGGTGAGCCTACTACACTATCTAAGGTAGAAAAACAAGTGGTTATAGACACCATTGTTTCTGCCAATGCGGGTAGATTACCATTGGTTCTAGGTATTGGCGGCAATAATACTGCAGGTGTAGTAAATGAACTCCAATATTGGAATTTAGATAATTTTGATGCCATACTTTCTGTATCTCCATATTATAACAAACCAACACAAGAAGGTATTTACCAACACTTTAGAGCATTGGCTTTAATATCTACTAAACCTATTATTTTATATAATGTCCCAGGTAGAACAGGAAGTAATGTTTTGCCAGAAACAGTTTTGCGCTTGGCAAATGATTTTAAAAATATTGTTGGAGTAAAGGAAGCTTCTGGAGATATGGCGCAGGTCATGAAAATAATTCAAAAGAAGCCAGAAAATTTTATGGTTATTTCTGGGGATGATTTTACAGCTTTGCCAACAGTATTGGCTGGAGGCACAGGTGTTATATCTGTTTTAGGGCAAGGACTTCCCAGAGAATTTTCTAAAATGATTCGACTTGGTCTGGAGCGTGAAGTTGATGAAGCATATAGATTGCAATATGCTTTGCAAGATGGAATGGAACTTATCTTTAAAGAAGGAAATCCAGCTGGTATAAAGGCCATATATGAAATTTTTGAATTGTCTGGAGCAGCTGTAAGATTGCCATTGGTTGTTGCTACAAACTCTTTAAAGAGTAGAATTTCAGAATTTCTAAAAGTGTTCTCTAAGGTACACGCATAGTTATCTACTTTTCATAAAGTTAAAGCTTAGCCAAAATTGTTGTCGAAAGGTATGGGCAGCCTTATTTTCGCATTGTAAAAATGTTTTTTAAATCCGTTGATTATCCGTAATTTTGCAAAATGTTTTTGAAAATGAGACGACTACTTCCTATTTTATTCTTTTTAACCATTTTATCATCCTGTAGTGAGTACCAAAAAGTACTGAAAGAAGATGATGTAAAGGCCAAATATGATATGGCCCAAAAATTTTATGAGGAAGGGGACTTCAAAAGGGCCAATAGGCTTTTTGAACAAGTAGCGCCCAAGTATGTTGGAAAACCACAAGGGGAACGAGTGATGTTCTTTTTTGCAGATTCTTATTTTAAGATTAAAGATTATTATACAGCAGGATATCAGTTTGAGCGTTTTGTAAAATCATATCCAAAGAGTGATAAGGCACAAGAAGCTACATTTCTTGGAGCAAGAAGTTACTATGAATTGTCACCAAGATATTCTTTGGATCAGACAGATACCGATAAAGCTTTATTAAAACTTCAAAATTTTATTAATGCCTATCCAGATTCAGAATATTTGCCACAGGCCAATATTATGGCGAAAGAGCTTACTACTAAGAAAGAAAGAAAAGCTTATGAAATAGCCAAGCAATTTGCAAAACTTGGGGAATTTTATACTTTGGATTATAATATTTCTGCTATTGCTGCTCTTGATAATTTTATTTCAGATTACCCTGGTTCCATATATAAGGAAGAGGTTATGTATCAAAAAGTAATAGCAACCACCAATTTGGCGTTAAATAGTACAGCGAACAGAATGGAAGAAAGACTAAGAAATGCTCAAGAAGCATATAGAACATTAAAAAAGAATTTCCCAGACACAAAATATCAAAAGAAAGCAGATGATTTATTGGGGAAAGTAGATAAACAATTACAAAATTATTCAAAATAAAATCTTCAACTAAAATGAACATGAACGATTTAAAAAATTCGAAAGCTCCGGTATCTACCGTAACTATAAACAAGAATGAGTTTGATGCCCCAACGGAAAACATCTATGAGGCAATTGCAATTACTGCCAAAAGAGCCATTCAAATTAATTCTGAAATAAAAAAGGAGCTTTTAGAAAAACTGGAAGAATTTGCTACTTATAGCGATAGCTTAGAAGAAGTTTTTGAAAATAAGGAACAAATAGAAGTTTCTAAGTTTTATGAAAAATTACCAAAACCACATGCTTTAGCAGTGATAGAGTGGTTAGAGGATAAGATATACCACAGGAATACAGAGAAAGACGTTTAGAGTTATGCTGGGCGGAAAAAATATCCTTTTAGGAATAACAGGGGGTATTGCCGCCTATAAAACCACTTTCCTTGTACGATTATTGATTAAAGCTGGTGCAGATGTTAAAGTAATTTTAACTGAAAGTGCCAGCTCTTTTGTTTCCCCACTAACACTTGCCACCCTTTCTAAAAACCCAGTGCTTTCTTCCTTTGTAAAGGAAGAAGATAATAGTATTTCATGGAACAATCATGTAGAATTAGGACTTTGGGCAGATTTAATGCTAATTGCTCCCGCTACTGCCAATACCTTGTCCAAAATGGCACATGGCACTTGCGACAATTTATTGTTGGCGACTTATTTGTCTGCAAAGTGCCCAGTTTTTTTTGCTCCAGCCATGGATTTAGATATGTACAAGCATGAATCTACCAAGCTTTCTTTTGACAGATTAAAATCTTTTGGCAATATAATGATACCAGCAACTTCTGGAGAGTTGGCTAGCGGCCTGCATGGTGAAGGAAGAATGGCGGAACCGGAGGATACTATTGAATTTATTCAAACCTATCTATCTAAGGGGCTTCCCTTAAGTGGAAAAAAAATTTTGATTACTGCTGGACCAACTTATGAGGCAATAGATCCTGTGCGGTTTATTGGCAATCATTCTTCAGGATTAATGGGATACGAATTAGCCAAGGTAGCTGCAAAAATGGGGGCAGAGGTGATTTTAGTATCAGGACCATCACACTTATCAATTCAACACCATTCTATTAAATTAATTATGGTAACATCTGCAGATGATATGTATAAAGCAGTACATAAACATTATAAAGATGTGGACATTGCTATTTCTGCCGCCGCAGTAGCAGATTATAAGCCAAAAGAAGTTGCGGACCAAAAAATTAAGAAAAAGGAAAGTCAATTGACTATTGATTTAGTTAAGAATAAGGACATATTACTTTCTATGGGTGAGCAAAAAGAAAATCAATTCATAGTTGGTTTTGCTTTGGAAACAGAGAATGAGGTTGAAAATGCAAAAGGAAAGCTCAAAAGAAAGAATCTTGACGCTATTGTTTTGAATTCCTTAAATGATTCTGGGGCTGGTTTTGGAAAACAAACAAACAAAATATCCTTTATTGATAAGAATTTGAATATTAAGACGTTTGAATTAAAGACGAAGGCAGAAGTAGCCTTGGATTTATTGAATGAAATCATTGTTAGAATACATGCGTAATTTTCTAATTGCATTTTTTTGTTTTTCTTTTAGCATCTTTCTTGGGGCGCAGGAATTAAACTGTACAATTACAATTAATTCTGACCAAGTTGGGCAAACTAACCAACAAGTTTTTAAAACCTTGGAGCGTTCTTTGAACGATTTTGTCAATAGAACAAAATGGACCAATAAAGTTTATAAAGAAAACGAACGAGTTAATGCCAGAATGTTCATTACGGTGACGGAATATGAATCTGATAGGTTTAGAGCTAACATTCAATTACAATCATCCAGACCAGTTTTTAATTCTTCGTATGAGACTCCAGTTTTTAATTATAAGGATAACCAGTTCGATTTTCAGTATATAGAATTTCAACCTTTGGCATTTAATGAAAATGTTTTTGATTCCAATTTGGTTGGGGTTATATCTTACTATGTATACCTAATTTTAGGATTGGATGCTGATACATTTGCCTTGGAAGGCGGAAATGATATGTATCGTAAAGCACAAAACATAGTTACCCAAGCTCAGAGTACCAATTTCTCTGGTTGGAAACAAACAACAGGGGAAAGAACTCGTTTTGAGTTGGTAGATAATTTATTATCCAACACCTTTAGGGAATACCGTATTGCCATGTACAACTATCACAGAAAAGGTATGGATATACTGGCGGACAATAACAGCACAGGGAAACAAATTATCTCTGGAAGTATGCGTTTGTTTGAAACGTTGATTTCTAGACGTCCCAACGCCTTTTTAATTCAGACCTTTTTTGACGCCAAGTCAGAGGAAATTCGTAATATATTTTCTGATGGCCCAAAGGTAGACGTTGTTAAGCTGCAAGAGACCCTCAATAAAATCGCCCCTTTTTATTCCACAACCTGGAATGAAATAAAGTTTTAAACCTCATTTTTTTGCAGGGTATAAAAAAGTATCTTTACGGCACTAATTTGCTATAAGTTGCTATCAACCCTTTCCATAAAAAACTACGCATTAATAGACCATTTAAACATTGAGTTTACAAATGGGTTTACCGTAATTACAGGAGAAACAGGCGCTGGTAAATCAATCTTACTCGGGGGACTTTCTTTGGTATTGGGAAAAAGAGCAGATTTATCTTCTTTAAGAGATAAAGAAAAGAAATGTATTATTGAAGCTGAGTTTGAGGTAGGAAAATATAACCTTGAATCCTTTTTTAGCAATAATGATTTGGATTATGAAGCATTGACGGTAATAAGACGAGAGATACGACCAAGTGGTAAATCCAGAGCTTTCATCAATGACTCTCCTGTTACTTTAGATATTTTAACGCAGTTGGGCAATAGGTTAATTGATGTCCATTCTCAGCACCAGACTTTGCAGTTAACGGATAATGATTTTCAATTGAAGGTTATTGATGCTTTGGCAGATAATAGTTCTTTGATATATGAATATAAAAAAGAATTAAAAAAATATAATTTAATTGACAAAGAATTATTCCAGTTAAAGGATTTTCAACTAAATGCTACTAAAGACCATGACTATAACAGTTTTCTATTGAAAGAACTGGAAGACGCGCCCTTACAGAAAGGAATTATAGAAGAACTGGAAGAGCAGTATGAGCAGTTGAACAATGTGGAAGTTATTTTAGAAGAACTGTCAAAAGGGAATCAGCTTTTAAATGACGAGCAAATAGGAGCGGTTGCTTTGCTGTCACAATTGAAGCAAGTTTCTGCCAAACTAATTTCTTTTGGCACCCAGTATCAATCTTTAAACGATAGAATACAATCTATTTTTATTGAGTTGGATGATATTTCCACAGAAATTGTAACTATTCAAGAGGGAGTAGAGGCTAATCCTAAATTATTAGAAGAAATAAATGGTAAGCTACAACTGTTGTATGATTTACAAAAAAAACACCATACACAAACTGTTGAAGAATTAATTGAAATTAGGGAAGAACTTGTAATCAAAGTGTCTGCTTCTGAAAATGTTGAGGAGAACATCTTGGAAAAGGAAAAGGAATTAACTGAACAAGAAAAAGTAGTTGCAAATCTTTCTGATAGTATTAGTGCTGAAAGAAAAAAAATTATACCTTCTTTGGGTAAACAATTAATAGAAACACTTACATCTTTAGGGATGCCCAATGCATCATTTAAAATTGAGCTAAATCCTTCTTCTAATTTTAAGAGTAATGGAAAAGATAATTTAACCTTTTTGTTTTCAGCCAATAAAGGTGCTGATTATGGAGAGCTTAAAAAAGTGGCTTCTGGTGGTGAAATGTCTAGAATTATGTTGACAATAAAATCCATACTTACTAAATATGAACAGTTGCCAACTATTATGTTTGATGAAATTGATACAGGAGTATCTGGAGAAATATCAAACAAAATGGGTGATATAATGGAAGAAATGAGCGGTACCATGCAGGTTTTTTCAATAACACATTTGCCACAAGTGGCGTCAAAAGGGACACATCATTATAAGGTTTATAAGGAAGATGATGGTGTGCAGACCCACACAAGAATTAAAAAACTAACTACGGACGAAAGGGTAGTGGAGTTGGCAGAAATGCTTGGAGGAAAAACTTTATCCGATTCTGCTATCGCTCACGCCAAACAACTATTAAATTAACTAATTTTAAATATCTTTGAACACTATTATTAAAACATAAGAACAGCATGGCATATAATTTATTGAAAGGTAAAAGAGGGATAATTTTTGGAGCTTTGGACGAAAATTCAATTGCTTGGAAAACTGCAGAAAGAGTACACGAAGAAGGAGGTACATTTGTATTGACCAATGCACCAATTGCCATGAGAATGGGACAGATAAAGGAATTAGCTGAAAAAACTGGCTCTGAAATTGTACCTGCAGATGCTACAAATGAAGAGGATTTAAAGAACTTGGTTACTAAAGCTACGGAGATTCTTGGGGGTAAATTGGACTTTGTTTTGCATTCAATCGGCATGTCTGTCAATGTTAGAAAAGGAAGGTCTTATACAGACGAAAAATATGATTTTACAGCTAAAGGCTGGGACGTTTCTGCATTGTCTTTCCATAAAGTAATGCAAAGTCTGTATAAAGAAGATGCTATGAATGAATGGGGAAGTATTGTTGCATTGACCTATATGGCTGCGCAAAGAACATTCCCAGATTATAATGACATGGCAGATAATAAAGCATATTTAGAATCTGTAGCCAGGAGTTTTGGTTATTTCTATGGAAAAGAGAAAAATGTTAGAGTAAATACTATTTCCCAATCTCCAACTCCAACTACGGCAGGACAAGGAGTTAAAGGGTTTGATGGCTTTATTAGTTATGCCGAAAAAATGTCTCCACTTGGAAATGCTACAGCTGCTGATTGTGCAGATTATACAGTAAGCTTATTTTCTGATTTGACAAAAAAAGTTACTATGCAGAATTTATTCCACGATGGTGGTTTTTCCAATACGGGAGTAAGTCAAGAAGTTATAGAGAAATTTTCATAATGAAATAATACACATAATAAAAGCCATCCCATTTGTGAGGATGGCTTTTCTTTTTTACATTGATATGTATATGGGCTTAAGTTATTCATTTATAATTCCTGTTTATAATAGACCTGATGAAATTAAGGAGCTATTGGACAGTTTGGTGACTCAAGATTACAAGTCCAATTTTGAAATTGTAATAGTGGAGGATGGCTCAACCTTGAGTTCTGAGACTGTGATTAAAGAGTTCAAGGATAAGCTCTTTATTACATATTTAAAAAAGAAGAATACGGGACCAGGTGATTCTAGAAATTATGGTATGCATCATGCTAAAGGCAATTATTTTATTGTTTTAGATTCAGATTGTATTTTACCATCATATTATTTAAGTGCAGTTGACAGCTCTTTGCAAAAAGAATTTGTCAATTGTTTTGGTGGCCCAGATGCGGCCCATGATTCTTTCAGTATTGTACAGAAGGCAATAAATTATGCTATGACCTCTTTTTTTACAACTGGTGGTATTAGGGGGAATAAGAATTCTGTGAATAAATTTCAGCCAAGGAGTTTTAATATGGGAATTTCTAAGGAGGCCTTTTTGTCTACAAATGGGTACGGAAATATTCATCCTGGGGAAGACCCGGATTTAACTTTTAGGATTTGGGATAGTGGATATAAGACCAAATTGATTCCTGAAGCGTATGTATATCATAAGCGAAGAATAGATTGGAACAAGTTTTATATTCAAGTAAATAAATTTGGAATGGTGCGTCCAATTCTTAATAAGTGGCATAAAGGCACGGGGAAAATGACTTACTGGTTTCCAGCGCTTTTTTGCATTGGATTGTTGGTTTCATTTGCATTAATACTTTTAGACGTTAAAATTCCACTTTATTTTTATGGGGTGTATTTTATGATTGTTTTTTTTGATTCCTTGATTAAGAACAAGAATCTTTCTGTAGCCTTGTTATCAATATTAGCAATTTGCATTCAATTTTTTGGGTACGGTTATGGTTTTTTAAAGTCCACAATCTTGACTAATTTTAGCAATAAAAATCCACAGGAATTATTTCCAAAATTATTTTTTAAAACAGATTAAGTTGATAAAGAGACTAAAAAGTAGCCTTAACAGAAGAAAAGTGAAAATTTTTCTATTGTTTTTTCTATGCTCTGGTTTGGCTTGGTTAATTAGTAATTTATCAGAATCATATGCTAGTGATTCTACCTTTGATTTGGAATTTGAAAATGTTCCCGACAGTTTACTACTGGCTAATGTTTCAAAGAACAAAATAGATGTTAAGCTTAAAGCAAACGGATTTCAGTTTTTAAATTATGGACTAAAACGAGAAAAAGTAAAATTGGACTTATCATCTATTCAAAAAAAGGGAGCTAAATACTTTGTTACCCCACAGACTTATAAAAAGCAAATAGATAGACAATTAGGCAATTCTGTTGAGTTGGTTAATCTTGATAATGATACTATTTTTTTTGATTTTTTTAAATTGTTTACTAAGGAAGTCCCAGTTATTTGTAATTTGGGAATTACGCTAGCCCAGAACCATATCTTAGAAGGTGAACTGGTCATTAAGCCCAAGACAATCACTATTAAAGGTCCTAAAAATGAAATAGATACTATAACTAGTGTTAGAACTTTTCCAAAAACAATATCAGATTTAAATTCTGACTTTTCATACCCGATAGACCTGGTGAAGCCCGAAGAGATTCTAAATACTCATTATTCTGTCAATACTGTAAAAATATCAGGTAATGTATCAAAATTTTCGGAAATAGTTATAGATGTTCCAGTGGAAGTAATCAACCTTCCAGAAGGGCTAAGTATACAGACTTTCCCTAATACAGTTTCTGTTCTTTGTAAAGCCAAATTAGATGAATTAAAGAACTTAAGAGCTTCCGATTTTTCACTTTCTGTGAATTATAGTATGGCGGTCGATAGCCCAACTAACGTATTGCCATTGGAATTGACAAAAATGCCTAGTTCTGTATATAGTGCACAGCCTTTGGAAACTGAAGTTGAGTATATCTTAAAAAAAGAGGAATGATTGTTGGACTTACGGGTGGTATTGGGAGTGGAAAAACAACAGTTGCAAAAATGTTTAAGGCATTGGGAGTCCCGGTATATAATTCTGATAAGGAGGCTAAACGACTTATGAAGAAGTCCAAAAAAGTAAGAAAAGCTATTATTGAGCTTTTAGGGGAGGAAGCATACAAAGACAAAAAACTAAACAAAGCCTATATAGCAAGTAGGATATTTGGCGATAAAAACTTACTTCAGGAAATGAACAACATTGTTCACCCTGCAGTGAGAAAACATTTTTTGTCATGGACAAAGAAACAGAATGCGCAATATGTTATACAGGAAGCGGCCATAATATTTGAAAATTCATCAGAAGATAAATACGATAAGATTATTTTGGTGACTGCTCCAGAGGAAATTCGAGTAAAAAGAGTGGTAACCAGAGACAAAGTTGCCGAGAAAAAAGTGCAAGATAGGATAGATAATCAATGGGATGATACCACGAAGAAGGAAAAGGCCCACTATATTATTGAAAACATCTATTTGGATGCGACCCAAGAAGAGGTTTTAAGAATTCATAACCAGCTCCTTTCGTTGTAGTTATCCATTAATTTTAACATAATTGTTAAGGTTTGGTTAAACACTTCAACTACAAGATGTTAAATTTCTAATTTTACAAAAATGAATAAGAGGTTATTTATACTTCTAGTAATCTTAATGAGCCTTTCCCTAATTGGGATAATATTTGTTCAAGGATATTGGATTACAAGGTCGGTAGAGGATAGGGAGGAGCAATTTTCCAACACAGTGTCTGAAGTTTTGAGTAGGGTAACTGATAAAATTGAGGAAAGTGAGAGGAACACTTATTTTGAAAGATATTTCGGCCTTATAGATAGTGTAGGAAAACCACAAAGTTCTCAATTAAGTAGTTTAGTTTTTGTAAATAGGGATGACAACTCCAATGAAATTCGTTTTTATCAACATGGAATTTTAGAGGAAGATTATAATATATCATCAACGTTCTTTGATAATGGTATCGGAACAGATACCAGTAGCATTAAAAATTTTACGAGTAGAAGGTCAACCACTGTTTTTAAGGAAGATTTTGGCTTAGATGGAAGGCGTAGCAAGCTAACTCCAGTCCAACAATTGGAAAAAATTGGTGGATTGTCAAAAATGGAGAAGGCTAAATTTGATGATGTTTTTGGGCAGATGGCGAAAACAGTTCCTGTGCACGAAAGGGCTTCTAGACAGGAGATAGAGCTTCTCATAAGCAGAGAACTTAAAAACCGTAGAATAAATATAGATTACGAATACGGTGTTTATAGTAAGGGTTTACCCACCAAATTAAAATCTAAGAAGTTTAAATTCTCAGAAAGCAAACTCTATAAAGCACCTATTTTTAAGGATAGTGAAGGGAATACAAATTTCTCACTTCTACTTAATTTTCCTCAGAAAAAAGAGTTCTTGTTTAGATCTATTATTGGGATGGCTATTTTGTCATTTTTGTTCACAGTGGTAATTATTGTAGCTTATACCAGTGCAATATTTCAGCTTTTGAAACAAAAAAAAATATCTGAAATAAAAACAGATTTTATCAATAATATGACGCATGAGTTTAAAACACCCATTGCAACAATAAATTTGGCAGTAGAGGCCATTAAAAACCCAAAGACAATTGGTGATGAGGAAAAGGTAAATAGATACCTAAAAATGATAAAAGAGGAGAACAAACGAATGCATGCACAGGTAGAAAATGTATTGCGCATTTCTAGATTGGAGAAGAAACAATTGGAAATTAGTAAGGTAAAGGTAGATGTTCACGACATTATTAATGATGCCATTGCCCATATAGAACTTATAGTATCAGACAGAGGGGGATATATAAAAACAAATTTTAATGCTGAAAGAACAGAGGTTTTAGGAAATGAAATGCATTTGACCAATGTAATTGTAAATATCTTGGACAATGCCGTGAAATATTCTGAAGATGCTCCAAAAATTGATGTATTTACGGAACTGGCAAAGAATAGTATCGTTGTAAAAATACAAGACCAGGGTGCTGGTATGAGCAAAGCAGTTCTAAAAAAAGTTTTTGAAAAATTTTATAGAGAACACACAGGAAATATACATAATGTAAAAGGACATGGTTTAGGTCTGGCTTATGTAAAGAAAATAGTAGATGATCACCAAGGTGAGGTTTATGCAGAGAGTGAAAAGGGAAAAGGAAGCACTTTTTATATAAAATTGCCTTTAATATAAAAAATTATGGAAACAATAAATAAGAAAATTCTTTTAGTTGAAGATGATCCAAACTTTGGTATTGTCCTGAAGGACTATTTGTCCATGAACGATTTTGATGTGGTTCTGGCCAAAAATGGTATGGAAGGTTTTGAGAAGTTTAAAAAGGATAATTATGACGTTTGTATTTTGGACGTAATGATGCCTTATAAAGATGGTTTTACCTTGGCAAAAGAAATTAGGGAGAAGAACGAGAATGTTCCAATTATTTTCTTGACGGCAAAAACTATGAAAGAAGATGTCTTGAAAGGATATAAGGCAGGAGCAGATGATTATTTAAACAAACCTTTTGATTCTGAGGTATTGTTAATGAAGCTTAAAGCCATTATACAAAGAAAAGCCTCCAATTCTTTAGCAGATAGTAAACAGTTCGAGTTTAAGATTGGTAATTTTAATTTGAATTCTAAACTCAGATTTTTAAAATATAAGGATGAGGAGTCCATTAAGCTTTCTCCGAAAGAAAATGAGTTGTTACGTTTATTGGCATTGCATGAAAATGATTTAATGCCAAGGGAATTAGCATTGACAAAAATTTGGAGGGATGATAATTACTTTACATCTCGTAGTATGGATGTATACATTGCCAAACTCAGAAAGTATCTTAAGAAAGATGATGTAGTCGAAATCTTGAATATTCATGGAGAAGGTTTCCGTTTGGTTGTAAAAAATGGGGTAGCAGAATAAAGAAAATGTTCCCTTAAATTAAGAAGAGCCGTATGTGTATAACATGCGGCTCTTTTTATGTCATTCAAACTTATTTAGAATTTCATCAATTATTTGTTCTGGCTTTTTAATTATACTAACGGTAATTGCATAATTGGGAACCTCCAAAGTACGAAATTGGGATTCCAGTAAGGAACTGGGCATATAATGGTCTTTCCTTTTATTCATCCGTTCGGATATTTCTTTAAAAGTTCCTGTAAGATGTATCCAAACAACTCTTTCCTTTATGCTTTGAGATAACAATTCTCTATATGATTCTTTTAATGAAGAACACGCAATAACAGCACCATCTGGGTGATTAATGGCCAGTTCATTTAATCTAACCAACCAACCATAACGGTCATCATCATTTAAAGGATTACCAGCAGCCATTTTATCTACATTGACTTTGGGATGAAAATCATCTCCGTCATAAAAAGGGTAGTTTAATTTGTTTGATAATAAGGTGCCGATAGTTGTTTTTCCGCAACCAGATACACCCATAATATAAAAAATGTTCTTCTTGATGCCTGACATTAATTAGTTTTGATTTTACTTTGAATTAGATGCAAAACATCTTCAATTTTATAATTATAGGGAACCCAATTGGTGTTTTCATTTTTCTTGAACCACGTTAGTTGTCTTTTAGCAAATCTCCTAGTATTTTTTTTGATTTCAGATATGGCAAAATCCAATGACCAACCTCCATCAAAATAATTAAAAAGCTCTTTGTATCCCACTGTTTGCATGGCATTCAGTTTTTTATATTCAACCAATGATTTAGCTTCATCCAGTAAACCATCTTGCATCATTAGATCTACTCTTTTGTTTATTCTGTCATAAATCAATTCTCTTTCAGCATTTATTCCAATAGTAACAATATTGAAAGGTCTTTTTACATCTTTCTTTTTTAAAAAGGATGAATATGGTTTGTGGGAACCAATGCATATTTCCAAAGCTCGGATTACACGTTGTGGATTTTTAATATCTACCATCGAATAATATTTCTCATCCAACTCCTTCAACTTATCTTGCAATGGTTTTATTCCTTCCTTATCTAATATCCTATTGAGTTTCAATCTAATTTTTGGATCCACTTCTGGAAATTCATCAAATCCATGAATAATAGCATCCACATAGAGCCCACTACCGCCTACCATAATCACCACATCATTTTCTTTAAAAAGTTTCTGCAATAAAGAAATTGCCTCTTTTTCAAATTCTCCTACTGAATAAGAATCTTTAATACTTTTATGTTGTATAAAATGATGAGTTGCACTTTTTAATTCTTCTTTTGACGGTACCGCAGTACCAATTTTCATTTCCTTAAAAAACTGACGCGAATCTGCCGAAATAATCTCAGTATTATAATGTTGGGCAATCTTTATGGCAAGTTTAGTTTTACCAATGGCCGTTGGACCTACTATAGAAACAAGCATTTTTTCCATTATAGCTCGCTTCCACAGTTATAACAATGAGTAGCATCATCTCTATGATTTTCAACAGAGCAACTTGGGCAGGATTGTGTATTAAGATGTATTTTTGCATTTTTTCCTTGTTTTGAAAATTCGGCAGTTACAATACCGGTAGGAACTGCAATAATTCCATAACCCAAAATCATTACTACAGTTGCAATAAATTGTCCAAGACTTGTTTGGGGGGCAATATCTCCGTAACCTACTGTGGTTAAAGTCACAATGGCCCAGTAAATGCTTCTAGGAATACTTGTAAACCCCGCTTCATTATCTTCTATTAAATACATAATAGTCCCCATGATTACAGAAAGAATTACAACTGCAAAAATGAAAACCGAAATTTTGGTTCTACTGGCTTTGAGGGCTTTAGTTAAAGTTGATGCCTCACCTAAAAACTTGACCAGTTTTAAAATTCTAAAAACTCTTAATAATCTTAATGCTCTTACAACAAGTAAAGCTTGTGAGCCAACAAAGAAGTACGACAAATAAAGAGGTATGGTAGAAATAAAATCTATGATGCCATAGAAACTAAAAATATATTTTGATGGTTTCTTTATGCTAATGATTCTAACAATATATTCTATTGTAAAGAATATGGTAACAATCCATTCCATTATTAGGAGAGAATGATGATATTTATCATCAATCTCTTTCACACTTTCCAACATTACCAGCACCACACTAATAATAATTAGAACAAAAAGAAAAATATCAAACCACTTACCCATAGGTGTATCTGCTTCATAAATAATTTCATGAAGTTTTCCACGCCATCCAGGATGTTTTTTTGAGTCTTTCAAAACTATTAGTTTAATTCAATTATTTTTTGAACCCTTCTTTTTCTTAGATAAGATTCTATAATATGATTTGTGTTTTCATCACCCCTCATACAAGTAATTATGGATTCTAAGATATGAATATTATTTATTTGGTAATTAAGATCTATAAAACCAAGACCAACAAATAGTCCATTTTTAATTAAAATGGCACTACGTTCGCCTAACTCTCTACCCTTATCTAGAATAACAATGTCTTTTTTCTTGAGTCCGTATTTGTGTATGGCTTGTTGTACCCTTTTATTATAACCCTCAACACTTTCTTTATTAATACAGGCTCCATGACATTCCCCATCATTATATTTTGAGCAATTATTCTTTGCTTCAGAAATACCATTTAACTTATCACATAATTGAAATTCTTGACTGAGTTTAAATAAGTGATTTTTTGCTGAATGAAAGCCGCTAAAGGTAGAGACCCTATTTTTTTCCCCTATATTTTTTTTAACTGATAAAGTTAAATATCCCTTTTCATTAGCCGATACATAAATAGCATAGGAAAATAGTTTTTGTTTTCTTTGGGCATTATATAAAGGCCTGTTTTTCACCAACTCTTCGTGCTCTTTTAAAAGAGCAATCAGCTCATTTCCAGCTTTTTCAAAAGTCACCTTCTTGGTTTCTTTCTGTAGTTTTCTTGCTTTTTCTCCATCATTGGTAAAGTGTTGGTTTACCCTCTTTTTTATGTTGTTGCTTTTTCCAAGAAAAATTATTTCCCCGTCTTTATTATGCATATAATACACGCCTGTTTCAGAAGGCAATTGTTCTACAATATCTAGTTGGGTAGGAGAAAGTTCACCCAAAGTTTCGTCTTTGACTACACTTTTTAGAATGGACTTGTCAGAATCCTTGGATAGTAATAATTTAAATAATTTGATAGTTGCCAAAGCATCACCATTGGCTCTGTGTCTATCACTGACTGGAATTCCAAGTGAACGAACCAATTTGCCCAAACTATATGATTCTGCATCTGGCAGAAGGTTTTTTGATAAATCTACCGTACAAATGGTTTTTCTTTCATAATTATAACCCAAGCGCCTATACTCAGTTCTAAGGATTCTATAATCAAATTGTGCATTATGAGCCACTAAAACAGCACCTTGGGTAATTTCTATGATACGCTTTGCCACTTCATGAAATTTTGGGGCAGTACGCAACATTTTATTGTTAATCCCTGTGAGCTTAACCACAAAAGGTTGAATATCCTTTTCTGGATTTACAAGACTTATAAATTTATCTACGACTTCATGTCCGTCGAACCTATGAATGGCTATTTCAGTGATGCCTTCTTCATTGTATTTTCCCCCTGTGGTTTCTATATCTAAAATAGCGTACATTAATCTAAAGGTAAGAAGTTAATGGTAGTTTCTTGCACTAAAAATACTACTTCCAATACGGACCATGGTACTGCCCTCATCTATAGCAAGTTGATAATCCCCACTCATTCCCATAGAAAGTATAGATATGCTAGGAATTAAATTCTTTATTTGCAAAAAAATGGTGTTTAGCTTACTAAATTCTTTTTTGATTTGATTTTTATCATTTGTGAACGTTGCCATTCCCATAAGACCAACAATTCTCACATTTTTTAATTCCAAAAACTCATTGGACTGTAAAATTTCATTCAGTTCATTTTCATCCAGCCCAAATTTAGTGTCCTCTTCTGCGATATGTATCTGTAGAAGGCAATCAATAATACGGTCGTACTTTTGGGCTTGTTTGTCAATTTCCCTTAACAACTTAAAACTGTCCACACCATGGATTAATGAAACATACTCTGCCATATATTTTACCTTGTTCCTTTGTACATGGCCAATCATGTGCCATTGGATGTCTTTTGGCAGTTCTTCCCACTTTTGGGTCATTTCCTGTATTTTGTTTTCACCAAAAACTCTCTGACCGGCATGATATGCTTCCAAAATACCTGAAACAGGCTTGGTTTTAGAAACTGCGACCAGGATTACATGTTCTGGTAAAGTGTTTTTTATGCGTGATAGATTTTCTTTGATGCTCATATTATAATTCATAAATCAATAATCCACTTCGTAATTTAGGCTCTATATATGTGCTCTTTGGAGGCATTACCAGGCCGGCATCTGCAATTGCTTTTATTTCTTTTACAGTGATGGGTACCATACTAAAACCAATTTTGGCTTTTCCAGAATCAATATCATCTTTCATTTTTGCCATGTTGTGTTTCCCATGACCATATTGAATTCTTTCATCATTCCTAAAATCTTTTATACCCAAAATAGGCTCCAAAATAGTTTTGAAAAGAATTTGGGTGTCTAATTCACTCAAAGCATCTGTAAAATTATAAACTTCCTCTTTAAGAGATAACGAATAAAAATCACCATCCAAGTACATGGCAAATTGATGCTTTTTTTCTGGCTTATAAAGCTTATCGCCATTATTTTTCAAATTAAAATGGGTATTCAATCTGGTAAGAAATTCTTTCTTACTCAATTTGTTTAGGTCTTTAACCGTTCTGTTAAACTCATATATTTTAATTTCCGATTCGGGAATCAAATAACTCATAAAGTAGTTGTATGGTTCAGCTCCTGAATGGGTTGGATTGTTTTTCAATGAATTTAAGGCAAGCAAGTTTGAAGAAGCGCTTCTATGATGTCCATCAGCAATATAAATGGAATTCATTTTGCTAAATTCTTTTTGAATGAGTTCAACGGTTTCACGGTCCGAAACCACCCATATTTTATGTATAACCTTATCGGTGGTTGTAAAAAAGGAATTGGGTTCTTCCTTTTTTTTGTTTTGAATGATACTGGAAATCAATTCGTTGTCCGGGTAAGTCATTAAGACAGCTTCTGCATTAAAACCAACACTTGCCAAATAATTGGCAAATAGTTCTTCTCTGGGTTGCATGGTTTCTTCATGTTTCTTAATGACATTATTTTGGTAATCGGCCACACTGGTTCCACAAAAAATGCCACAAGAAGTAAACTCTTTTTTCTCAATTTGATAGATATAAAAACTGTCCTTGGCATCTTTCATTAAAATATTGTCCTGTAAAAATTCTAAGTATTTTTGGTGTACCAATTTGAACCGTTCTGTACCAGACACTTTCTTTTTTAATTTAAAGCCTGGGTTGATAATATGTAAAAATGAAAATGGATTGAGCATTAAAATACCTTTGCGCTCTTTTTTTGAATATGTTTGATAGGAACGAGAAGCCACTAATGCTGCTTTGTCCTCTGAAGGTCTTATTGCCTTAAATGGTTTGACAATGGCCATTTTTATCTGAATTGTGCTGAGACAGTCTCAGCCTTTTTTGAGGTGGAATAATCATAGAAACCCTCCCCAGATTTCACACCCAGTTTTCCTTCTTTAACCATTTGTATAAGCAAATTGCACGGAGCATATTTTGTATTATCAAAACCCTGATACATAACATTCAATATAGACAAACATACATCTAGCCCTATAAAGTCGGCCAATTGCAAAGGCCCCATTGGGTGTGCCATTCCCAGTTTCATAACAGTATCAATTTCCACAACGCCAGAAACCCCATCTTGTAAAGCCTCAATAGCCTCGTTAATCATGGGCATTAATATTCGGTTTGCTACAAACCCTGGAAAGTCATTTACTTCAACAGGAATTTTATCTAACCCTTTTGAAAGTTCCATTATAGTTTGCACAGCGATAGGTGAGGTTTCTTTACCTTTTATGACCTCTACCAATTTCATTAGCGGAACAGGGTTCATAAAATGCATACCAATAACATTTTCTGGTCTAGTGGTTTCATTAGCCAATTCGGTTATGGAAATAGAAGAAGTGTTTGATGCTAGAATTGCATCCTTTTTGCAAACAGCATCAAGCTCTTTAAAAATATTTTTCTTTATTTCTGAATTTTCTGTTGCAGCTTCAATTACTAAATCCGCATTTTTAGCACCTTTATGAATATTGGTGAAAACGGATATATTATTTAGAGTATTACTTTTTTTTGGTTCATCAATCAATTCTTTGAGAACCATTCGGTCTAAATTTTTGTTAATGGTTGCAATTGCTTTATCGAGAGAGTTTTTAGAAACATCAATTAAATTAACCTTATATCCATATTGGGCAAAAACATGAGCTATACCATTTCCCATTGTTCCTGCTCCAAGTACTGCAACTATATTCATCCTTAGTTTTTAAAAGATTTAATAATTTGCAAAGCCACATTTAATGCTTTTGTCCCTTGCTCCAAAGATACCACTGGCACCGTATTATTAGTGATTGCATCAGCAAAGGTTTCCAATTCATCCAAAATAGCATTGTTAGCTTCTATTTCAGGATTTTCAAAATAGATTTGTTTCTTTTCACCTTCAGCATTTTGAAGTATCATATCAAAGTCCCCAGGTTTTTCTGGGGAATCCTGCATTTTTACGACTTCTACTTTCTTTTCCAAGAAGTCAACAGAGATGTAAGCATCACGTTGAAAGAAACGTGATTTACGCATGCTTTTTAATGAAATTCGGCTTGCTGTAAGGTTGGCAACGCAGCCATTTTCAAACTCAATCCTTGCATTAGCAATGTCCGGTGATTTGCTAATTACAGACACACCACTGGCATTTATTTTCTTCACCTCAGAGTTTACAACACTTAGAATTGCATCAATATCATGTATCATTAAATCTAGCACCACAGGAACGTCAGTCCCTCTTGGATTAAATTCTGCGAGTCTGTGAGTTTCAATAAACATAGGATTTTCAATCTTATCCTTTACAGCAGTAAAAGCTGGATTAAAACGCTCTACATGCCCAACTTGGCCTTTAACGTTATATTTTTTTTCCAATGCAAGTAAGGTCTCCGCTTCTTCTAATGTATTGGTAATGGGTTTTTCTATAAAAACATGTTTGCCTTTCTCCATAGCTTTTTTTGCACAGTCATAGTGGGAAAGGGTTGGGGTTACAATATCAATTAAATCTACATCTTCTATGAGTGTATTGATATTATCATAGTATTTGTACCCAAACTCATCAGAAGTTTTTTTACCATTGATTTCATCTGGGTCATAAAAACCGACTAAATTATATTTTTTGGATTCATTGAGAAGACGTAAATGAATTTTACCTAAATGTCCAGCGCCTAAAACTCCAACTTTGAGCATAAAAAATGTTTTTTCAAAAATAGGAATATGTAGCCATTCCCCAATATTTAATCTATATTAAAGAAGTAGAAATTGTCAATATTTATTTGAAACATAGATTAAGAAAAGACTTAGTTTTTTTAACTTTGCAATACCAAAAACAAACTATTGAAAGATACTTTAAAGCATCAAGGAATGCGTAATAAATTGGCAGATGTATTATCTGTTAAGGGAATTAAAGATGTTGATGTTTTAAATGCAATAAAAAGGATACCCAGGCATTTATTTCTAGATAGTGGTTTTGAGGACCATGCCTACCAAGACAAGGCATTTCCAATAGGAGCGGACCAAACTATTTCCCAACCTTACACTGTTGCTTTTCAAACGGAACTATTAAAAATAAAACCTGATTTTATAGTATTGGAGATTGGCACTGGTAGTGGCTATCAAACAGCTGTCTTACTTCATTTAAAAGCTAAAGTTTATACAATTGAAAGACAATTAGAACTCTTTAAAAAGACGAAGCTATTTTTTGGAAAAATGGGGTATAGACCAAAGAAAATAATTTTTGGTGACGGCTATAAAGGGTTGCCAGAAGAAGCTCCTTTTGATGGAATTATTGTAACTGCAGGAGCACCAGAAGTTCCTAAGGCATTAATGTCTCAACTAAAAGTAGGAGGAAGGTTAGTAATCCCTGTTGGTGTGGATGAACAAGTAATGACACTTTTTGTAAGGAAATCTGATAAGGAATTTGAAAAGAAAGAATTAGGTTCTTTTAAGTTTGTGCCACTTTTAGAGAACAAGAATTAATTATTAAAATTCTTTTTTATTCTGTCCAAGTCCCTTTTATTGTCCCTATCCCTGATAGTTTCCCTTTTATCATAAAGTTTTTTTCCTTTGGCCAAAGCAATTTTAATTTTTGCCAATCCATTGTCATTAACAAAAAGATTTAAAGGAACTATTGTGTTGCCAGAAGTGGTAACTTCTTTACGCATTTTTTTTAGCTCTTGTTTGTTCAATAACAGTTTCCGTTCTGCTTTTGGTTTGTGATTGTAATGAGAACCATGCATGTATTCATCAACTTGCATATTTATTACAAATAACTCACCTTTCTCATTGAACTCACAAAAACTTTCAGAAATAGAGGCTTTACCTAAACGAATGGATTTAATTTCTGTGCCAGAGAGGACAATACCAGCAATGAACGTTTCCAAAAGGTCATATTCAAATTTGGCCTTTTTATTCTTTATGTTAATGTTTTTCTGCATCTGTTGGGCAAAAATAGAATAAATATGTGATTAAAGATTTTATAAAAGATTAGATTTCACCTATTATCTTTGTAAAGAGTGTTATGTTTTTTCGAACAGAATAAATAAAAAGAATGAAAAAATTTTGTTTTATACTATTGGGTTTGATTTTTTTATTTGGATGTAAAGAAGAATCTAAATCTGTAACTAAAAACGTTCAGGAAATTGTGGATGCTTCCATTGAAGTTAGTGGGGGGGATTTGTATGAAAAAAGCAATCTATATTTTAATTTTAGAGATAAAGAATATCATTCTGAACAGATTGAGAATAGAAAAATCCTAAAAAGGATTTTTGCCAAAGATTCAGCATTAATTGTTGATATAAAAGAGCCCAAAGAATTTTGCCGTTATGTTGATGAAAATATGGTCATGGTTCCAGATTCGCTTGCTAATTCTTATTCTAATTCTGTAAACTCCGTACACTATTTTGCAAACCTTCCATATGGCCTTAATGCCAAGGCCGTGAATAAAGAATTGTTAGAAGATGTAACTATTAAGGGCAAAGACTATTATAAAGTTAAAATTACTTTTGATCAAGAAGGTGGAGGGGATGATTTTGATGATGTATACATCTATTGGTTCAACAAAGAAACTTTTAAGCCCGATTATTTGGCGTACGAGTTTCATGTAAATGGTGGTGGTATTCGTTTTAGAGAGGCATATAATGAAAGGTATGTTAATGGAATAAGGTTTGTTGATTATAATAATTACAAACCAAAGGAAGAAAAAGTATCCATTTATACTGTAGATAAGGCCTTTGAAAAAGAAGAATTGGAATTATTATCCAAGATAGAATTGGAAAATGTAATGGTAAGTAGGCTTAATTGATATGTAGGCGTGTATCTGTTGGGATACCATCAATAATTCTTACAATAAAAAGGCTCCCATTGTCGTAATCATCCATGGCCTCATACTTTTCAACTCCAATAACTTTGTTTACCAAATCTGGTGTTGTATTACTATGCCCAACTACTAACACATTACCTCCTAAATTATCCACTTTAAATTGTTCAACATCAATATTTTGAGGATTGTAGTATTGAACTATAATATCTTTTTTAACAGCCGCAGGAGCTGCGGTCATAGAAGTTCTTTCATAATCCGTGGTGTAAATTGCAGTTAAGTCGACATCGTCCAATACTTCTGCCCAACGAATTGCTCTTCCAAGACCATCTTGGTTCAATTCTGGGTCTTCATTTTCAGGATTACTTCTATCTTTTTCCGCATGCCTAATAAAATAAAAGGTAGATACAACGGGTTCAGCACTGGAAATAGGTTCTTTGTCTTCTTTACAATTAAAAAAAACAACAAAAAGAAGTGAAAATACAAGAGCTTTAATAAAATTCATATTTGAGTCAATTCTACTATTTATTTAACTAAATATACTAGAAAATAGTATGTAATACTATCTGTTTTTTGTTTTTTTGCATATGCTTAAAACACTGGCAACCATTTTATTCCTAACTATATTTATATCTTCCTATGGTCAGGGAGTAGAACTTCCAGTTGACTATAGGCAACATAATCTGACCGAGTATAACCCCAGTTTGTTTAATCCAGCTTTTTTGAATAGAAAAAATAAACACTCAGTCTCATTATGGAATAGGTGGCAATGGCAAACTATAGATGGAGATCCAACTTCTATATTTGTTAATTATAATGGGAGCATATCTCGAAATTTTGGAATAGGAGCAGGTTTCATTCAGCATAATACGGGTGCATTTCTTCAAACTGGAGGGGTTGTAAATTTAGCCTATGATATTAGTTTAGGTCCAAACACTAATATTGCAATTGGAACTAACATATTTGGGTTTCAACAAGAATTCGCCAATGATATTTTTCTACCAGACCCAAATATTCAATTACCGCAATTGGAAATCAATAATGAATTCATAGTTCAAATTGCCCCTGGAATTAAGTTGAATATAGATAAATTCACCTTAGGACTTACTTCAGAGAATTTTGTAACGCTTTCTAGCGATGAATCATATTCTTCAGATAAAATTTATTTAGGCCATACAAGTTATGATTTTCCTATTGAGGTTTTTGGAGATAGCATTTCTTTTATCAGACCTTCAATTTACATAAAGTCTATCCCAACATATGATACTCAAGTTGGGCTAATCACCTTGTTCTCAACATCAAAATTTTGGGCTCAAACGGGATATAATAATTTTTATGGATTTTCCGTAGGTGGCGGCGCAAAGCTTTTTAAGATGTTTTCTTTGGGTGCTTTAGTTGAGTTTGGTACAGATGCATCTATAAAAGATAAAGACCCAAGTTTTGAAATTGTTTCTGCATTTAGTTTTGGAAAGCCAGATGAAAGAAAAAAAGTTGTTGACTTTGATATTGAAGAGGAGGAAGATGTTCTTCCAGAAATAGAAGAGATATTGAAGGAGAAAGAAGAAATTGTGGATTCAACAGCTATTCTTGAGCAAAAGAAGTTAGACTCTATATCCACTATAAGAAAACAAGAAATTGTTATAGAGGAACAAAAAAAGCAGGATTCCATTGCACTTGCTAAAGAAACGGAGGCTAGGGTAGCCATGCAAAAAGAAATAGAACAGAAAAAAAGTGACTCAATTAATAAGGTTAAACTGGTCCAAACTAGAGCCGCTAAAAGGAAAGCAGCTAAGCGAAAAGCTGAATTGGATAGAATTGCTGCTTTAAAAGAATTGGAACAGAAAAAACAAGATTCAATAAATACTGTTAGGTTGGCTGAACTTGATAGAATTGCCAAACAAAAAGCGTTGGAACAAAAACTGAGGGATTCTATAGCAGCTGTAAGGTTGGCTCAAGTTGATAAGGCTAAAGAAAATGATATGGCTACTTTAGAAGAAAACAAGGCTAAAACAAGAGGGCACTATGAAGAAGCTATTTCTGAAAATAACCAACAACCTGGATACTACCTTATTGCCAATGTATATAGAACCAAAATTTATTTTGAGAAATTCATGAGAACGTTGGAGGATAAAGGTTTAGAACCTAAATCTTTTTATCGTAGTATTAATAAGTATAATTATGTGTATTTAAAAAGATATAACACTATTGAAGAAGCCGAACAGGCAAGAATAAGTAAATTCAATGGTAAATATCCAGATAGAACATGGATTTTTAGAATAAAATAGGAAATCTATTTTTTGATTTCGTTAGTTACCAAAAGATTTAGATAAGCTACGGTGTTTATTAAATATTTTCGGTCTTTTGTCATGGAAGACATTGCCACAGCACCTTGTAACATTGTGTACAATTGCTTGGCAAATTGCAATGGCGGTACTGGTAACCTTAATTCATTATTGTTTACACCATTTTCTAAAACCAAGGCTATTTTACCTTCAATTACCTTAATAATTTCTTTAGCTGCTGCAGCCAACAATGAATTATTGTTTTGGGCATCCATACCAGTGTTCAATACTGGGCAGCCTCCTAGTTCGTTTGTGAAAATATCATAATTCTTAAAAAATTTTGTAAGGGAAAAAATCTTATCCAAAGCAGTGCCTTCTATCTCTAGTCTTTCATCAATGGAACCCAGTAATTTTTTGCTGTTATATTCAAAAGCAGAAAGAGCCAGCGCTTCTTTGTTTTCAAAATTCCCGTACAGGGCCCCTTTAGTTAAACCAGTAGCCTCCGTTAAATCGCTCATGCTTGTGCCCATATAACCATGCTTATTAAAAATAGGCGCTACTGTTTCAATAATATAAGCAGTAGTTTTTTGGGCTTTGGTTGACATTAAGAGAGTTATTTTTTACGAATATAAAAAATCTATATACTGTATGGTATATATTTTAAATAAAAAAAGGCATCCGTAATTTGAATGCCTTTTTATTGTTGATTTAGAATTTTATTTAACTAGTTCATTTTGATTTCTGAAAACCAAATGGTTATCAAAAGAATCGATTAGAATAATACTATCAGCTTTTATTTTTCCTCCAAGGAGTTCCTTAGACAAATTGTTAAGGACTTCTTTCTGGATTAACCTTTTTATTGGTCGTGCTCCATATTGAGGGTCATATCCCTTTTCTGCCAAATATGAAATAGCTTCATCAGTAGCATCAATTGTAATATGTTGTTTTGCTACCATTCTTTTTAGCTGCCCTAATTGAAGTTTCACAATTTTAGTAATGTCATCTAAACTTAATGGGGTAAACATTATAATATCATCTATTCTATTCAAAAATTCTGGACGAATAGCCTTCCTTAATAACCCAAGAACCTCATTTTTTGACTCTTCAGTAGCTTTTTCCAAATCTTGTACTTTTTCAAATTTTTCTTGAATAATATGACTTCCCATATTACTAGTCATGATTATGATTGCGTTCTTAAAATCTGCTACTCGCCCTTTGTTATCTGTTAGCCTGCCTTCATCCAATACTTGAAGCAAAACATTAAAAGTATCTGGATGCGCTTTTTCAATCTCATCCAGCAATATTACAGAATAGGGTCTTCTTCTAACAGCCTCGGTTAATTGCCCCCCTTCATCATACCCAACATATCCAGGAGGTGCTCCCACTAATCTGCTAACAGAATGCCTTTCCTGGTATTCGCTCATATCTATTCTTGTCATTGCGTTCTCATCATCAAACAAATAAGCAGCCAATGTTTTGGCAAGCTCAGTTTTTCCCACCCCTGTTGTTCCAAGGAATAAGAAAGATCCAATAGGTCTCTTTGTATCTTGTAACCCAGCCCTACTTCTCCTAACAGCATCGGACACAGCTTCTATGGCTTCAATTTGACCGACTACTCTTTTATGAAGCACATCTTCCAAGCTCAATAATTTTTCACGTTCGCTTTGTAACATTTTCTGAACTGGTATTCCGGTCCATTTGGCTACTACTTCTGCAATATCCTCATTTGTAACCTCTTCTTTAATTAAGGTACCTACCTCTTGCTGAATTTCTAACTCCTTTTGGAGTAATTCCAAATTTTCTTGGGCTTCTTTAATTTTCCCATACCGTAATTCTGCAACTTTACCGTAGTCACCGTTACGTTCTGCCCGCTCGGCTTCAACTTTAAAATTCTCTATATCATGTTTTGTTTTTTGAATATTATCCACCACGTTTTTTTCACTTTCCCATTTAGCAAAGATTTCATTGCGCTCCTCTTTTAAGTTTGCAATTTCTACATTTAAAGCCTTGAGTTTAGACATGTCATTCTCTCTTTTTATAGCTTCAATCTCAATTTCCAATTGCATGATTCGTCTATCCAACACATCCAATTCTTCTGGTTTGGAGTTAATTTCCATTCTAAGCTTAGAAGCAGCTTCATCCATTAGGTCAATTGCCTTATCTGGCAAAAAACGGTTTGTAATATAGCGCTGAGATAGTTCCACAGCAGCAATTACTGCTTCATCCTTAATACGGACTTTATGATGTGCTTCATACTTTTCTTTGATCCCTCTAAGAATTGAAATGGCACTTTCAGTATCTGGTTCATCTACCACAACTTTTTGGAACCTTCTTTCAAGAGCCTTGTCTTTCTCAAAGTATTTTTGATATTCGTCCAAAGTCGTTGCACCAATAGCTCTTAGTTCACCTCTTGCTAATGCCGGCTTTAAAATATTAGCAGCATCCATGGCTCCTTGTCCGCCACCAGCACCGACTAGTGTGTGTATTTCATCAATAAATAATATGATATTTCCATCTGATGAAGTTACTTCTTTAATTACAGATTTTAATCGTTCTTCAAACTCACCTTTATATTTTGCTCCAGCAATCAATGCCCCCATATCCAAAGAATAAAGAATTTTATCCTTTAGGTTTTCGGGAATATCTCCTTGCACAATTCTATGTGCTAAACCTTCTGCAATTGCTGTTTTACCAACTCCAGGTTCACCTACTAGCATAGGATTGTTCTTAGTGCGTCTAGATAATATTTGCAATACACGCCTAATTTCTTCGTCTCTACCAATAACAGGGTCTAACTTTCCGCTATCTGCCATTGCATTAAGATTCTTGGCATACTTTTCTAGTGAGTTATACGTGTCCTCCGCACTTTGAGAGGTTACTTTTCCGCCTTTTCTCAACTCTGTAATTGTAGCTTTCAAATCTTTTTCGGTAACACCCTGGTCCTTTAAGATTTGGGCAATTTTACTTTTTGATTTAAAAATAGCCAACAATAGATGTTCAATAGAAACAAATTCGTCCTCCATTTGTTTTGCAACAATACTGGCTTCATTTAAAGTTTTTCCAGCTTCACGAGAGGCCATTATTTCTCCACCAGAGACCTTTGGAAAACTTTCCAACTCTTTTTCCAATATTTGTTTGATGAGGGAAACATTAACATCCAACTTCTTTAAAATAAAGGGTAGTACATTTTCATCAACTTCTAAAATGGCTTTAAAGAAATGCTCATTCTCTATATGTTGATGGCCAAGCTCTTGTGCAAGTTGTTGTGCTTGCTGTATAGCTTCTTGTGATTTTATAGTGAAATTATTAAAGTTCATATAGTTATATTTTTCTGTTATTTTTGCTTTCAGAATATAGGTTTCAACAATCTTACCAATTAAGAAGGACAGACAAAATGGCGGTTACAACCTTTATTTTCAAGACATTTCGGCAGAATGTAAGTATGCTTGTTTTGCACGACTTAAAGAAAAATCATATTAATGACATTATTTAAGAACTTATTTGGAAAAAGTACAGAAGATGTTAAAAATGCAGAAGTAACTTTTCCATGGATCCCTTTAACAACAATAGAGCAGTTGGAGGAGATAAAAAGTAAATCTAACGATAAGGCTCAGGCTATTTTTAAGCATTCCACCACATGTGGTATTAGTAGAATGGTATTAAAGATGTTCACTGGTGGATATAACGCACCAGAGAATAGTGTGGATGTTTATTATTTGGATTTGCATAAATACAGAGAGGTTTCAAACGAAACAGGTTATAAGTTTCAAGTTATACATCAATCTCCGCAATTACTTATTATTAAAAATGAAGCGGTTGTTACCCATGCTTCGCATGGTGCCATATCAGATATTAAAATTGAAGATTACATATAAAAAAGCCCTGTTGTTAAACAGGGCTTTTTTTAATTAAAATGATGTCTCTTTACTATTTCTTTTAATCTAGCCTTTAAATCTTCTCCAGCATCATAAACCATTTGTTCATTACTTGGAAATGGCATTTGTGTTAGATTTAATAGTGGTAATTGGCTGTTCTCCAATGCTCTTTTATCTCCATCATGATTTGCATAAATATGCTCAAATACAAATTCACTGCTCAATGGGTAAGAATTTAATTGTTGTTTAGATTTTAAATCTATAAAACTTACCTTACCTACTACTTGGGCAGATTTAAATTGTTCAAATTGATAAAAATCACATCTTATGGTCTTGAACTTGTCAACTTTAATATCATTTCCAAGACTATCTTTTACTACATTTCCATTAGAATCAAGAACATAACTAAAACCATCTTTAATTTGTTTTTCCTTAATTATTTGTAGCTCTTTTATTTGTTCTGGAGATATGCTAATGTCCTTAAAAGCCACCTGCATTTCATAATCATACTTTATTTCATTTAATGGAGAAGTATGGTATTCCGTCCATAGATTATCCAATCCGTATGTGTTAAAGTTTAAAAGTTCTTCTTGCAAGCGCTCTGGAATTATTTGTTCCGTATCATTTACCATACCTACTTTTACAAAATCCAGTCCTTTATTATATGCTTCTTCCATTTTTTGTTTGCTGTCTGCATACCCAGGATTTATTTTGTTTAAATATTTAAAATCTTCATATGCTTTTCTAAAATCATATTTTTCAACAGCATTCTCCATCAACGTCAATCCATTTTGGTATAAATAGTCAGACAAGTTATTTTTAGCGCTTATGATTTTACTGTTATAATCCTTAAATGCAAATCGGGCATTTCTATCTTCATCAAAAATTGGTAAAGGCAGAATTGGCTTTATTCTTTCTTGAATACTTCTAAGGTTAGTATACCCATTATAGATTGCTTCAAAATTTGCTGGGGTTCCATCTTTTTGTAAAAAGGAGATACGTTCCAATTCTTGTGACATATTCTTTTCAAAAGCCTCCTCCAATAATAAAACATATGGCTGATGCCCTTTTTTTGTTTTGTTATCTGCTAAGTTCTTTAAAGCCTTGTTAATTGCACTGTAATAATTTCCAGTGTTGATAGCTTCTTGTGTTTTTTTGACCCCTCCGCAAGCGATTAAAAAAACAATGACGATACTAAAAAGTAATGCTTTTTTCATAATAATACATTTTAAGGGTTTCGTAGGTGGAATTCAATTGCCGTGCCAAAACCAACTTAAATGCTAACGTAAAACGATGTAATATCTTATAAATCTGGTGAAATGCTCTATTTTACTACATTTTAAATAACTATTATTCTTTCTGATAATTTCTCTTTTATATACTTATTTTATTCTATGAGGAATTGTTTATTTGTGTTTAATAAGTTTCTAATCTATTATAATATTTCTTTTATTTAACAATGTACAATTTGTATTTTTGCGCCTTATTCAATAGGCAAAAGATGCAAAGAGATAATAGAATATTTGATTTAATTACAGAAGAAAAAGAACGTCAAAGTAATGGTGTTGAGTTAATAGCTTCAGAGAATTTTGTAAGCCCACAGGTTATGGAGGCTGCTGGGTCTGTTCTTACCAACAAATATGCTGAGGGATATCCTGGGAAAAGATATTATGGCGGTTGCGAAGTGGTAGATGTAATAGAACAAATTGCCATTGATAGGGCAAAGGAATTGTTTGGTGCGGTATATGCCAATGTTCAACCACATTCTGGTTCTCAAGCTAATGCATCGGTTTATCATGCATGTTTAAAACCTGGAGATACAATTTTAGGTTTCGATTTATCTCATGGTGGCCATTTAACCCATGGTTCCCCTGTAAATTTCTCTGGTAGATTATATAATCCTGTTTTTTATGGAGTTGATGAAGAAACAGGTGAGCTTAACTATGACAAAATTCAAGAAATCGCAAGTAAAGAAAACCCAAAATTAATTATTGCCGGAGCATCTGCGTATTCTAGAGATATGGATTTTAAGCGTTTTAGAGAGATTGCAGATAGTGTTAATGCTCTTTTGTTGGCAGACATCTCTCATCCAGCAGGTTTGATTGCAAAAGGAATTCTAAGCGATCCCATTCCACATTGCCATATTGTTACAACTACAACCCATAAAACATTAAGAGGACCTAGGGGAGGTCTTATATTAATGGGTGAAGATTTTGAGAACCCATTTGGCATAAAATTAAAGAACGGAAATCTTAGAAAAATGTCAGCTTTGTTAGATTTGGCTGTTTTTCCTGGAAACCAAGGAGGGCCTTTAGAACATATTATTGCCGCTAAGGCCATAGCGTTTGGAGAAGCCTTGTCTGATGAGTTTTTGCATTATATGTTACAGGTAAAAAGAAATGCAGCGGCAATGGCTAGTGCTTTTGTTGAAAAAGATTATAAAATCATATCCGGTGGAACAGATAACCACATGATGTTGATTGATTTGAGAAACAAGAACATAACAGGGAAGGATGCTGAAAAAGCACTGGTGAAAGCTGAGATAACAGCAAATAAGAATATGGTTCCCTTTGATGATAAATCACCTTTTATTACATCTGGCATCCGTTTTGGTACTGCGGCAATCACCACAAGAGGTCTAAAAGAAGATGATATGCAAACTATTGTAGATTTGGTAGATGAAGTAATTCTTAGTCCTGAAGATGAAACGGTTTTAAGTGCAGTTAAGGAAAAAGTAAACCATCTAATGCAAAACAGGCCTTTATTTAATAGCTAAAAAACTATTTGAAAGGATTTTAATATTATTACTGGCTTAGAATATAAAGATCATTCTTTAATTGACTACTTGTATGTAAGTCATATATGATAGCTGTGTCTCTTGATTGTATGTATAAACCCCAATATTTAAAATAATCATTCTCCATACCTTTTCCATTTTTCACTTCTGATAATTGATTTTCCTCAAAAACAGGAATGTATACTTCGTATGGGACTTCCAATGTACATGTGGTAAAAGATGCTTGATGTACAATGATTTTTTCTAGAATAGATTCTATTTGTTCTAGAATACTTTTTGGATATATTTTTTGTATTGTAAATGATGTTTGAGTTGTATAAATATTTATTTCTTCAATATCTATAGTGCACTTATTTATTTTTTCTAAATCAGCAAAACATTTGTTAAAGACTGTTAGTTTTACTTTGTCTTTTATTTTAGAAATATTTTCTTCAAGGTGAAGAAGGTCATTATATTGAATCATTTCAGAAAGATTCATATTAAAGTTCAGCTCCAATACCAAATTAATTGAAAAATCATTGGATGAATAAGAACGAACATTAAGATTACAAAAATATTCTTTTTCCAATTCATGTTTAAACTCGGCAAGACCTTTTATATGAGCCGTGTTATCAATATTAAAACGGAATGAATTTGTATATACGTTTCCTTTTAAAGACATATAATTGGGAATTATTACAAGAGCCTTTAACAAAATTATAGTATTAAAATTGATAAATTTTATAGAAAAACCATAAAATATGTATGGTTTTTAGGTGATTTTATCAATAAAAGAGTAAAAATGCTAAATAAAACCTCTTTTCTTTGCTTCTGTAATTAATGCAAGATCATTCTGTTTGTCAATTCCAAAGATTGTTTTAAGCTGTCTTTTCCTATTCTCAATGCTTGGCAATGAAATAGAAACATATGAAACTATATCTTTTGTCTTAGTTCCTTTAGACAGGTAGTAAAGTATTTTTCTGTCGTTTTCATCCAAAACAATATCATTGGCCATTTTTTTTCTAATAGCCACTAATGCTTTTGATGAATAATAGGGGGGGGAGGTCATTATTGTATTTACTAATTCTTCCAGTGATTTTGGATCAATATCAGATTTTACCATGTATCCATCTGGGTTAACAGATTTTAAAATACTGTTAATTCTATAATTGTCACTGAATGATGACATGAAAACAATTTTAGATTCTGGAACAATCTCTCTGGCTAAAATCCCGAGATCCTCTCCAGTTTGCATTCTTTTTTCATCTGATGAAAACAATTGGATGTCCAAAAATATAATATCATATTTCAATGATTTACCTGAAGCTATAATTTTTTCTTGACCTACATCATAAGAATTGGCTATATCTACATGGACTTTAAAGTCTTGAAAATCAATATCCTCTAAAATAAACTTATAGCCAATAATTGTCATTTCATGATCATCAACAGCAAGTATTCTTACATTTTTCATCTACAAAATTGATTGTTTTTTCTTACGCAAGATACAAAATCTTGTTCTATATCATACTCCCATCTATGGGTATTATTAGGGTGACAGTTGTACCTTTTCCAATTTTACTCTTAATGGAGTAAGAACCATTTAGTTTTTTTATTCTAGAGGAAATATTTTTTAATCCAATTCCATTACGTCTTTTCTTGGTTATAAACCCTTTTCCATTATCTATAATAGTGATTATTATATTACCATCTTCAGTGTCAAAATTCACATTGATATTTTTGGCTTGTGCATGCTTAACACAATTTTGTAAACTTTCTTGTACAATTCTATAGATATTAATTTTAACATCACCCAGTAATTGATCCCAATCTAAGTCTTCATTATAGGTAAAATTATGGGATAAATTTGCAGATTCCCCAATTGTATTTAGTAAGTCTTGTAAAGAAAGTATAAAGTTGTTGACTTTGTCATGTGAATTATAATTTAGTTCATGTGAAATACCCCTTATTTCTTCCTCGATTAATTGGAGTTTTTTAATTAACTCTTCTCTTTGTATTATGGCTTTATCATCTTTTTTCTTGTTCAAACCAGAAAGAATTAATCGTATGCCCAACATTTGCCCTAAAATGCCATCGTGCAGTTCTTCGGATATTCTTTTTTGTTCAATATGTTTTCCTTCTTCTAATTTCCCTTGTTGGGTAAGCATTAGGTTAAAAATTTCTTCATTGCTTTTTTGCTGGTTTTGTTGGAATTGCAATTTTTGAGTTTTAATACGCTGGGATATAATGATAAATAACAACGCCCCCAATAAAAATGATATAATAGCAATGCCCAACCATAGTTGTCTTTGTTTGTCCAAAAGTTCATTTTGTTCAATAAACTCATTGGTCTCAAAGCGTATGCGGGTAAATTTATTTCTTATTTTACGCTCTTCATATTGCAAGCTATCATTGAGGGTAATATATTCATTAACATATTTAACCGCATTTTTTGGGTCTATATTAGGAAGGAGTCTTAATGTTTTTAAGAGTTCATCATTATTAGCACTTAGAATTGCTTTGCTCTTTGCTTTTAAAGAAGCATGTATAGCACTGATAGAATCTTCTTGGTGTAGATAATACTCTGCCAATGAGCTATAACTTATTGAAGCATCCCATATATACTCTAAACTGTCTTGTATTTTTATTGCACTTAAAAAAAGCTCAGGAAGCTCAGTTGTGTCATTTATTTTAAACTTGCTATATCCTAAATTATTTAAAACAAGGGCATATTCTTTTGGGTTTTTGTATTGCAAGCTATCTATTCTTAGCACTTTATTAAATCCCTCTAGAGCCTTTTCATGTTCTTCCATTTCTTGGTAGGCTTGAGATATATTGTTGTTTACTGTTGCGAAAAAAACATGTTTTTTATCTGTTTTGTTAAGGTAGTTTAATGCTTCATTAAAATATTTTAATGCCTCATTGTACTCGTTAATTTTCAAACTTACTGAACCAAGATTGTTATAACAATAGAATAATCTTTCATATGCTTTCAAGGGCTTTAACAACTCAATAGCCTTAATTGTATTTATTTCACTACCAGTATAATCTTTGATATCTAATTGTACAGAAGCCATGTTGTTTAACATTCTTCCTGCATAAAGATTATTACCCAAAGATTGGTATAGTTTCAAGGCTTCATTAAAATTGTAGTAGGCACTATCTTGGACTCCATGGTCTCTATGAAATTGTGCTAAATCCCAATGCACTTCTGCATGAACAATAGTGTCTTTAGCTATCCTAGAGAACTCCATGGTTTTATGGTTGTTTTCCCTAAATAATGCAGAATCAGGCAACCGTAAATAAGCAAGAGATAAGCGGGAGTAGTATTTAGTAAGCAATGAATCATCATTAATTTCTTGCATTTTAGTAGAAGCTTTTTCTAAAGCACGCCTTCTAGAGGTAGTAGGTAAATTTTGGTTTCTACCTTCAATATTGATTAAATAGAAAATACTATCTATTTTTTGTTCTTTATCACTTTGCACAATATTTTCTTTGTTGTGGCAAGCAATAAAAAAAAATAAGAAATTTATAAAAAAAAATAAGTATTTGGTTTTGGTTGGTAGCATGGTTGTACTAAAGAATACAAGATATAAAAAAAGCCTTACATCATGGATGTAAGGCTTTTTTTATATCTAAATAAATTAATTACTCTCTACCATCAGTTGGGTTACTAGTGCCACCGCCAGCTTCAGTTTCATATAATGCTTGATCAGTATTGTCTGCTTCACAAGAAAATAAACCCATACTCATAAGTGCTACTGCTAAAATTCCCATTACTTTTCTCATAATCTATTTGTGTTAAAAGGTTAAATATTTAATTTTTAACTAAAATAGTATGGAACAAGATGAATATCCTTTTGAAGAAGTAGACTTTAGCAAACACTATTAGTCTATGAGTATTCTGTCACTATTTGTGAGTATTTTACTAATTTAAGGTAGAGATTGTATTTTTTGCCAATACTTTTTTTAAAGAATCTATGTTCTTTTTGTAGGATTTGGAAAATGGAAGTTGTTCTTGACCTATTTTTAAAGCGCAAATACTTTTTCCGTAATTTATTCTAGACACATAGTCCATGTTTAAAATATAACTTTGGTGAACCCTTATAAAGTTTTCAGGGAGACTACCTTCAAATGTTTTTAACGTTTTAAACGCACTAATAGTACGTCCATCTTTCATAATAAAATCAGTAGCATTATTATCAGCCTTTAGATAAAGAATTTCATCTGTATTCAAATACTGAAAATCACTATATGATTTCAAACAAATAGTTGAAGCCGTTTTCTCTTTGGGGACATGTTTTTTTAAACGCATTAAAGTTTTAAGGATATCCAACTCATTATAGGGTAGCAACCAATAATCAAAAAAATTATTCTTTATTGCGTCATAAGCATGATTCTTGGTTTTAGACATACCTATTATAATGGGCATATTGGATACATACTTGTATAGTTCATTTACCATTTCATAATATTGTTGGGTATTTTTATCTAAATTGATAAAAACCACATCTGGTAAATGTTTTAAGATAATGTTCAATCCCTCAACACTATCTTTTGCCAATCCATAAAAAGAGAAATCTCCATACTCTTCCAAATAGTGTTGAAATTGTAAGCTAGAAGTTGCATTAGAATCAATAACTATAAACGTATATTCCATGGATTCTCTGTATGGATAATAAAATTAAAGATTCTGATTATCACCACATTAAAGATAAACCATAGAATATGTATGGTTTCTATGTTAAAATGCTGAAAATCAATACATATTGAAAGAAAAAGACTACAAATAATAAAATTTCTAATTATTTGGAACAAATTCATAAGCTCCAATGTCTGGAGAAGTTGTTCTATCATTTCCTAAAATATCTATTGGTATAGTTTGTGAATTGCCAACATCTGCTTTGCCTATTACTTGTGAATCTTCATCAATTTTGAAATTATTTTTCTGTACTTCCAAAAAACCTGAATCCACATTTAATAAAATGGAGTTATACAAAGATGAGTTGTTAAAATCATATAATGGATTTTCTTGAAACTGTGCTGATGATTCATTGAACTTTATAGAGCAATTCTTAAATGTATAATTAAAAGAAAAAGAATTATTATTTCCTAAAATCAACTCATGGCTATTGTTACCATCAATTATAGAGTTTATGAAATCCGCATTCATTAAATCTTTAGATAAAATAGAAGTTTCAGTTTCAACAAAATTATCAATTAAGAGCGAAGGGGTGTTTCTAAAACCATTGTTCCAATAATTTGCAATGGTGGCATGTGTAAATGTATATGAACCACCTAAATTACAATAGAGAGAAGAAACGCCAGCGTTTCCTAAGACAAGATTTTCTCCAGTAATAGATGCCGTTCTTGCCCAAAGATTAATATTTAAACTGTTGTGTATTTGAGAGTTTTTAATAGAAAGAGTAGGGGTGTTCAACACTCCATCTCCTTCCACAAACAAGCCGATTGACGCGTTTTTTATTGTTAAATAATTTATTTTATTATCTATACTTCCTGGCGCTATCCATATGGTTCCCCATTGTCCTGGAGTATATTCAAATTCTGGCTCCAAACGGTCACCTTCAAATATGACTTCTTTTTCTAGCTTTTTTTGATTATCACTAAGTTCTCCCATAACATTAATAGAAGCAGTGTTTTGCACAATTATACCAGAATTTTCATGAAAATATACTCTACATCCGGCATCAACTATCAAAGTTTCGTTTTCTGGAACAGCCGCATAACCATATATTACATATGGTTTTTCATTGGTAAACGTTAGTAGGGGTGGCTCAAGAACAAATCCTTCAACACGGATTTCATTTCCATTTTCATCATTTCCTAAAAGCAACGACTCTTTACTGCCATTGGATAATTTTTTCGGATATAAGAAAACGGCATCTTTAACTAAAGTCACCAATTGTACCTCTTGCATATTGCCTTCTGATGAAAATTGTAATGCATCTGTATATAAAAATTCTTTTTCATTTGTGGGAGTTACATCAAATGTTGTTTCTATAAAAATAAAAATACTGTCCTTTGCCAAAATTGGAATGTCTTGAAACTCTTTGCCAGCCAATCCATCTACATTTAATCTATAACTACTTCCTTGCCCATTTGCCAATTGAATGGATGGTATAAGAACATCAATATTACTTTTGTTATATACTTTTAAAGAATAGGTGCTAGTGCCAATATTGGTAAAAACAGTGTCTAAATAGACAGTGTCCTTGGAAAACTCTAAATTTCCTGCACTGGTTTGATAGTCAAAATTCTTACGACAAGAACTCCATACTAGAATTAAAATAATTACTACTAGACCAAATAAATATTTTCGCATAGCAAGTTGCGTGGGGATTTAGTTTGAAAAAATTCCCTCAATGTCTTTTGTGACTTTCATTGGTTTAAAAGTTTTGGCATTGAGTAAGCAAAATTTGGTTTCAGAATGAACATATAAATCACCAGTTTTCTTATTATACATTTTTACAGCCCTAATTGAAAAACAACCCTCAGTTTTGGCCACATATGTATGGACAATAATTTGGTCATTTAATTTAGCTGCATTTTTGTAAGTTATGTTATGATTAATAACGACCCAAATTACAGAATCTTGTATTTCCTTTGGAGCTAGTAGTTGCCAATGCTCTCTAGAAATATCTTGTATCCAATATACGTACTGCACATTGTTAACATGGTTTAAATCATCCAAATCACTTTCTTGAACTTGAATAATTTTTTCATGGACATTCATTACTTTTTCATCAATTTAACCTCAAAGAGTTTATCCCAGTACTTGCCTGTAACAAAAAATGACTCTCTAGTGGGGTTGTATGCAACGCCATTCAATACAGAATTGACTTCATCCCAATTTTCTCCTTTAGTCACCAATTTTTTTAGACCACCAAAATTAACAACGCCTTCTATAGCCCCGCTTGCTGCATCTATAATCATCATGCTTTCCTTTTCATATACATTGGCATAGATTTTTCCGTTTACATATTCCAGCTCGTTTGCCTTGTTAAAAATTGATTTGTTAGTAACAATTTCTAGATAGTCTTCTTCAATAAGCGTATCTGGGTTCAGTATCCATATTTTTTCAGAGCCATCACTCTTATATAGTTTTTCACCATCATTACAAAAGCCCCAACCTTCCTTGCTCTGTCCATATTTAAAACTATCTATTTTTTTGAATTCATTTAAATCGTATACAAAACCAGTTCCACTTTTCCATGTTAATTGATAAATTTTACCATTTAAAATCGTAATACCCTCACCAAAGAAAGCATCTTCCAAATCAATTTGCTCAATGACCTCACCTGTTTTAAAATTTACCTTTCTAAGGGATGAACCCCCTTTTTTTCCAGTACTTTCATATAAAGTATCTCTTTGAAATTCTAACCCTTGAGTAAAAGCTTTATTATCATGGGGATATGTATTTATAATTTCATAAGTATACACTTCTGGAGAAGTTGCGGACAATACCTTAATATCTTTTAAAATCTCTCCAGAACCATTTTCATACTCTATGCTTGCCTTTATTGTTTTGTTTCCCAGTTTGGGAGTACTAAGTGTAATTTTGTTGTCTATAACAGAAAGTTCTTGCCCATCAAATGAGTAAACTACATTGTTTACCTTTTTTCCTTTAATATTTTTTAAGCTTATAGCAACAGTTTGATTTTGACTAAAAACATTTTTATTTCCTTCTAACTGTATAGAAAAAAGTTCAGAAATTGGAATATTACCTCCTCCACATGCATTAAGCAAAAAGGTTAATGAACTGAGTGCTAAAAATTTATAAAAATTCATTTTGTACAATGTATTTACTGGCAAGTTATCCAATAAAAATTAGAAAGTAAAACGATTGCATCAAATTTAAAAGGTTGTATATTTGCCGTTGGCAAGTCCTACACGACCAGCTCCTGCAGAATCCCCCAGGGTGGGAACGCAGCAAGGGTAAGCGGTTGTAGCGGTGCGATGTAGGTAGCTTGCCTTTTTTTGTACCCAAAAGTCTGCCGTAACTTCTTCCTTTTTTCTTTCCCTTATTTATTGCTTTATTTGCATACATATTACACTATTATGAATGGTAAAGTTGTATTGATTACTGGAGGTTCATCTGGAATTGGAAAAGCAATAGGCATTTATTTGAAATCTAAAGGGCTCACAGTTTACGGTACCACAAGAAATTTGATGAATTATAAAGAGTTCAATGAATTTGAATTGGTGCAGTTAGACGTTAGGAAAATTGATAGCATTGACGATGCGGTTAAATACATAGCAGAGAAAGAGGGAAGAATAGATGTTTTAATAAATAATGCTGGGGTTGGTATAACTGGTCCAATCGAAGAAACGCCACATGAAGAAATTCTAAAAGCATTTGATACAAACTTCCATGGTCCTTTACACATGATTAAGGCAGTTTTGCCACATATGCGAGAACAAAAAGAAGGGATAATTATTAACATAACCTCTATTGCGGGTTATATGGGGCTTCCATTCAGGGGAATCTATTCTGCTACCAAAGGTGCTTTGGAACTTATTACCGAAGCTTTTAGAATGGAAATCAAGGACTTTGGAATTAAAATGACCAATTTGGCCCCTGGGGATTTTGCAACAAATATAGCAGCTGGTAGATACCAAGCACCGTTCCTCAATGATTCACCCTACAAGAAGAATTATGGTAATACTTTAAAAATGATGAATGAGCATGTTGATAGTGGGGGGAATCCCTTAGAGGTGGCAGAGCAAGTTTATAAGATAATAAAAACTAAGAAACCCAAAGTACATTATAAAGTTGGAGAATTCATACAAAAGTTCTCAATTGTTTTAAAAATGGTTTTACCAGATAAAGTATATGAGAAACTATTGCTAAATCATTATAAGTTGTAATTTTGCACCTTTAAAGAATATAGATAATAATTTAAATCAAAGTATAGCATGAAATTTTTCATAGACACGGCCAATTTAGGACAAATTAAAGAAGCTCAAGAATTGGGAGTTTTAGATGGAGTAACTACGAATCCATCCTTAATGGCAAAAGAAGGAATTACAGGTAAAGACAATATCTTAAAACATTATGTTGATATCTGTAATATTGTTGATGGTGATGTTAGTGCCGAGGTTATTTCTACTGATTTTGCTAATATGGTTAAAGAAGGAGAGGAATTGGCTGAGTTGCATGAGCAAATCGTGGTAAAGTTACCTATGATTGCTGATGGTGTTAAAGCGTGCAAATATTTTTCTGATAAAGGAATAAGAACTAATGTAACATTGGTATTTTCAGCTGGGCAAGCACTTTTAGCTGCTAAGGCAGGTGCTACATATGTTTCTCCTTTCCTTGGTCGTTTGGATGATATATCAACGGATGGTTTGCATTTGATTTCTGAAATCAGATTGATTTATGATAATTATGCTTTTGAAACAGAAATATTGGCTGCATCTATTAGACATACCATGCATGTTATTGACTGTGCTAAAATTGGAGCTGATGTAATGACAGGGCCTTTGTCTTCTATCGAAGGTTTATTAAAACACCCTTTAACAGACAGTGGTCTTGCTAAGTTTTTAGCCGATTACCAAAAAGGAAATTAAAGTTCAAATTAATAAACAAAAAAGCCTTGGGAAACCAAGGCTTTTTTTATTGCTTGGAAAGTTTTTATTAAAATGAAGTATATAGATTGGCAAAAGCATCTACGACCATACCATCTTTTGCAATAAATGCCTTATTAGGATCAAAAACGATCATGGTATGAACTAATTTATCATAATCTGTTGCTCTATATTGTTTTGATTCATCCAAGCCCTTGGACTCTATTAGAGCCAACCATCTTTTCAAATCAGTTTTTACACTAATACCAACGAATTCATATTCTGGATGTTTATCAGATAGTTTGGAAATATGTTCTGTTATATTATCAAAATGCTTTTTTTGTGTACTGGACCAAAAATAGAATACAACTTTGCTTGGAGAAGCGGTTATTTCTTTTAATAGAACTTCATTTCCTTTAGTATCATAAACAAGGAGATTTGGAACTTCTTTATTTGGCTGTATTTCCTTGATGCTTTTGTAAAGTGCATCTATTTCAGTAATATGTTTATTCTCTTGAGAGTATTCATGAAAATTGCTAATAAACGTATCATTGTTTTTCTCAATATCATGTTTCAATAAATAATCCACAGCAACATTTCTAAAAAGATTGTCACGCAAGTCTTTTTGTTTAACACAACTATCAATAAGTTTTAGTTTGTGTTGGTAAAAATGCAAGTTATTTTTTACTATACCATTCTCAATTGCACACTTATGAGAACAATCTGTAAATGAGAGGTTACCATAATGGTACTTCATAAAATCATAGTAAGGTCTAAAATATGTTAGGGCCTTATTATTAAAACTTAGTTTTTTTCTATAATTATAAAAATTTTCTGAAAGGTTGTGAAAATCCTTTTCGCCTGTTTTTCTTTTATGATAGTAAGGATATTTTTCTTTGTATATGTAGTAGTTATAATCAATGCTAGCCTGTGCCATTTCTATTGCTTTTTTAGAAAGATCAGCAGTTGATTGTAAATCTGTTAAGGCTTCAATTTTCTGATTTCTTAACGAATCAATTTTTTTTGAAAATGCATCTGGCTCCAATTTAAATAAAGAGTGAACAAAATAGGCTTCCTCCTCATGTGTCAAGAACATATCAATTAGAAAATTATTGATTTCTTCACCTTGGCCAGAAAAGGCAAGAGACTCATCAAAATCTGAAGTATTTAAACGTGTTAAAAGACTATCGCCTTTTTCAAAATAAACATATTGTAATTCTGGCGTATGGTCAAAATGATGTAGACCTTCAGTGACTGAATCCAATTTAAAAGAAAATCTGTTTTGGGAATCTAATTTGGCAGAGTCCACAACAACATCATCTTTATAAAGCACCACATAATCACTTGTAGGGTTAACAATTTCACCCGCAAAGTAAACAGTTGAAGCTGATTTTTTTTCAATCGAACTACAACCAATAAGTAAAAAAGCACATAGGTAAGGTAAAAGTTTATCCATATACAATACTAGATATTATAAACAAAGCTACTAAACCCAACAAATACTGATTGTTAATAGGTAGTTAAATGTTGTGAAACTGTATTAAACCATGGATAAAGTACGAGCTTTTTAAGTTTATTGGTTTAAGGGGGTAAAATTATCTATTTTTGCAAAAAATTAAAATTAAGCTATGTTATCTGTATCCAACCTATCAGTGCAATTTGGAAAAAGAATCCTTTTTGATGAGGTAAATGTATCCTTTACCCAGGGAAACTGTTATGGTATCATTGGTGCCAATGGTGCAGGGAAATCAACCTTTTTAAAGATTTTATCCGGGGAAGTTGATCCAACTTCTGGGCATGTTCATTTAGAGCCCGGGAAAAGAATGTCAATTTTGGAACAAAATCACAATGCCTATGACGATTTTCCAGTTTTGGAAACGGTAGTGATGGGCAATAAACCTTTGTTTGCAATAAAAAAGGAAATTGATGCGCTGTATGCGGATTATAATGATGCGAATGCAGATAGAATAGGGGAGCTCCAAGTAGAGTTTGAGGAAATGGATGGATGGAATGCCGATAGCAATGCTGCGGCATTATTATCTAATCTTGGTATTAGTGAAGAATTCCATTACATGAGTATGGCAGAAATGGATTCTAAATTAAAAGTTAGAGTCCTATTGGTACAAGCATTGTTTGGTAATCCAGATGTTTTAATAATGGATGAGCCAACTAATGATTTGGATTATGAGACAATTACTTGGCTAGAGCATTTTTTGGCTAATTATGACAATACTGTGATTGTTGTATCACATGATAGACATTTTCTAGATTCTGTTTGTACGAGCATTGCTGATATAGATTTTGGAAAAATTAATTTATTTTCTGGGAACTATACATTTTGGTATGAGAGTAGCCAATTAGCATCTAGACAGAGAGCACAACAGAATAAGAAAGCAGAGGATAAGGCAAAAGAACTACAAGAATTTATACAGCGTTTTAGCGCCAACGTTGCAAAAAGCAAGCAGGCAACTTCTAGAAAAAAAATGCTGGAAAAATTAAAGATTGAAGACATTAAACCTTCCAGTAGAAGGTACCCAGCCATAATTTTTGAAAGAGAGAGAGAAGCGGGAGACCAGATTTTAAATGTAGATAAATTATCTGCCACCTCTGAAGATGGTGATTTGTTGTTTAGTAATGTAAATATCAATTTGGCAAAAGGGGATAAGGTTGCAATAATTTCTAGGGACTCTAGAGCTACAACTGCTTTTTATGAGATTATCAATGGAAAGAAAAAGGCAAGTGAAGGAAAGTATCAATGGGGAGTTACAACCAACCAATCCTATTTACCGGCGAATAATGAGGATTATTTTAACGAAAACATTAATCTTGTTGATTGGTTAAGACAGTGGGCAAAAACCGAAGAAGAAAGGGAAGAGGTATATATTAGAGGTTTCTTGGGTAAAATGTTATTCAGTGGTGAAGAAGCTCTTAAAAAATGTACTGTTCTTTCAGGAGGTGAAAAAGTTCGTTGTATGTTAAGTAGAATGATGATGATAAGAGCCAATGTACTTATGCTAGATGAACCTACCAACCACTTGGATCTGGAAAGTATTACTGCATTTAATAACTCTCTAAAGAATTTTAAGGGAACCGTTCTATTTACTACCCATGATCATGAATTTGCCCAAACGGTGGCCAACAGAATAATTGAGCTTACTCCAAAAGGGAATATTGATCGCTACTCAACTTTTGATGAGTATATGTCTGATGTTGCCATAAAGGAACAGCGAAACAAAATGTATTAGGTAAATTCTTAGTTTGTTTTTTATTAAATATAGCTTTT
>NZ_JBWFBN010000021.1:0-44756 GCF_056326165.1 Saonia sp.
AAGTTATTTCTGTTATTTCAGAATTAGCTTGATTCCCTTCTGTCAACACTTCTGCGAGGTTTTGGTCGTCTGTGTTTCCTGTTAAATCAGAGGTTAGAGCAACCGTTCCGCCTATTGAAGGAAAATCATAAGTTTGAACACCTGTTAAATCTGGCCACCTAAGCCTAATATGGTCAGTCCCTTTTGATGCTGTACTAGGACTTATGGATAATGTACCGTCTTCTTGAAAATAAATAGAAGAGAATCCGACAGACCCTCCAATTTGGGTTCCTGTTCCATCAAGATTCTTTATGCTTAAATAAGTATTATCATCACTTACCCCTAAACTATTGTTTAGTACTATATTTCCAACAAAGGTTTTGTTTCCATCAACAGATTGATTTCCTGTTAAAGTCACATCATCCGTACTGTCCGTATCTAAATTAGCAGGTATGCTGGTGATGTTCCCCCACTCTGGTTGTAGCTCGGAGTTGTTTACCGTTATAGTTCCAGAGATGTTGGTAAGGCCCGTGGAGAAGGTGTAGGATGAACCGCCGCCACCTGATCCCATATTGTTCCACTGTCCAGCAAAATAAACCCATTTTGTATTGGTATCCGTGTTCCATATTTCTTTGTTCACGGTTACATCTGTAACATCTAAGGTGTTCATTTCTGCAGTTGTGTAACCTTCCCAATTAACTAACTTATGGTACGTTTGAGAATAAACAGTAAAAGACATAAACAGTAAAATCGCAAAAACTATATTTTTCATTGTTGTTGTTTTAAATCGTATTTATGGATTTGTTGACCTTTGGGGGTTCTTAAAATTGCATCGTTATTTTGTGTGACCTCAACCCTTGGGGTAGTGTTCTTTAAATTGTTATATTGATCAGAACCTTTCTTGGAAATGGCATCCAATTGAGCTTGTATATTTTTTTTCAACATACTTTGGTTCCAAAGCAATAATGCAAACAAAGCCAACATTATGAACGCTAAAACAATTAATAATACTTTATTTTCCATTATGACAATGTTGGGAGTTTGTATCTATGAATGGTTTCTACATGAGCATTAACAGTAGGGTTGTCCTGTAAAATGAAACCAATAATATAATCTCCAGGATAAAATTGGCCCTCTCCATAAATTATATTAGCCTGTTCTAAAATAGAAACATTGCCACCACCTCTTTTGTCCACCAAATAAGTACTATAACCGGCTACACGAATAAGGCCGTTACTATCTCCGGAATCTATTGTTCCCGATTTGGTCCAATCAGAACCAATTCCAGGTTCCGAGTTTATTCCTGTGGTATTGGTCCAATAAAAACCATTATAAACAGTGGAAACTCCTACTCTAGGTCTTAAATTAGCAACCCAAGAGGTGGTTTTATTTTCTACCTTAGTTCTTATTCTACTCATCCCCAGCTACTTTTAATACTTTATTGTTGTTATCCTCCTCCTCATTCTTTTTTTCCTCCTCTTTGTAAGGAGCTTTAATTGTCTTTTCTTTAATAATTTTTGCAAAGTTTTCGTTCCAATCCCCAATATTCAATGCCTCCGTAGCCTGTTCGCTGCTCAACAAGTCTTTTTCCATCATTTCCACCACTGCTTTAACTTCTTTTAATGGGTCTATATGTGGCATATTGGCCCCTATAAAGCGGACTTTGCCGTAACTTTCTTGTACCATGAAGTTGGTGGAATTGGCCAGATACCCAGGAGCGTTTATATTTCCTTTTAAAATTTCTGTATGCAACCACAATTGATAAAAAGGGGCATATAGTTTATCACTAAAAGTTTTTCTAAAAACCTTTATAACATAATCCCATCCATTTATTGCGGCCCTAGATGCACTATAGTTACTATTGTAGGACTGTAATGCAACCTCTGGTGGAATATCCACGGCCGCACATAGGGAATTAAATATGGCTTTCCAAAAAGGCTCATACTGTATTTCACTCTGGGAATAAAGAGCGGATAATTTAGACCCAATAGGCATGTTAAAAGTCTGTTTGCTAGTTGTGGATGCAATTTGGGTGGCTGTTTTTTCTCCAAGCGCATATCCATCTGTTTCAGGTGCCGCATTTTTACTTCTACCCGCGGCACCACGGACAGCTCCTAATAAGGGATTTTCCCCGTTGCTTTCTTTGTTGTGCTCAATAGCATATACAATTTTTGCACGTTCCTCTGCAGTGCCTACCGTGGCCTCTGTATACCTATCTAATTTTGCCACTTTTTCTAAAACAGGAGTAAGGACAGGGATGTGCCTATCATTATCCAAACGGTGCTTTTTAAGACCAAACAACCAGGCCATTTTTCTTTTTGATTGTTTTCCATAAGCCTCCACACGTTCAAATTTTCCCAATAAATGGTCTGGGCAGTCTGTTTTTACAAAAAATGCCACATGGGTACCTTTGGGGGATATTTCTATTCCATTGCGGATTACATTGCCCCTTTCCTCTGCTTTTTTCTTCCATTGATTATTGTCCTCTAAAAACGGGGTTTGCACATGTTCCCCATCTACAATCTGAATTTTAGGGTAGCCATCCTCTACTCTAAAAATAATCAACACATCCCCAAAAAAAGCGGTCTCAAATGCTCTTACGGCCAAGGTGTGCAAATTTTCCATGCCTTGGTAGTCTGCCATAGTACTATTGGCATAGACTTCAAAACGAGCCTCTACATTTTCCCTAAAATCTTCTGGTAAAGCAGGTATTTTTTCAGTTTTTAAGCATTTTTCACTAGGTTCAGATTGTGCCTTTAGACCACTGCCCACAACCCATTTAAAAAACTTATTGGTGATAATGCTAATGGTGTCGTTTGTTAGTTTAGCTTCATACGCACGGAGCCTAAGTAAACGATAACTTGGTTTTAGGTTGTATACATTGCCTAATTCCCCTGGGGTCTTTTCTCCATTAAAAGTGCCGGAACGGATGGGTACCCAATTGCCGTTGTACGCATCATGGTCATTTTGGGCATGGGATTCCACCGTAGGAGATGAACCCTCTTGGGTGTTGGATATTTTTTTGATTGATATGTTACGTCCAAATATTTTCATTAGCTTAATCCTCTAACATCCCTTAGTACTGTTTGACGGCTATTGAATTTGTTTATGTAATAATGCTTTAACCTCAACAAAGCGGATATCCCTTTTTCAATATCCTCCACACTGCGGTATTTGGTACGGACTTTCATTTGTCCATCATCCATAGAGTACTCATCTACAGTAGATGCCGTACCCTCAGCAGCTTCCGTAATGCGCAACATCATGGTGTCTATAAGGGCCTCTATAGCTTCTATTTTAGACTGGGCAGTTGTTTTGGATCCTATATAGGCAGAGATAGTTGTTTCGGTCATAACGGTAAGGGAATGATCAAAACTATGTGAAATAAACTCCAAATATTTTGAGAAAAACTTAGGAAGTCTTTACGTTTGTTAATTTACTGGCATCAATATTTGTAGAAACGTTAGAGGGCACATAGGTACCGCCTAGAGTAGAAATGGCAGTTGCAATTTTTCCCAATTCAATATTAATTAAATTATCTTGGGATTTTAGAGCGACATCCAAAGGGATAAATTTTATCATGTTATCAGTGTTGCCTCCAATTTCACAAGTACCATCGTTTTTAAGATGTAGGGAAAATGATAACGTACCATCTGGTTTAAGGGAGTATATGCGTTTTTCCCCTTGGGAAGCTACTTGGTTTTTATTAATATACCCTATGATAACAGCTTCCCCGGATTCAGAAGTTTTGGCAAAAATAGCTGTCATATCTTTTAATGGGCTGCTATCCTCTCCAAAAGGAGATGCCTCTATGGCTGTTTTGGGTCCAAACTGCTGTACTTTTAAAATACGCTTGGAGGTTTCCAATATCACATTTTTTATTTTAGATAACGTGATCATGCAAAAATGTTTTTAGGGGTTTCCCCGGTAAATGTTTCTGGCAATACTAAATTTAAAGTAGTGGAAATACCCTTCTCATTCTCTTTAAATGTGACCCCAGAACACATAAAGCGGGTGCGGTTATATAGAAACACCTCTTTGTTCTGTACCTCAACAATATCCCCAGGGGCAACAGTATATTTTTTTTCCAATTGTACACTTAAAGAAAGATTAGCCAACTCGCTGGCCATCTTATTGTCTGCCGCCAATTTAGTATCTGTCTCTTGTCCGGAACTCAACACGTTTACCCGTGGCCTAAAAGCTCTTATCAAAGGATTAGTGGCCTTATCTGCCAAAGATACTCCTGGACTATCATCACTAGGCTGTCTTATTATTTCAATGGAACTATGTAGGTTTTGACCATTTATAGACCACCCCATGGCCACCACGTTGGTTTTATCAAAGAAAAACTTAGGGGAGGCGGTGGTATTTGGTCTAAACAATACCACATTCCCTTTTTCATTATGGCTCAATACAATATTTCTTTGGGCGGCCAACTTGCTTAAATATGAGGCAATGGAATCCGAAGGTTCTGCCGTGGTTTTCTTATAAATAGCATTAGCCTGTATACTAACATTTGGGGCAATAATCAATGAAAGTCCAAAAAGGGAAAGGAGTTTTTCTGAAATATCTTTAAGGGACCTTTTTATGCTTTCCAACGGATAATCTGATAGAGGTATGTTACAATCCTCCAACACCCCTGCAGTTGAATACCCGGATAGGGATACTAAATTTGGTTCTTTGTCCGATTTTGGGTTTTGATTCAATACCGTACCTGTTAACAATAATTTATCGTTATTGGAGAATATCTCTACTTTAGGGTAGGATAATGGCCTAAATAGTTCTTTGTGTACGGGATTATCTGGATTAAACCTAGCCGTAAAAGAAAATGCCGAGGCCACGGAATCCAAAAGCAGGGCAATTGTAATGTCGTTAAAAAAAAGAAACTCGGATCCGTTGACTTTAATTTTCATAGATTATGCTTTTCAATTTTATAACACCATAAACCATCAAAAAAACCAAATTTATGAGTGTATTTTGCCTTGGGGTGTTCTAATGACATTCGGGCAATAAACTTTTGTTTTAATATAATATGTTGGTTTTCATTATTACTTCTACCACTATATATATACACAACACCATTGTTAAAAAATTCTTGAACGTACCTATCTATTTTTCGGGTAGTTTCTCCTGTTTTCATCTACACAAAATATTTAATTTTTCTACCCTTTCTAATTCTAAAAAGTTCATCGTTTTTTATGTTGTTGATGGTACGGAAGGTTTCCAAGTTGACATCCTCCGCATCCAATCCCATGTATTTATGGGTCAATAAAATAAGGTTTGAATCTTCCATCACCTCAACGGTCCTTTCTTGTTTTGCGCCAAAGGCCATTTGGTACAAATTTCCCAACGTGTCCGTGACCAACTCATAAATGGTTTGTTGCAATTGGGCATTTGGTGCCCACTCATTATCTTGATCATACCTATCCACTTGGGCGTTATCTATAGTAATAAGGTAGTCGTTATAGGTTTCCTCCAATAATTGGGTAGAGGCGCTCATTTGTTCACGAGTGGTGTAATCATCTTCTAAAGGGGTAACGGCCGCTTGTGATAAAGAAGCTATAGCGGTACCTGCCTGACTTTCAAAATAATATTTATCGTTCTTACCTGTAAGTACCGCTTTTAATTCTAAATATGCCAATTTGAGAGCATTTAACCTTTTGGTAACCGGTAATTCATAGGTGCTGGGCAATAACAATAGTTGTTGATTGCTTCCAATAACATCCCCAGGGGAAGCAATAATGGTGTCCGCACTCTTTACAGCTGTGGCTAGTGCGTTTTTATATTTAGTATAGGTCTCTTGGGTATGCAACCTATTAAATTTAGCTGCCACATCATTGCTGTTTTCCTTAATGGTGGCTATATCTGCACTCTTAGGTTTTGCACCTGCAGTATAATTTGCTATCCCTAATGTGTTTACAATGGAAACCTTACTTTGTATTACATCTTTTGGGGATACTTGGTTATTGGGATAATCCTCCGTTAGCGTTTCCCAAAAATCCACAACAAATTTGGTTACGTTGTAAGAATCATCCACTCTGGACATAGATGTGGGCTGTCCTGTAATAGTGCCATAAAATGGGTGTGTAAGTTCCCATGGGCGGGGGTCCTTTGCAGAATTGGAAAAGGACGTTGATTTCTCAATGTTATTCTCCCCTTGAAAATGAAACACCAAAGGGTATTTATTACTTTGGGGTGCCTTACGGTCTATCATGGATTTGGGTAGATTGATAAACTCATATTTTTTTGTGTTGAATTCCACAGATGTTTCCCCATTTATCCATAATGGAAAATAGCTTTTACCATCCCCGGTGACAATCTTAAATTTTATGTTCTGTAACCTATCTTCCCAGCTCATTATTTCTTTTTTTCCATGTCCACTCCTTCTGATAACCAAGTTCTATCTTGAATTAATCGATAAGTTTTTACTATTGCAAAATTATTTAGTTTACAATATTTAAAAGCTATACCATAATCCATTTTAGTTAATTTATCTAATATTGAATTTTCTATGGTTTGTTTGTTTATTTCTTTAATATTATTTTCTCCAACATAAGTGGCCATTTCGCTCATGGCTATATTTCTAATAGTAGTTTCCGGATGATATAAAGTGCCATATAATTTTTCTATATTGACTATTGAAAATCCAATGGCTATATTTAATGTTATGGTTTGATCATCCAAACTTGTTACGGTCTGTAGGGGCATCGATACTACCCTTAATCTACTTTCTTGAATATATATAGAATCAAAATAAGGAATTCTAAAATGTATTCCTTTAGATAATATTTTTTGATGTTTTCCAAACCTGACCCGTATTCCAGTTTCCCATGGTTGTACGATAATCCATATTTTAAAAGCATTAAAAATATATTCTAAAAACTCTTTGACTTGATTCATTTTAAAGCCCTGTTAAATTGATATTGTGCATTTTTAAAATAAAAATCATTCATACGAGATCTTGCATAAAGGGCGGATGGTGCCATAAATGGGGATTTGGCCACCTTGCTTTTGTTGGTTCGCCTGTATACATATACCGGTGTTAACTTGGTTTTTGTCTTTAATTTTTTAATTTCAAAAACTGTTCCCTTACCCCCTTTTTTTATAAGCACATACTTACTGCCCGCTTTGCGGTTACGGGAGGTCGCTATGTTGATATTTCTAAACCTATGGCGGGTGCGTAATCTTTTGGATTGGGAACCACTTACACGAGCCATACGGTGGGGTATTAACTTTCTCCCTTGAATGGTACCACCCGTTTCCTGTTGTTCCAATCCCTCGGCCACATCACTACCCTTTTGTGGATTAATGCCCGCTATGGCCACCATCCCGTTTACTTTATATCCTTTAGCTTTTACCACTGTAGAAAAAGCCCTAAAAAATCCTTTTTGACGAATAGTAAATTTTTGACCCGCTACCTTGGGTACCATTTCTTTGGTCTTAAAGGCAGCATCATTCAATGTTTGGCGCACAGCCACAGGAAAAGCGGAGCGGTTTAACCGTTCCAGTTTGGCACTTAGACCAATAACCTTATCCATATTTACATTGAAGGTGGACATACAATTTTATTTAAAAATTATATACAATTTTTTTGTTGAATTATATAATTACACGGTCCATTTCTTTGCCACTTCCCCATTACTGTAATATGTGGCACCATTAAACCTAAATAGGGTTCCTACATAGGTATTGTAGTCCCCATGGTCCGTTTCTATGCCTGTTAATAAATCATATTTTTTTAAGGACCCGTTTATGAACGTAATTAGCTCCGTTCCCTGAATAACCCCATTAGTGGTTTTGGTAAACGTATTTGCCAATGCTCTGCTCACATCAAAATTTAAGGTTGCTGCACCGGCATTATATGTAAGCCCCGCTAACTCATAATCGTTAGTAGTGGTACCTCCTTGATTAGATAAATATACCAAGGTACCGTCCGTATATGCATAGGGTTCATTATTGGCACCCGTGGGTATCGTTATTTCCTCAATGGTTACAGGGATTGCCGTGGCCAAATCCAACAAATCAAACTGATAAAATTTATAGGTTTGCACAGATGGGAGGTAACAAAAACACAATGCGTGACCCTGCATTATAAACATATTATAAATAACCAAGGTTCCATCGCTTTCTGCTACCCTAATAATAGACTGCAGATAATCAATAGAGGGGGTGTCTGTTAATAAATTACCATCCTCCTCATAGTACATTTTTGAGCTGTCGTTAAAAACAACGGGCATTCCAAAAACAGTATACACATCTTCCTCTGTAGTGGTTTTTGAAAGCCCTATGACCCTTACCCCCGTTTGGTCCAAAATGACCAAAACCACATCTCCAGACTTAAAACCTGTGGGAGATGCTAATGGATATGTATTGGTGTCCGTTCCCGTAAATGTATATGACGCAGCATCGTTATAATCTTCCGTTGCCCGTGCCACAAACACATACTTGTCTGGTAGGTTATCAACATCCATATTAACAGACCATACGGTAGTTGTTAAGGTTAATACCTGTTCTACATCGTTAATTACATTGGACAACTTTTTAAGGGCTTCTAATAGCTGGTAGCCTTTTTGGGAATCGTCCTCCAAACCATCTGGAGAAATACCCACATCCGCCAAAAGGGCATACAGATTGGTAAGAACATCCCCAAATATTTCTCTTACCACAGGGGTGCCCTGTTCACTGGATGTTTCGTTTAAAATAGTCCCTTGGGGAAATTTGGTTGCATTGGTATCCTGTGGTACCGCTAATTGTTTTATAGTTCTCATAGCTATGAAAGTTGAACCACCTCAACGTGGAGTTTTATATTTTGTGTTGTAGAAACGTTTTCCTCTGCGTACACCTCAAATTGTGTTGTGGAAATAGGCTTAAAGTTCCAAGATTGAACCTCGGTATCACTATCCGGGGCACCTTGTGTCTGGGGGTGCATTCTAACCAAATAATTGGTGTTATCCATGGGATTTGCCATTGTCAACCGCCATCCTCCGGCACCTCCATTTTTATATACCAATTCTGCCTGGGTAATATTTCCACCAACAGCAAATAAAGTGCCAATAGCACCTCCTCCCCCTACGTCTATACCAGACATAAAACCTATATTACGAGTTGGGCTTGCCCCTAAATTTTCAACAATATTAAAATGTTCCAAGGGATACAGACCATTTCTTATGGACGTGGCCAAAGATGCTGCGGACATCGTACCATTTACCCATTCCGCAAAGGCTAACATGTTTCCTACGGGGGTGGTGGCAACCGTATTTAACACCCCTGCCAATTCCTGTGGGGTAGAGGCTGCCTTTAAATATGATAATGCCGTGACCAAAGTATCCAAATTAGAGGTGGTAGGTAGCCTCACCAATATTATGGCAGATGCCGTATTTATCAATTGTACATATTCCCCCGTAACAAAATCCCCTACTTTGGTAATGGTCTTGTCCGTATTGTCCGAACCCCTTAAAAGAGTTTCGGAAGCTACATCTACCGTGGCCTTACACAAAAGGGTTTCGTTTGTCTTTAAGGTACCCACTTTTATTCCTATGGTCAATTTTCCACCAGAAGTGCCAATGTCATGCACATAACTGTTTTTGTTAGGAAATGCTTCCAATGCACTTACCAATTGATAGCCATTGCTTTCATTGTCCGGTAATCCTGAATATGAAATACCCGCCAACCTCATCAGCTTGGCAAAGAACTCATGTAAATCTCCATATACAAATTCATCTACAGGCGTACCATCGCCCGCACCTGAATTGTTTTTTATTCTACCATTTGGCCAATTTGGCAAATCGCTCTTGTCTATTTTGGTCAATATATTTTTATCTCTTGCCATTTTTCTTAAATAAAGTTTACAAATAAAAATGCTACTGTGTGGGCAGGTTTTAATTTTAAGACCAATTCCCTAAATTCTTTTTCCCTTTCTTTTGGCACATCTGCCGTGGTACTTACCGTTGTTCCCGAAATAAAAAAAGTGGCCCATAAGTTAGCATCTCCCCCAACACTATATGTTTCTCCTGGAGTGTCACTATTGGCAATAACGGCAAAACCCTCACTCCCGTGTTGGGTACCTCCCCCGTGTTGGGTACCTCCCCCGTGTTGTACGCTCGTGGTGCCTAATGCAACCACCTCATCTGGAGTTTTGTATACATAATTGGAACCTTCCAAAAATTTATTTTCATATACATGGACATTGAACCCCGCCAACTGTAATTGCCCCGCTATAAACAAAGGGTGCTGCCTTGCCTTTATATTAGAGGGGTAGGCCATTTTTCTTAATATAGCTGCTTTTCGATTTTCTAAAGAGGTACTAGGGTCTACAAACAGCCCCAATTTATTTTCTAACAACAAAGCATCGGCTTCTGTAAAATTTTCGTTATCCGGAATGGATGTATCTATAATGGACTTTGCATCTGTTACCGATCTTATCAAAGAAACATTTAATCCCTTGTGTAATTTTTCATAGGTGCCACGCTCTGGCAAGTACCAAGCTCTACCTGTTGGGTAGAGTTGTTTGGTGAGGCCAATAAAAACAGTGCCTTCACTATCTTTGCCAATAGTGGGGTATTTGTGGGGCGTTCCATAACCAAATGGGGTGGCCGTTCCAAATTGTGTGCTTTTATCCGTAACCTCGTATGCCATTAGTTAAACGTTAAATTTCTTAGATAGGGAATGTTTTCCCCAGTAAAGGTGGAGGATGATACTACAACTCCATTAACTTCCATTATAAAGTCCGTAAAAAAGTTACTGCTCTCCAATATATCCGTGACCACACTTTGTAATCTTGCGGCATAGAGAATATCGTTTTTATTTCTGCTCAAATCCGCACCAGATATATAAGGGCGGACCTCTAGCAAAAAGGCTTTTAAATTGGTTTCAATAGCCGTTCTAATAGTGGGGGTGTCCGTATCTAAGCCTGTGACCGTAACATCTACAGGTATTAAATCTATAGGCAATACCTCCAATATGGCTTGTATGGGACGGCGGCCCCGTTCATTGGTGGGTTTTGTTTCGTCCGGATCAAACTCCAATACGCTTTCCACCTCATCTAAAATAGTTGTGGAAGGTGTACCCTCCCCATCTGTACTATCTGCAGTTGTGGCCTCTACATATATTTGTATAACACCAGCTTCTCCCGTTTTTACGTAGGGATATACCTTGCGCACCCCTTGGGCATCAGCGGCCCACAATCTATAGTCTGTTTTAGAACCTCCTTGGGGTTCTAATTGTATGGCATCCAATATAGCCTGTCTATAGGCTTCTGTAGATTCTGCCTCTTTAGGTTCTTCTACAATGGTGGCAACCGTTACCGTTTGTTCCACTCCCAAAACAGGCTCCGTAATGGTTAGCTGGTCGCCTACCTGTAAAGCATATGCAATGCCCCCATCAAAAGACCTTATCTCTAAAGTATCCCCCGTACCGGTTAGAATGGTTTCCCCGTCTGTTACATACAAATTGCCAGGGCTTTTACTATCCTCATTGGATTTAAACGTTAGGTTTGCACGAATAACTGATGTGGCTTCCCCTGATACATCTACAGTATAAACACCTGCAGTTGCGGGATTGGGATTTCTATTGAGATATATTTGTCCCAAACGTTCCAGTTCCCCACCATTTTCCGCAAGGTCTGCAGTATCAGGATATAGGTTTCTCTGTATGTCCAACAATCGTAAATAAACCAATTTCATTTGGGCACCCATTACGGCGGACATAGCGGACAATACTTTGCGCAAATCATCATCGGGTAAATCCAATTTTGCCCTTAAATCCTTTTCAATGGATTCTATAATACTTTTTGTAGTGGGTATCTGTATCATATTTCTTTATTGATTATTACCTCATTGGAGGCGTTATCAAAAATCAACTGCAATAATTTAATTTCTTGGTTTGCCAATTTTTTTAATTGAATCCTAATTTCTACCCTGTTATAACTTTCAATAGAAACATCCACAGTAACCTCAGCAATGTTTGACAAAAAATCCAAATCCTTTTCCACCGCCCTTTTTATCTCCAATCTACCTGCGCTATTAAGAACAATACTATCTAATGTTCTTTCTGTGGCACTGTTAAACTGTTTTTGGATGGTCTGTGACCATACAAGGGAATTTCCCCACCAATCCTTACGTTCTTCTGTGGCAAGCTCATTACCCGTGGTATTGGCTTCTACATTGCCACCGAACAATGCCAAATATGCCATTTGTATCAATTCCTCCGATAATAAAAGGTCGTTGGCCATTAGGGTTATATCTCCCCCGCTTCCAAATTCCGATAAATGAAGGTCTTTTGTCATATTATCCAGCCCCTTGGGTACGTGTTAAATTAATAGGAATGTCCATGGGACCATTATTATCCACCCGGTCCACATTGCTACCTGGGTCTTTAATGTCTATAGCCAGCGTGTTGCGCTGTATGGTTTCTTGGGTGGCCTTAGCTTGGTTGGTCTCTGGACTGTCCAAAGGCTTATCCGCATTTACATTTAATTCTGATTCTCCCGTTAAATCCCCTATTTTTTCCAATCCCATAGATGCTATTTTTCCAATCTTTCCAGGTATTTTGGATAGGAGCGTTAACACACCTTTCATTGGCATTAATAGAAATTTTAAAATGGATTGTCCTATGTTCTTAAAAAACTGCTTAAAATTGAATTCCTTGAACCATTTTACCACATTGTTCCAGGCTTCCCCAATCCAAGAGGTAAACCTTTTCCACTGCTTGCCAAACCATGCTGTTATATCGTCCCAATAATAAAATATAGCCACTACAGCGGCAATGGCGGCAATGATAGCCAATATGGGCCACAATCCTAAATTAACCGCAATTGCAAATGCCGTGGAAGCGGTCGTTGCTACCCATGTGGCAGCCGTCATAATTCCCTGAATGACCGTGTAAGCGGCTAATGCAACTTTAAACCCAATGAATGCAGCGGCTAAATACCCCACTATTTTTAATACAGAGGAGGCCGTATTGGCATATTCCCGGATTGTTAATTCCCCTGCTGTCATTTCATCCGTGGATTTTGCTGTTCCACTGGCCATGGAAAGCATTTCGGTGGCCACCATTACAATATTCTTTAGAGTTTCTGAATAGGGTCCTTTGCCATTGTCCAAGGATAATATAAACCCTTCATATGCAGATTTTAAAATGGTGGTCTTACCTGTTAGGGTCTCCAATTGCTTATCTGCCATAATCTGGGCGGATCCTCCAGCTTGTTCTAATGCTTTGTTCAAGGCCATTGTTTTATCCGTACCACTTAAAAATGTAGCAAAGGCGGCCACACTTCTTTTATCGGTTAAATCCAACGCTTTGGCAAGATCAATTCCTTTTTCTTGTAGGTGGTTTAATCCCTTTACCAAACTAGGTAAATCCTTTACCGGACGGCCCAATGATTTAGCCAACTTACCGTTACTGTCCGCAAGGTTTAATAAAATATTACGGGTGGCCGTTGCTGCGGAGCTGGCATCAAATCCACTATCTGCCAAATTACCTAATAGGGAAGTAACTTCTTCCACATTAAAACCAAACTTAGAGGCTACGGGGGCCACTATAGACATGGCGGTATTTAGAAACTCCATGTTAAGGGCGGACTTAGAGGTGCTTAATGCAAATACATCTGCCACCCTAGCGGCTTGATCTGCCTCGTAATTAAATGCTCTTAACGTAGACCCCACCTGCGTAGCCGCTTGGTCTAAATCTGTACGGGTAGCTGCAGCCAACGCCAAGGTGCTGTCCGTTACCTTTAAAATCTCTTTTTCTACAAAACCAAGTTTTGCATATTCTGTTTGCAACCCCGCTACTTGGGAGGATGTAAATTTTGTAGTAGCCCCTAATTGTTGTGAATTCTTTTGAAGGGTGGCAGTCTTTTCTATGTTGACCCCTAAAATAGAAGCTAAATTAGCATTGGCCTGTTCATAATCTGCGGTGATGCTTACCGCACCTGCCAAAGCTCCCACCAAGGCGGCCCCCCCAATATAACCAGCAAGACCGCCACCCATGCTGCGCAATTTTCTAAACGTGCGGGTGATACGGGCATCCATACGCTTTATTGCCACTATGCCAGAATTGGCAAACTTCTTTGTGCCTCTGGTCATTTTACGCAATACATCGCTGTATTTGTCCCTAGCTGTAAATTCTGCAGGTATTTTAACGGTAGCGGGCATTTACTTTTTAGTTAATTTTTTAATTTCCCTATCCTGTTCTTGTGCATCTTTAAACCAATAGACCAGCCCGAAATGGTCGATTTCATCCAAGTAGAGTTGGTCTATTTGCAAGGGTGGCCATTTAAAATATCTTGCAACGGTCTTTATCATCCCGTCCGTATTGCCTAAATGCCACCCCCCTAAAAAACCGAACAAATCTGGTTAATGGTATCGTAATCATCAGTATCCAATCTGTCCAATTCTAAAACCGATAATTGAGTAATGAAAGCGATATACCTTAAACTAAAGTTGCCCGCATCTTTCTGAACATCCAGACCAGACATTACATTGGCTTTTTCCGAGGGGCGGATACGAGACCTAAAAGAAACGGTATAAACTCCTAATTCCTTATCCTTACTTTCCGTTTCCAATGGCTGACGCAAGGTGTAGGTAGGATGGTCTTTGTCGTCAAAAACCACAAGACCGTCTTGAATGGCTTCTATAACGTCTATATAATCCTCTGGAATGTCCTCTAATTTAATTTTGCCCCTTCTTATGTCTTTGGCATTGTGCTTTTTTAAGAACTTGGTAAACTCTATTATAGCCACCTCTTTTGAGATGGCTTTTTTTTCATCTGTTTTCATATAGTATGCTTATTATATTGGTTCCAAAATACCACTACCGCCCACTTTTAGGGTCATTTGTGGATTGTTGGTGTTAAAATTAAGGTCGCCAACAGGCTTGCCTTTGCCTTTATACACCACCCCATTGATAATGGAAATGGTCCACACTCCCAACTCTGGGGATTTTGATAATAAAGGAAGGTTTTTAACCTCATTTTCCGAAGCCATGTCCACCGCCACAGGTCCTTCCAATGACCATCTTTTACGGTTTACCTGATCTATCATTTCCCCACCGCCCGTAATGGCATCATCATCATCATTGGCACGGAAGCCTCCTGGGTTGATGGTAAAATCCTCATTGGCCTTTGCTTGGAAGCGGAACGTTCCAAGACTGTGTTTACATACGATTTCGGTTATGTCACCTCCTGAATATACTGGCATGATATTTTATTTTAAATTATTGAATATGATTAAAAGCCGGCTTCTACATCCGTTGATTCTATACGGGCAATACCGGTTCGCTTGTACCTAAAGAAAGTCTCGAACCTATCTGGATTGGTCTCGCTTATTTCTACTCTTAAACTTTCTTTAGAGTAGTCTGGGTCATTGATCAACGCCTTTACTCCCAAATCAATAAAGAGTTCTTGTACCCTGCCTTTCCATTCTTTTGGCTTAATAGCCTTGGGGGCATCTGTAGCCTGTTCATCCCTGACCAACACATGGTCTTTTACAAACAAATTTTCCAAAGTTCTATAGCTGTCTGCCACGTTCCAATCCAAATTAAGATTGCGCACATAGGCATATTGTAATGGGCTCTCCCCGTCTGGGTGGTATGTAGTAACAAAATCCTGTATAACATACCTTCCATTAGCTAATAACACGGTTGAAGCTCCTTTTTTTACCAAAAAGTCCCTGTTTTCATAATCTCCCATATCTCCTATTAACCCATCTACTGGTACAGGCATATCTGGATAAGACTTGTTGTTTACATCTAAATGGGGGGTGTCTTGCATGGTACGGGCAAAAAGCAAGGCGGCATTAGCAGCAGCTTCCCACGGAAATGCTTCCGATTTTGGAGCTGGGCACAATATGTTGGTAACTTGATCTTTACGTGCTGCGGCATCTGTAATAGTTGCAATATCATCCTTATCATCTTCTACACTACCAAACAAAGCTGCAAATGGTTTAAATATTTGCCCATTATATCTCCCCGTTGGGTTGTCTGGATCGGGCACACCGTTAAATGTTTCCAAGGCTGCAAATTGGTCCGTTCCATAAGAGTTTATTACCACCGTATACCAAGTGTCCCCAAACAGGCTTAATGCTGCGGACAAAGAGACTGTACCTGTACCGTCTGTAGTGTCTGTCTGTGAATAGGACAAGCCAGCGGCAACCGTATATTCTATGGCTGTTTGCAGATTAACAGAGGTGGCACCTCCCCATTTAGTGGTCAAGGTTAATACCCCAAGTGCTGCAACTGCAGTAACAGGGCTGTTTAATACGGCATTTATGGCATCTGCCATTTTAGAGGCAATTACCGTGGCAGTATCCCCAGATACCACTGCGTAATTATAATCTATAAAATCCAACGAGGTACGCCCTGCAATCCTAATGGTATGGGTGGCATTGGCATTAGCGGAACCTGTTATGGTCCACTCATGCACGGTGGCCGTTGCGGCAGGGTCGCTTGCCTGTGGAAATGCTACTGTTGGGATACCACCAACACCTTCACTGGTGGTTGGTCTAAGTATCCTAAATATTTGATGTAAAGGACTGCCGTACCCATACAGTTCCCCCGCTTCTTTAGCGGATGTAATTTCCTTTGGTGCAGTGACCAATCCTGTTTGTTCGGCGGTATTTGCCTCTCCTAAAACAGCAATTATCTGTGGAAGGTTTTCCGTATTGTTGCTAAAAAACCCTTTTTTGATTTTGTAACCCGATGTCCTGGATTTTCTTTCCAAGCCCACCGCTGTGGATATTGCAGTCATGCTTTTTTTTTTAGTTGAATTCTAATTATTTTATATACTCGTATTTATATCCTAAGTCCGTATCTCCCAACTTTACATTTGTAAGATTTTCCGATAGCGGAGCAGATTCCCATAATGGGTTGTTTTCAAAAATCCGTACCCTAAATGCTATGCGGGCCATCCTCACATTTCTACCGTCTTGGTTGCCCTCTACATCCCACATTTGTATGTTTTCTATGGACGTACCACCTATAATGCCTTGTGGGAGCAACAAAATATTGTATTTGGTGGAGCTCAATATATAATCTACCCACCCCGCATACCTTTGTACCAACTTAGAGGATTCCGTGTCCCCTCTTTTTCCAAGAGAGGAGGGTGATGTACCATAAATGTCTATATGGTACAGACTGCCCCCGTGGGTATGTGCCTGGGTATGTTGGTCCCTATTGGTGCCATCATACATTACATTTAACATAACCCCTTCCCCTTTGTCATAAGGAACGCTCCTTTCGTTAAATGCGTTAAAAACGTCCAAAAGTCCTTTTAAGGTGATTTGGTTGGCAATTTCCATGGCCAATATGGCTCCTATTTGTTCCCCTACGACCTCAAAGGCTTGTTTTGGTATGCTTTCTATTATCAATGGCATCTTATGGTGTATAATCTGTTAATAAACATACTATAAGCCCCAGGGTCTCATCTGGAAAATGTTCAGCAATGATATAGTCCTTTAGGTTGTCCGTACTGTCTTTAAAGCTCACCAAATGGTTTCTAAGGTTTACTTCCCCATTAGCATCCCTTACGGTGTACCCTTGGGCGGTTAGGTCGGATTCATCAATACAGATATGAACGTTTTTTGTGTTTATGGGTTGGCCATCTGTATCAAAACTTATATGATGTTTGGTGGCTAAACCCGTTGTATTTATTGTTGTGCCCCCGTCTGGGGTCTTTAGGATAATATCCTCTTGAAAACCGCCTTTGGTCACATACTTTTTGGCATCTGCCTTGGCGGCTTTTAAGATTGATCCTTGCACGGTTTAATCTTCTTTTGGTTCCAAGAGGTTTGCCAATTCTTCATTGGTGGTCTCCTCTGTGAACTCAATATTTGCCTCTTTAGCCTTTGCTTCTAACTCCACCCGGATTTGTTTTGTGGAAATAGCTCTTTCCAAATCCTCATTGGTAGTGTCCTCTGTGAACTCAATTCCATTTTCTTTAGCTTTACCCTCTAGCTCCTCCCGTTCTTTTTTAGCAACTAAAAATTCATTGATGGCGGCCTTTCTTTTATCATTGTTGGAGTGTTCCCCTGTTAATGTTAGACCAATTTCCTTGGCATAGGCCAGCAACTCATCTTTGTTCATGTCCTTTACAGCCTTGAGGCTGTCCAAACCGGAACCTGAACCATCATCTGTTTTGGCTTTTTTCCATTCTTTAACCTCATCCTCCGTAGCTTTTTTTATAAAGCCTTGTTTTTCCAGGTCTTTGGCATTGCCATTTAGGTCTGATTCTGAAACAATATCATTAAAACGGGCCACCCTGTTTCCTTTTAGGGCGTGTGCGATAACTGCTATTTTGTACATTCTTATAATATTTAATGCCATGCAAGGCGTTGATTTTTTTTTAATGAACAAGGGGTGTCTTGTCAGGTTCCCCCTTGTTCTTGCTTTGTGGCCGTTTCCCATTTTCTAAGCACCTGCAGCAAACGGCTTCCTTCTCTATTTTTTGTAGCGGGGACCGGACTCGAACCGATGACCTGGAGATTATGAGACTCCCGAGCTACCAACTGCTCTACCCCACGATTTTAAGAAAGCCCTACCTATTAATAGGGCTTTTGATTTTTATAGTTCCCTCACAACTATAGCTCCGAAAGACCATCACGAGCACGTCTATAATTATTTATGGGGAGTTTCTGAAAGTCGCTTTGCGTATTATAATTTATTTTAGGTCCTTCCAAGGGGGTAATCACATTTAAGCTACCTAAGCTATTCTCATTGATTAAATATTCCTCGTTAAGGGTATAAACAAGATTTGTTGAATTCCATTCTGAGGAATCCAAAACACTATTGGATTCATAAATGGACAACACACCTTGGATTTCTGTTGTAACAACAGCATCCACCATGCTTAAATCTTGATCAACTACTTCAATTGAATTTTGCACTGGGTCGAGGGTAGTTTGCCCGATTCCCATAAAACTGATGGCTACCACCAGAAATGTAAAGAGTGCTTTTAGAGGTTTCACTTTATTGTTGAATAAATATTAAAGTCTTTTTTAAAAAAGCCCTACCCTTTTACCTGTAGGGCTTTTTGAGAACACTATATGAAAATGAAAAAAATTATTCTTCTACTTTTAGAGTATATACTCTATCTATGCTTACCGGAACGGCAAGTGGTGCTGAACAAATCTCGAACCAATGAGCTTTTTTCTTAGGATCTACATAGTTGTTCATGTAAAATTCCGCTTCCATTTGTTGAATGTATTCCGGATATTCCGCATTGCCCTTGTCTCTCTTGATTGCGGGTACACCAGCATAGGATGTGGAGGCTTTAAAATCCCTTGGTAACAACACTGCATTTTTAGGGTCTATATATTCTTTATAAGTACCTGCGGGTTGTTCGTAGAAATCATCATATGTCCACAAGTCCACATTCCCATTTTTAGTAGATATTCTACCGTGGAAGTTTAACCCCGTGGTGTTATCAAACTTAGTAGTTCCTATTTCCAGAATATTAATTCTTCTAAAATCCGCTGCGGCTTTTACTTGGGCATTGTTCATAAAATTAGCAAATGCTGTTTCTCCTAAAATAAGATCAAAAGAACGACTAGCGGATTTACCCTCTTGGCGGATAAACTTAATACCTGCGGCAATATCATCCAAAGGCTTACCTGCAGCATTAGACCATACATCTGTACCTGTTTTAGCAGATATAGATGCAGCTTTGCGCTTATAGTCTATATTGTCCCCGTTGGTTAAAGTAACAATACCTGTTTGCAAAGCCTGTGAACGCTGTAATTCTATGGCTCTTTGTATTTTATACTTCAATGTGTTTAACCTACGGGTAGCGGCCGCAATCATGGCGAATGCCTGACTTTGGCTTGGATTGTTACGATGTCCAAAGGTTACATTGTAATACTCTACCGAACTGAAATCAAAGATTTCCTCAAAATACGGAGGTTGGTACAATTTCTCTGTGGAATTGGAAAAAGTATTGATGTTGCCACCTGTGTTTCTTTGAACGTCCACAGCAACCAATTGCATGTTTCTTTCCACCTCTATTCCTACCAGCTTGTCCTGAGTTGTAAAACTTGGAAACCAAGAGGACAACCCTAATACCGGTGCGCTATCATCACTAAATTGGGCAATGATACGGCTTGTAATATTCTGCTTATGTTGATTTAAAGTTATCATGGCTTAATTGTCTGTTTTAGTATGTTCTGTTACGGCTTGAAGCTCAAAACCTAAAGCCTTTAAAATGTCTCCCACTGTTTTACCTCCAGCTACAGGTACGGTATCCATTGTTACCCCTGATGGCAAAGTGATAAGATTTTGATTAATGGTGCCACCATGACCATATTTTACCGTAGTGTCCACCCCATCTGCAATGCCTGTGATATCTTCTTGGGTAGCAATAACACCAACAATATTAGCTAAAGTAGCACCAGATACCGCTGGTATTAATTTCGTTGGGTTGGCAGTATCTCTAATAACCACTAAACCAGGTTTAAGGTCATACGCACCTCCAGTGTTGTTGTTAAATATTCCATCTGAATATTTATTGTCAAACAAGAAAATGTGTTTGTGGGAAATGTCCACAAAACTTTGGTTTCTTGTATTGTCCCTTTGTGTAAACTCGTTCAACATGATTATACAGCTTTTAGTTTATTATCTACATTAGCATAGAAGCTATCTACTTCTGTTTGGTTCTCTGCCTCCCCCTCTTTTTCTTGGATGGCAGTTTCTTGGGTAGAAATTGCCTCAGCACTATCTCCCTCTAATTTTTTAAGTTCTTTTTTGGAGTTACCCTCCACTAAAAGTTCCTCTCGTTCTGTGGCGGTAATCTCTTTACCTGCCTTTATGCCCTCTACCACTTTCTCCGAATTGGTGGCGTGGTGGGCCAACCATGCACCTGCACGGTCTTTTTCAGCATTTATACCCGCATTGAAAATACTTTTGTACGTCTCCGGATGGTTCTGCTTTAATTCTTCTACAGTCATTGTATTAGATTTAGATTTAACATTATTTATATTTGACCCGGAGGTCCTTTTATTATTTTTAAAAGCTAAGGTTACTACCTGATCAAAAGATTTAAAACCATCAATAAAGGTGCCTACTGCATTTTTAGCAAAAAGATGATGTCCATCATCAAATTTACTTCCCTTTAGTTGGGGTCGGTTTTTAAGGGTCTTTTTTATAAAATCCTCATTAATAGGGTCCAATAAATCATTTATGATTATATCATAATTATCATTATTCAAAGCCTCCTCAAAATCCCTGTTTTTTTTGACCGATTTAGTGGCATATAGTCTTATGTTTTTTGTGCCGTCTGGGTCAGTAGAATTAGCTACCTTTCCATCAAAAGCTACCATTGTGCCCACAGAACCCACTATACTCATTTTGTCTACTGCGTGGATGGTATTGCATGCAGATAGAATGCCATAACAAGCGGATGCCGCCATGCCGCCCTGTTCTATAAATCCATGTACGGGTTTAGTCTCCCTTACATTTAAAATAGTATTCATTAATATATCTACCGCCGAAGATGATCCACCACCTGAATCTGCAGATATGACAAAAGATTTTATTCTATCGTCTGTGGCCATTTTAGCCATTAAAGAGGCTAAATCTACCATACCATATGTGGATAACCCCCCGTTTTTAGTAATGGGCCCGTTTAGGTTGATTATACCAACACCATCAAAATCATCATTATTATCTAATTGTCCAGGGTTTCTATCTGTTCCAAATGGCCTGGTTATAACTCTTTTATCCTTGCTTTCTACCAAAACAAAAGGGGAGTTATTTTTAACTTCTGGAATTTCTAATTGAACCCCATTGCGGAAATCTTTTAACAGAGACATATAAGACGGTAGCGTGAATTGATCTACACACCATGGGTTTGCTTTGTAAATTTCCAATGCTAATCTTGGGTTCATTGTTTTGGTATCCGCTCTTTATGCGATTGATCAAAACTATGTGAAATAAACTCCAAATATTTTGAGAAAAGAAAAGGGCATAAAAAAACCACCTTTTACAGTGGCTTTTATTTTTAGTGGACAACCGAGGCGGTTAAATGAGAGTTAATCGTAAATCCCTATTGAGTTCATACGTTAAAAAGTAAAAAAAGAAGGTGGCCCTCATGGATTTGGATAGTTCCCTTTTACCATTGAGTATTAAACTTAATGAGGATTTGTCCACAGCCAATTGTTTTATGAGATCATTGCGTTTTATGCCAAATTCCTCCATGCGTTGAAAAATCCAATTTAGGTCTATGGTATCTACATCTAAAGAAAATACAACTGGAATGATTTTTGCTTCTGGAAAAATTTCTTTTGCCCTATCATATAGCTGTTTATTGTTTAAAATATACCCATTAACAAGTCTATTTTGTGTGATACGTACCGTATTTTCTACAGGAAAATCTATATCTATACCTGCAGATTTATAGTTAACTATGCTTTTAGCTTGGGATTTTTTTATTTTCATTTTTATGTTCTTTTTGTCCAATTGACATACCTTTGCTTTAACCAACCGTCCAAGGCTGTTTGTACAGTGTTTTCTACCTCAAAATTGGTAGAAATTATATAATTTTCTTCTAAAAACCCACCGTAGTAATTAGCGTCTACAAAATCGTGTAAATGAGAAAAAGAGTTAGGGAATTTAGGTATTACACCTTTTTTTATGTCTGATAAAATTTCTTTTTTAGCGCGTTCTATTATTTTTTTTATATCCATGATTTTTAATTAATAACAGGGGTGGGGGCAAAAGCCCCCTTATTTAATCTTTATTTCTTTTAGGTTTGTTAAATCGAAAATTGCAAGTTGTTTGTTTTGTTTTGCAAAATCCATTGCCAAATGTAATTCTGAGTTTTTAAAGAGTTTCACACTATCAAAGTAATAATACCCCTCGTTGGATAACCACCCACCTACTATTTTTTGATGGTTCATTGCGTGTTGCAAGGCTACTGTTAAGCCTTGTTTGTTAAAACAGTCTTGTATTGCCATATATGCCACACATATACCAAATTTAACGGGTCTCATGGTTTCTATGTTTATTGTAAAACCGTAAGGGTTTTTTTGCGAGTATTCCCAAACTCGATCAAATAGTTGTTTCATTTTTGTAACTTTTTTTGTTTATCATTATTTCAAAGAACCCCTGTTGTTATTACTGATGTAAAAATACAAAAAAGTTTGCATTACGCAAACTTTTTTTAAATTATTTTAGAAAAGATTTTTTTAGTAGTAATAACTGTCTGCCATCATCTCATCTTTCATTTTTTTAGTAATCATTTCTATTTCCTTTATGCAATAGTAGCCTCTTGATTTTGTCATTTTTCTTCCATGTATAAAATATGATTGTCCTATTTTAATAACGCTTGTATAATACGAACGGTAACCTATTAAATAAGAAACGTTTACTCTGTCCAATTTAGAAAAATATTCTTTTTCTAATTCTTCTACTTTCTTTGTTAATTGAACATACGCTTCATAATCCCCGTTGTATTTGGCATTTTCAGCATTATTACTTAAACTTTTTTTTAACTCTTGTTTTGTTGTGAACTCTTTAATTGTTGTTTTCATTTTTGTAACTTTTATTGTTTGACAAATCAAAGATACTAAAAAGTTTGCTTAACGCAAACTTTTATTAAAAATAATATGTTAAATTTTAAAAAGGAGGGGTTTCTTTTGGTATTCTTTCTAATTGCACCCTAAGATTATTGAGGGTATGGAATTTTCCTTTTATCCAATACCCTACACTTCTACCATTAACAGTCTTTTTAATTTTTCTGCCAGTTCTAACATTAAATAGCTTTCCACATTCTGACCACTTATAATAAGTGTGTTCTTTGTGTTGCCATTTTAAATTGTAACTAACTGCTATTTTCAAACCGTAACTTGCTATTAATGTGTGTGTTTTGCCTTGGTAAAGGTGTTTATATCTATGTGTTATATGCAAGCGCACAATCTAAACTCACTCAAGCCCTATATTTTGCGCCAGCATATAACATCGTATAAAATGTATAGCTAACGTAGTCCCCTAATTCAAAGGCTTGTGTTTATTTGCACGTAACTATTTATTTTTTCCCACCCCTTTCTAACTCAACCTTAATAATCTTAACAACTTCGTTTTCATACTCGGTCTTTTTATCTCTAAAAGCGTATTGTATATGAGTATAGTCTAAATCACAACTTTTACACATTACTGGAAGGCTTCCAAATAACCTGTATTTGTCTAATTCTTTATTGTAGTATATGTATGCCATTAACTTACTTTTTTTACACTAACTTTTCTTCCAAATTCATCTGTATAAACATCCTTTACCTCGCCTTTATAATTATAATCGTATTCAAAATTGAATCTAATACCTCTAAAAGCATTCCAATCATCTGCTTTTAATTCATAAACATCTAAAGTTTCGTTGTAATCTTTATAGTTTCTAAAAGTCGCTATTCCTGAGCCAATTCCAGACAAACATCCTTTCGATGAAAATCTTTTTATTTTAAATTCTCTTTTTGGCTGGTTGGCATCTTTTCTAAGTTGTGATAAAGTTGACATATTTTTACTATTTGTTTATTACACTACAAATATATAACTTATTTTGTAATTACCAAATAAAAAAGCAAATTATTTTAATTATTTTGTAAATATTTTGGTTTTGCAAACCAATTCGCCACCGCTAAAAAATAAATAGTTACTTATTCGGTGTTTAAATCAAAGGTTCGTACTTCTTAATGCTACACATCTTATACTGTACGATGATGTCGAATACGCCTGCGGCGTACTTTTGTTGCACTGCTACCGCAGCCAACGCACCAAAAGCAAGTCGACATCATCGCCGCGCTCTGTCAGATTGCTAAATCCGTAGGATAAGAGAACTTTTGCCAATATCGCCGCCAAGGCTCTATCACTCGACATATCAAATGCTATATGCAATCTGGTCGACCAATTTTATTCCCAATAACGCAAAATCCAAAAGATACGGCCACTTCGTGGCCTTCTTGAGGTCTGTTATTTGGGACACAAATACCAAAAAAAGTCAAATTCCCAAATAACAGTCACCCGATTTTGCTATATTTCCTTAAAATTCGCCGGACTTCACATAGCGCGGCGTTAGCCTACAATAGCCATCGAGGCACGCAATCAAACCAGTAAAAAATTATAGGAATACTCCGCCACATTTTTTACCATTTGGTTGAGGCATTTTATCTTCATCACCTTTTTTGTGGCTTACACTAATCCTGCCACATTTAGAACATTTTAATTCAGTTTTTGAATTTAACCAGTCACTTGCTTTCATAATTTTTTAATAGTTTAAAAGATTGCTTATTGTAGGCTAACGGGCAACTTATGGCTCTGCATCAGCTAACGTAAGTTAATATTTATTTTGTTCTTTACTTATTCGAGGGCAACAGATAGCTAACATTTTGTAAAGCTTATAGATGCACAGCTCAATCGGCTTATACATGTCTGCTGCGCATCCACAAGCCTTACAAGTTGCCCGTTGTAGTGCATTTGCCTTTTTAAAAACCAAGCTGTACGTGTATGGCAAACGACACCACAACACGCTATATAGCCCATAATTCAAAAAGCCTTTGCGCTCTTTTGCAGCCGCTAAGGCAAAGAGTTGAGAAAAACAACACATTGCCTTTTGTCCGCCTACCGCTTTACTAACTTGGTTGTTTAACAATGGCAATGTTCTCTTTCTGGAAACATATCTTCATCAAAGTCCTTAACATCAAAAAATATTCTCGTTTCTGCCATAACTAAAGTTGCTATGTAAGAGCAAAATTTATTTTCTAAAACCCCTTTTGTAAACGGCATTTCTAAAGTAGCACCACCATCTAATGATATTTTCATAGTTCTTTCTCTTTGAGAAGAGTAGGTAAATGGTAAGCTATAGATAGTCCATCTTTTCTTTTTTGGTTCTTCATCGTTTTCGTCTCTGTGGTATCTGTCAAAATTTGATAAACCTATTTCATAATCATCCTTACCGTTATTTAAAACAATTCTTAAAAAAGAACCATCTTCTTTTACTACTTCTAAACTATAATCATCCCAATCGTTTTCATCGTGGTCAAAATCAGAACATTCAATAAACTTTTTTAATAAATCAGAAAAGTCAATTTCTTTTTCTGCTCTGGTTAAGAATTTAGTAACTAACGGCACAAATGTTTTAGCTACTGCCGTGTTTGCAATAGCATCAATCTCTTTTTGTAAAGAATCATTAATACTTGCTACAACATCTGGCAATTCAAAAGAAGTGTCAAAACCTCTTTGTTTTAAGTTTTCTTCAAGTGCTTTTTTATAAGGAGAGCTATATCCATTATAGAAGTCATTTAAAACACTTTCAGCACCTTTTTGTGCATACTCATTTGCTTTTTGTTGTAATAGTTCTGTGTCAATTACTGGTACAATGTTTTCCATTTTTAAATTTATTTAGTTATTAATATTTATTTCTTATTACCGCAACAGTTGCGAAAAGCAACCCTTGCTACGATGTATAATCCACCGCTATTTTTTAAATTACGTGCCATATAGCTATCCGTTAACGGCAAAACCTCAACATCACTCATTCCGCTGCGCTACATTCGCTCGTCTCGCATACGTAAAACAAAGCACTCCGTACTTTACCCGTTTCACTATTGCCGTTAACGAGGCTCGTGTACGTGAAAAATAGCCTTGCAGTTGCTGCGCAACTGACTTAAACGTTTTCCATACATTTCTTAACTATATAAGCAGCTAATCGGTAATCACTAAAATCTTCCTGTTCTCGATAATTTGAAAGTATTTTTTCAATCTTTGATATTCTTGCTTTGTTACCAATTTCTGCATTAAACCTATCAGCTTCCATTTTAGCCTTTATATGGTCTGGCAAATTGGCTTGTGCTTCATAATCAAAGGTTATAGACTTTGGTTTAATCCAAGCTTCTTTATTTCCTTCTAACCAATTTTTATGAACTCTTTGGCAATCTTGAACCCAATCAGGAGACATACCATTTTCTTTATTATTATCAGCCATTTTCTAAATATTTAAATATTTCTAAAACTATTATTACAAAAATTACTACAATCACAAAACCCATGATTTCGTACTTGTCTGGTATTAATCTATTTTTCATATCTACTTTGTTTTACTATGTCCGTTCAGCCGTTAACAATGTGTATTTACCATTGTTCAGGGTGGCTATTTTTCCCGTCCGTTGTTCTCTCAACTACTACTTTTTACAAGAATAAATTCTTGACAAAGCCCGTTGACCACAACGGATAAATACACGAGCCTCGTTAGCAGGCATAACCTCAACCTCAACACAATTTCGTCGTAAACTCCTCATTGCGTTATCGGTTTCACATACAGCAAACAAAACTACGTTTTACCTGTTTGCTTAATGCCTGCTAACGTTGCGCGGCCACTAAAAAAATATGCGTTGCAACCGCTACGCAGTTGACTTAGGTTTTTCCAGCATGTTTATCTTAGCTAATTCAAGACAATTTATTGCTTGGTCTATTTTTGATATATAGGCGCTTTTTAACATAAACTTATCTTTACGCCAAAAGGAAGTAATTGTATGCAGGTGATTTTCCGCCTTCATAATATTACTATGTACCAATACAGATTTTTTTGATTTGTTTTTAACCTTATCATCAGGAGTGTTTTCAAGTTTATAAGGCAGTTCTTTGTCATAACCGAGAATAAACCTGGTTATTTCTGGATTTTCTCTCATCCAGTGATTAACATCTTCAAAATCATCGCTCTGTGCATCTCTAAATATTTTTACAAGAATGTCTAATTTATCCATATCTGCTATTTTAAGTTATTATTCCATCGTTTAGTTTGCTTTATTGTATGTGGTGACGCCTGCTAACACAGCCTATATGCCATTTGCAATGGCACGCATATTTTTTTATCCGTTTGTTATTGTTGCTACTCTTTTGCTAAAGCGAGCTTTGCAAAAACGCAACCCACAAACGGCATATAGCCGCGCAACGTTAGCATTGATTTACCTCAGCTACGCTTCGGTTTTTTCACTACATAATTTTTTATATTTTTCTTGCCAATAGAGTAATTCAGATTCGTAGTATTTTAGTGAGAATCCACCTCTATCAAAAGTTTTTTTCTTTTCTACTTTGTCAGTAAAATAGTTTACAAACCATTCAACTGATTTAATGTTCCATTTTTCCATAAAAAATTATTCTCGTTAAAAACCACACACTACAGAACATATAGGGTCGTTCTCTATTCCAGGAGTTCCACAAAAACAATTATGCTCTATAGTTTCTAGTTCGCTTTTTTCACAACTTAGTAGTAATGTGAATATGATTATTGATATTAATAGTCTCATTTATTTTGCTTTAAAAAAGTTCTACAAATTCCGCCCATGTAATGTTTTTTATTTTTTCTGAACGAGCGAATTGGTCCAGATAAATATATTTGGCGGCTAAATTGTATACCCGCACATCCCAAAAGTGGTTTAATACCTGATTGTTCTTTTTTTCCCACTTAAACCCTACCACACTACCTTCTTTTATTTCTTCTACCCTACGCTCCCCCTCAAAATGTGTAAAGTAGCTGGCCATGGTATATTTGCCGCCTGTGGGTTGGGGAAAGTTCATAAACCCCGGGGGTTGATAGCCATCATTGCCGGGTCTTAATTTTATATAACTACTGAGTTCATCCTTTAATTGGTTGACCTCTAACAGGTATAATCCGTTGTTTTCTCTGGAGAGTTTTACTGCAGGGGTGTCTCTCATTAACTTTCTATAATTAACATCTCCTTCTCCTTTTATTCCATAAATAATCACATCTGAAATAGAATCTATAAATTGAAATGCTAAACGGGTAAAGAATCCTGTGTCCACCGTTGTTACCAACACACCCATATCCTGGTCTTTGGTTTCACACAGCCATCTTTTTCGCATTATTTTTTCAAACTCTGGCCATACACTATATTTGTGCCCATGGTTATAGGTCCACTTTATACGATCACCATCTGTTCTTTTTTCTAGTTCTGATTTGTCACGGGACCTTTTAAAGGTGCCTATACTACCATGGTCCACACTATAAGTTGCACCACTACGAGAGTGGGCAACGAGCTCCCAATCCAAACGGACATCTTCTCTCCTATACTCCATTATACCCCCAAGGTCACAGGCTAAAGTGAGCATTATTATTTCTCCGTTACCTTGTTCTATGGAGGTGATGTCTGGAACTATACCAGGGGTATAGGTACATGTATTTTTCATTAACTCATTGATACGTGGGGTTTCTCCTTTTTCTTGCCAGGTTTGCCCCATACGAATATTAAGGAACGTTTTTAATTTTCCGTTATCTACCACTCCATTAGGTGGTACAGCCTTTAACCATTTATATACCAAATCTTCCCAACTGGTGAACCCTGGGGGAATGATCAATGCATTTAAGTAATAGCTCCTAATCTCTGGGCGTGTTGGTTTTGCGGTAGGTATCCATTTTCCTTTTAAATTGAGGCTATACTTTTCTTTATATTCTATGCGGCCAGAACATAATTGGCACTCATAATGTACACTGCCTTTGATTAGCTCCCCGTTTTTATTGAGGGAGTATTTTATACCGCCGTAGGTTTTATCTTCTCTCTTTATTCTCCACTCTGGGGTTATAAACTTACCACAATGGGGGCATGGCCAATGCCATTTACGTTGGTCACCTTCCTCATAAATTGGTTCTATATTAGAGGTTTGTTTGGTGGCTGGGGTAGAAATGTAAAAAAGTTTTGAAACGTCACCATATGAGGTGGCCCGACCTTCTACCAACTCTCGGGTGGAACCTTCTTTTTTGTCGTCCCTTGGGGCGGCCTCCCAATCATCTGCAAAAATATATTTTACAGAAAATTGTCGCATCTTATCTGCGTTTTTGGTGCCTTGCATAATTAATTGCCCCCCCGCAAATTCTTTTCCCGTGGATGTATCTCCTGTTCGTTGGTTTCTTTTTCTAATTACATTAGGGCGAATAAGGTGGGCAATACCAGCACTTTCTATAATAGGATCCAAACGTGTCTCTATGGAGTTTTTACCTAATTCTTTATCCCCTGCCATAAAGAGGATTGGTCCAGGGTTTTCCGAAATAATCCAACATATGCCCGGAATGATAACCCCTTGTGTTAATCCACTTTGGGCACATTTCATAACGGCCACGGTTTGCACGGGGCTAGTAGGACTTAGACAATCTATAATTTCCCGACTATATGGGGAACGTTTGTAGCTAAAGGGACCTTGGTAACGAGAAACATCTGAGGATAGTTTTACGTATTCCTCTGTCCAATCACTAGGCATTTTTTTAATGGTCCGGAAATCAAACATATTGTCGTGTATCCGAGCATAGGAGTTTTGGTATATATCTGAAATCAACGTCATATTAATTTACATTTTATTCTAACTTGTTGTTTTGCAAAATTCACTGCGGCTTCTATTGCTTCTTTTGTTACTCCGTTTAAAAAACATAGAACATAAAAATGATCAGGGTGTATGTGTATCTCGTTTTCACTAATCATATTTATTCCAGTGTCTTTTGGGAGTTGATCATTTATTATAATTATATATTTCATTTTTATGAGGCATTTACAAACCATTGATTTTTGCAGGTTTTACAATACCACAGGTTTATTGGTTTTCCTCCCTGAGTGGTATTTGGTAATTCGTCTGCAATTATTCTACTGTGGTCTGTTTTACATTTAGGGCATTCCATATTATCTTCTTTCTCCACGCCCACGTACTGCAGCGTATTCTTTTATCACTTTTTTAATTTCATCTGCCGCCGATACCTTAACCTCTTTTATGGATTTCTGCAGATGGTGTCTCATTTCTTCTATCATTTCACTTAGATGAGTACGGTCCCCCCCTAATATTTCACAATATGTACTTGCTACATTTTCCGCCGCATGCTCAAAACTTCTAAAAATGGTCTGCACATTAATTGTAAAAATCTTATCTACCATTTCTATTGGCATTAGTTCCCCCATTTTCTTAGCAATCTCCATTTCTTTAAGTTGATTCTCCTTTTCTGCCTTTTCCATAGCGGCTCTTTTTTGACGAAGCGATATGCTGTCATATATAATCTGTTCCCTACTAACTTCTTTTTTTGGAGATTCTAGAGGTTCTACCTCAACATCTTTGATTATTGGTTTTACATTGTCTTTTTTGGTAGTTGTCTTTTTTGGTTTGGATTTTCCAACTTTAGTTAAATCCAAACCAACACCATTAGTTTTCTCCTCTATATAAATTTTGTTTAATTGATATTCTGTATCGATAAAATCTCCACTCCTGTAAACTTTTTTTCTACTTAGGTGTTGGCGAAATGTGGCATATGACACACCAACGGCTTCGGCAAATTCTTTTGGAGGTAATAACATTCTGTGACACCTTATTTTATTGGGTTTGTAACATTTTTTAGAGTGTCACAAAAAATATGTGTGACAGATGTTGTGACAGTTTTTTTAAATATGTCAAGCGTATGAAAAACGCCGTGCGCAACGTATTGCGATAGGTGCCTAAAACGTTTACAGTACCTTAATTTTAAAAGCAACTTCATACTAACAGTATTGTATTATTAAATCTTCTTCTTCAATGGTAAGGGCTTTACATAAATCATTGATGATTGATTTATATTTATCTATCTTATTAGCACTATACCCCACCTTCATAAAGCGATGTAATACATAATAGATTTGTTCTTGATCATACTCTCCAGTATTAACAATCTCTAGCTCCTCAGCTAGTTTATACAAGTTGTTTATAGGCTGTTCTCCTTCTGTTATCCTACGGGCATCCTCTAAAATAATTGCTCGTTTTAAATCCAACTTAACTACCCCTCCCTTACTCATTGTGAAATGCGATTTTATTATGTCTATTATTCATATTGCGTGTATTTATTCTCTAAAACTATCTCCTGTCCAATGGATTATATTAAACATCTCGGGTAATCTATCCCCTATATGATCACCGTATCGGTCATTGATTTCCTCTAAGTTCATATTTGTGGTTATATGAGTTTTACTCTGTCTCCGGTGGCGGTTAAACAAAACCTGTCCCATTAGTTCTACTCTATTAAAGGCCTTACTTTCCTTCCCTAATTCATCAATATGTAGTGGGAATGTGTAATATCTTTCAATATTAAATTCCTTATTAGCCTCCCTTTGGGTTTTAGCACTTTCCATGTACTCCTGAACAAAATCTATTGCTACTATTTGGGAAAATCTTAAATGGTTTTGCTTGTATTTTTTATACAAATTCAACCCCATTTTATGGAGGATATCAAACAACATAGATTTACCTACTCCAAAATCTCCCATAACCAATAACCCTTTGTTAAGGCTTGGAGTAGATGTCACCACCTTATCCTTATCAAAGTCTTTAATACCATAGAAATAGTTTAAAATAGTCCTGATTTCCTTACTAATTATATACTCATCAGGCGGACATAAACTAGCTTTTAAGATAGCATTAGAATATGTACTAAACAGTTCTCTATAATCATGTGACGTACATGGGTGCCGTTGCTTTTGCAATGGATTTGATTGGTTGTAGAAGGTCTTTACAACTCCCTTTAATGGTTCAACTTGCCCGTTTCTCATATTTTTTTAATTTTTCGCTGGTTCTACTATCTTTTTTTTGAGTGGAGGGGTATTTATCTTGGTTTTTAATCCAATTCCTAGCATATCTGGACAATCTTGCCAAAAGGTTAGAACCAAAATCCAATTGCTCTTCCTCAACAATAGATTCAAAATCCAAAAAGAACTTTTCTTTTTCTTTTATCTGACTTAAATATTTCATCCCAAACTCTTGCTCATATCTACTAGGAAAATTTTCTTTTATAAAATCAAGAGCGAGAGCTCTCTCATTCATTGTATTGTTAATTGTATTATTATCCTTATATGAAAAGCTATTTTTGATGATAGGTATCTCCTTTTTTGATGATAGGGTATTTTCATGTTTGACTATAGGTATAGTCATTTTTGATGATAGGGTAATTGTCCTAATATTACCTTTGTCTTTATCGATATTTACATGTATATGATGGCTCTTTTCTAATTGGGAAACCCATCTGGAAATAGTGTTTTTATTTCTCTGATATAAATGGGCAAAATATTCGTTTTTAGCCCAACAATATCCCTTTTTATCACACAAAGCGGTAATCTCGCCATACAATAATCTCGCCATTGGATTCAAAGTTTCATCATACCTAACAGCGGCGGGAATTATTGCAAAATAGTTGGGTTGTACTTCCATTATAAAAATCCTTTAGGTTGTTCCACAATCTTAAACTCATACACCCATACCCAAGGGTTGTTATCTAGGGATTCTTTACCGTTGATGGATTCCCATAATGAAAAGAAGGATTCTTTTGCTGATTCACACGGAAAACCACACTCGCCGCTTGGATTCATATAATCCCAAAAAGTTCCATTGTCTTGACATTCATCCAAACAACTCACACAACTCTTGGTAGATTCACATGCGGCACTTTTTACACCCTCTGCCAAAGCATCTTCCTCAGAAATATCCTGTAACCGCTCTACCTTTACAGTGATTACTTCTAAAAACAACCTACAAGCGTCTTTTGGCATAAAAATGGACGGTTTCCATTTCATCATTTTATGATATTCCTCTATATGTTCATCTTCATACTTTTGTCTGTACAGGTATGGATTGTCTAAATCATCACTGTATTGCCACGTCTCACGAACCCAAAGGATGTAGCCTTTTTTGATTGGGGCTTCATAAAGACATAAATCTGCATCACCATTTCCATTCAACACTCCCCAAGAATTAAAAGTGTCTGAATATGCTAAAGTGCCTTTTGTGCAACCGGTTTTCTTTGCTATTTTTTTAAAGTTAACACCCCTCCTGGTCTGGGTCTTTCTTCCTTGTAGAATAGCATCCATCATAGATGTATTAAATAAAATTGGGTGTGTTTTCATTTTCAATAGTTTTAGTTTAACAATGCTTTTTCTTGTGCAATAGTTGTATTAAGACAATTGCGAACCATTGTACAATTATTGATTTCTCCTTCCTCTATAGGTATGCCACATATAGTGCAGGGTATTTCTTTGTTTTCTTTCATATACTTGTTTTTAATAGTTCTCAATGCCAATACAACCACACCCTCACCTCATCAGGTAGCTGTAATATAAAAGCCTTTACAGCTCTGTTATGCCAATTCAATGGCTTAAAATCTTTAAACAAAAGTTTTAATTGTATAGCCTTTAATTCCTTTATTATGTCCCCATAAGCACTTTTATAGGTGTTACCATACTGGTGTTCCAAAAAAGCCGTATCCGACCCCACATAGCTTTTAAATGAGTTTTCAACAGGGATTCCCTCACCTTGTTCCAACTCAATCAATTTTTCAAAGAATACATCATCATGTTCCATCTGCAGTACATCTTTACTATAGTTCACATCTGGGGCATATTGGGGCAATATTTTTAATTTTAAACTCATTCTTATTTATTCCTTTAAGCTCCTAAACTGGTTTTATCATGGATATTATGGCATGTTCTACACCTCATCGTCATATTTAATATGTTCCACGCCATTTCTGCAAACCCTAATTTTTGACAATCATTAACACTTGTATCATGGCTCACATCTATAGGTTCCCCAGCATTGGCATTCTTTCCACAGGCTATCTCCTCACAAAATATATAGCCGTGGGCATCTAACATCTGCTGTATTTTTTTCTCTTTTGCCTTACGCACCCTAAAATCAATAATAGATTTTTCAATCCGCTCCCCGTTGCTCATCTTATAACTTGGCATCACGCAATCTGTTTTGTAAATATTTCCTTTGCTGCTTGTACATAATTAGCTTTCATAACATCCGTGGCACCCGTAATAGCATTAGCCATAATAGCTTTATTATGTATCAACCTATACATATCCTCATCTATAGTATCCTGACCCAAAAAGTAGGTACACATAACCCCACTGTTCTGGCCTATTCTATGTACCCTATCTTCACACTGTACACAATCTGCATATGACCATGGATATTCCACAAATGCCACCCTCGATGAGGCTGTAAGCGTAATGCCCACACCTGCAGCTTTTATGTTGCAAATAATCAACTGTACACTAGGGTCTGTTTGGAAAGCATCTATATGACGTTGCTTTTGCACATCATTATCCCTACCCGTAACCGTTACAGCATTAGGGAATTCTGCTTTAAGGGCATCTACAATAGCGTGTAGGTTGCAAAAAAGCACCAGCTTTTCCCCACTATCCATAACCTCTTGTGTAAACTCCTTTACCTCGTTCAATTTACCCAGGGCACTTATTTTTTTAAGTTCCCCCATTTTTACCATAATTTCCCCACTCATTTTTTTAAGTATAGAAACATCATCCCATCCCTGTAGCTCTAAATAGCGTTCAAAGTCATTCTTTGCCCTATCATATTCTTTTCTGGTAGTTATGTCACACAACATCGTTTGCCTTTGTTTATCTGGCAAATCTGTGGCAACCATCTTTTTTTCTCTCCTAAAAAAACACGCCCTATTCAATCTCCAGTTTAATTCCTTTAACCTATTAGCATCTACATCTGGAGTACAGTATCTCTTTTTATATCCATCTATACCACCAAACTGTTTTAAGCGGCCCATAATGGCTAATTGGGCAAATAAATCCATAGGCTTGTTTACCACAGGGGTACCTGTTAACAATATTCTCCACAGTTTACCAATGGCCAACCTCAACGTAATTTTTGTTTGTTGGGTATTAGGGTCTTTACACCTATGGCTTTCATCTATAATGATGGACTTAAAAAGTTCCACTCTTGAATCTATGTGAATGTCCAATGCCGTTTTTAACCGTGTTTTATGGGGCATATGGGTTACAAAATATTTTTTTAGGCTCTCATAGTTTACAATGATCACATCTGCCAACCCCATGGCAATGAGCTGGTGCCAGTTGTTTTTGTCCTTATCTCGCAACACCAATGCTTTCTTATCTGTCCATTGGTGCCACTCCCGTTGCCAATTTATTTTTGTGGATGATGGACATACCACCAACACAGGAAAGGTGGCCTCCCCTTGCTTCTCAGCAAAATAAAGGGTGCTTATACTTTGTACTGTTTTCCCCAATCCCTGTTCATCACCATTTATAAACCTTTTTAATTGGATGCCCCGTGCCACACCCTGCCCCTGATAAGGCCGTAAGGCACCCGTTTTTAAAACAGGGGCAAAATCTAAATGGGGCATTTCTATTTGTTCATCCCACCTACTGGTGGTTTCTTTGGTATTTATACTAAAAGAGGCGTTAAAGTGTTCCACAATAGAGGATATATCTCCTCGCAACCTCAACGGCACCACCCAATATTTGTTAATGGCATCCCATCTACGCTCCGGGAGTTCCATAATGCTCTGCAGTTTTTCCGCTCGCTGAACATCATGTGGAATATCCACTAAAAATGCTTTCTTTGTTTGTACAACCTTCATTACGCTTCTTTTAGGTTACTGCCCCATTCACCAACCTTACCAACAGTGTGGGTGGTATTGGCCTCTTTAAAACCTGTAATGGGATTTACCCCCAAATCCCACCAATTGCGCTGGGTATCTATTTTATCTAAATAATGGTTAGGTGTCATAAGGGTAGTTTTTTTATAATTTTTTCTAATACAGCTACTACTATACTGTTGCCCGCTTGTTTATAGGCTTGGGTATCACTTACCGTTATTTTAAATTGATTGGGAAAATCCATTAACCGTAAACACTCCCGTGGAGTAAGACGGCGGATGCGGAAATCTTTTTTAATTAAATTATCTTTTGTTAAACCAGTTTGGACAGTTGTCATAATGTCCGCTTCCCTAAATTCTAATTTTTTACCTCTAAAATCATTGGTCCCAGAAACCCTTCTTTTAGCTTTACTTTCCTCTGTTCTAACTTCTTTACCCACCATTACCCCTTGGTTACAAGCGGTATCAAGTGTGTGGGCCACTCCTTTGCCCACACGGCCACGGCGGGTTTCGCTATTGAGCACACTAAAGTTGATGCTATCTTCTGCTGTAGCCTCCTCATAACCTTTTTTGGTGGCAGATTTTATTTTAATAAAATTATCATCCATCCTCTGACCTTCTCTAGTGGTAACTGCTTTTCCAATGTGGTGGGGTTCTAATGCATTAAATGTGAATCCATTTCCATTATTTTTTTGAATGTCTGAATTTGTATATAGGTAACTCAACATCTTCTCACTCAAAAAATACTTTTCAGGCACATTGTCCTCCAACACATCTATAAGGCGTTTTTTTAATGGGATGGGTTTTGGCCATGTAAAATCATTGTCCACATCGTCCCGTATGCCCACTATAAATACCCGTTCCCTGTTTTGTGGCACTCCATAATCCGTGGCATTCAACACCCTATAATAAATGTGGTAGGGTACGGTTTCCCCATAGGGGAACATTACAGGGTTGCCGTTGATGCTCTTGCCCCCCAAATACTGCAACCATTTGTTAAAGGTGCGGCCATAGGGTGCCTTTTTATCGTTCTTATCCTTATCATGGCTCAAAAGACCTTTTACGTTCTCAAATATGAAAAACCTTGGTTTGTTCTTTTTTATAAACTCATGGCTGTTATAGAACAAAATGCCCCTATCATCTTCCTCCCCATCACGCTTACCAGCAATACTAAAGGCTTGGCACGGGGGACTGGTCATATAAATATTCAAAGGGTCTGCGGGTATGGCACGGTCATACACGTTTTTGGGAAAATAAAAACTGTTGTTGTGGTTCATATAGTCGTACCCCATGGATTTAGGCAATTCTGTGACCACCTCAACCTCATCATCCAAATAATTGGCAATGTATGATTGGCGGGCATACCTATCCATATCACATGCAAATACATGCCTATGGGGAATGCCCAAACGATTTAACGCTTGGTTAAAGGCACCTATGCCACTGTAATCACTACCTACGTCTATCATATTAGAAAGTCTCGTTCGGAAATTTTTCCATTAACAGCCATTTTGGGGCAATAAGTTCCTGCTCTTTCTCTTTAAAATTCACCAAGCTCTTTGGGAAATAGGCTTTATCTCCTTCACAATCCAAATACCAAGACTTAGGGAATTCCTTTATTAAAACAGCTTCTATTGTAATTAACTCATTCATCCTACCATATCAAATAAAGTGGGTACATTGATCTTATATTCCATACTCTTTAAATAGAAAAGACCATCATCATAATAGCTTGGGTTCAATTCCGCACTTATGGCTTTCCTGTCCATTTCCAATGCTTTATATGGGGTACTGAAAAGCCCACCAAAAGGATCATCTACCAAGTCCCCCACATTGGTAAACCTATTGATCAACCGTTCTATAATATCTAACTGCAGGGGGCATATATGCTTTTCCTTTTTTCGGTTTACTTGGTTGGCATTTAGGGTGTTCATGCGGTTTACATCCGTCCATACCATATCATTGGCAGACGTTGGGGGAATGGTCATAAACAGCTTGGAAAGCTTCCCAGACGTGTCCAAATCCTCACACACCCTTAAATGTTCCTGAAAATCATATATGTTCTTTTTATCATAGTCCTTCCATTGGTTAAAGACGGACTTCACATCTGCCACCGTTAGCTCCTCCGAGCTCAAAAAGCGGTTGCCGGATGATTTCCAATAGGCATGCGCGTCTAACTGCCATACAGGCAATCCATACTCCTCCTTAGATTTGGTTACGGGTTCGTCCGCATAGGCGTTGCCATTGTCACTTGGAGGCTTTCTAAAGAGTAGAACATACTCCGGTAGGCCCACTCCCATTTTAGTTGCATCCTTACACTGCTCCCCCCAAGTAAGGCGGTAGGTCTGGTTATTTTCACGTACCACATCCGTGGTTATGGTTATTTTACCACACAATACAAAACCATGGGTTTCAAAATGGGCAACGGTACGGCCGCTAAAATCCTCTATACTTACAAAAGGTTGCCCGCTTTGGTGGGAATAACGTATACGGTCCTTTACGTGGATGGCCGCCACCCTCCCGGGCTTTAAGGTTCTGTACAGCTCTGGGGTCAAATAATCCATCTGCTGAAAAAAGGCAGCATTACCGTGGTTATGACCAAAATCATTGTAATTGTCACTATACTCATAGTGGTCCCCAAAGGGTATGGAGGTCAATATCATGTCCGTGCTATCAGATTTCATTTCCTTATGGACAACTGTTGTATCATCATTGTGGACCGTGGCATTGCCAATGGTGGCCGTTCTACGGTCTTTAAATAATTGTCTTTTCATATCAGTGGTAATTTTCTCTGTGTTAAGGCCATACTCCCGTACTAGGTTGATCATTTCGGATTGTAGTTCTATATGCTTCCTCCATTTATCAAAAAGCACCTTTAAAACCTCCCTTTCGTTTTGGGTGTGAATAAAATAGCAGTCCACATCATGGTCTTGTCCAAATCTGTAATTACGGTGTACCGCCTGTATGGTATCATTGAATTTATAATCAATGCCTAAGAATATGGAAGTCCAACAATCCTTTTGAAAATTGCACCCCTGCCCAGCTATTACAGGTTTAGATAATAATACCTGGTATTTGCCCTCTGCAAAGTCCGTGATAAGCATTTCTTTGGTAGGGTTGTCCTGACTGCCATAAACTGATTTATAAACGATATGTGGGCGTTGATTGAGGGCTTTCTCTAGGGCAATGCGTTCCGCTTCCCTATGGTGCCAGACTATATATCGTATATCTGGATTTTGGTCCATGATTTCCATGGCCTTTGCCACCCGTAGGTCTATGGATGCACTTTTTTCCCTGGAGGTATCCACCAGACTTTTGGTAACATCCTTAAAAAGAATAGGCTTACCGTCTTTGTTCAATATGACCTCATCTGGTAAATGCTCTACCTCAACCTCATGGATGTTCAATTTTGGAAGGTTGTACTCCTCATCCTCAAAACCCAAATCACTAGGCTTGTTTATAAACACCGCCCAGGTGCTCACCCACTTCCAGAATTCCTCTTTTTTGTTGGGATACAGGGTCAACTTACCTGCCTTGGTACTGTCCCTTTGGAAAAAACGTGTAAGGGCATGCCCGCGGTCCACCACCCCCAAGAAAACGGCATAGTTCAATATCTCTATGTAGTTATTGGGCGTTGGGGTGGCAGTGAACACAAACCTATAGGGAACTTGGGTAAAATATTCTAATACGTAATTGGTGGTCTCCGTTTTTAGATTGCGTAAAATACTGGCCTCATCAAAAGAAACCCCTGCAAATTTGGTGGGGTCTATATCCCCCTTGCGGATCCGTTCGTAATTGGTAAGATATATTTTTGGTTCGTAGGTATCTATAGCATCCGTGTCCGTAATATACTCCACCTCAAACTGATTCCCCAAAAGGTTGATATCTCTTTTAAATTCCCCCACCACACCCAATGGCAACCCAATTAAAAACGGCTTACCTGTATGGCATATGACCTGTATGGCAATCTCTAATTGCATTAAGGTTTTTCCCAATCCAAAAGAAGCAAAACAGGCACGGCGGCCCCCAGAGAGCATCCAATTACATATTGCTTTTTGGTGGGGAAACAACACGCTTGTTAACCCATCTGGGTGGGCATCAAAACCAAAGGATTCTGCCACTATTATTTTAGATTCTAAAAATTGGGGGTAGTTCATAATTATACACTTTCCACTTTCCACGCCCGTAAGCTCATAAACACACTGTAATTACCCTCTTTAGAGGTATATTCCCTACCATTGAGGTTGCAGGTTATCTTTGCCGTTTTTCCTTCAAACAGATTATCCGTTAAATGAATCCTATCCTGGGCAAACTCTATTAAATAAAACTGTGGAAATTCCTCCACGGTCTTTACTATAACCTCTGCTTTTTGAAAGGTTTCCGTTATCTGTTGTGTTGGTCCAATTTGGGCGACCTCCCCTATTACTGTTACTGTCATTCTATAATTAATTTTTGTTATAATCTCTCAATGCTCTGGATATAAAATTTCTACTATACCCTGTTTGTATGCGTACTTTTTCATAAGTAGGTTGAAAAATCAAATCCCACCAATAACGAACCTCATCCACATGGGCAAGAGTATATTTTACCCTTCTGTCCACTAGATGGGCATTTCATCATCCGCACCCATTACCCCTATGTCCAAGGCATCAAAATCCAAACCCTGTTGAGGGTCTGGAGGTGGGGGTGCTTGTTTACCTTCTGTATATTGATACACCTCCTCTTTTAGGTGCTCTACCTGCTCAATAAGTTCTTGTATAAATGGATATTCCTCATTTTCCCAATTCTTTTTTGGGCTTGTTAATGGCAATACATCTCCATTGGATAAAATACGGGTGCCCTTAAACTGCACGCCTTCGTGTTTTCCGTTGCCCTTAATTTCAAAAGATGTAACGTCATATGGATAAAATATAGAGGTGGTGGGCAATGGGTTTTCAGGAACCCCATCCCTAATAGCATTCCGTATTTCCTTGGTTTCCTCCACTTGACCACAAAGGAGCATAAAATGGGGAATTACATCCATAAAGGCTTTTTTAAGGTCCTCATGTATTGGGGTGTCCATTTTCTCGTTACCAGACTTAGAAATTCCCCTACCCTCATCCTCTATGGGTTCTATAGTGTCTTTGTAACTATACTTGCAGTTGATGTTTACAAGCTCACCGGATCTAATTTCTCTTTTCATAAATAAAATGGTTCTATAATATTGATGTTTATAAAATATCTCTCCTCTGGGGATAACACCCCATTAATAGTATGCCAACGACCATCTGGTAACACTTCTATAGTGGCATCCGGACCATGGGGGCGAATAACAAAGTATATGCGAGGACAGTCTATTGCGGCCACCACTAATACCTCATCCTCCTTAAAAATCACTCTCTTGGAGTTACCTTTTTCCAAGCCGTCATTTTGGCACCCGTATACCTGCAACTGGTATTGCCAGCTTCCTCAATGGTCTTGTCGTTATCTCTCATTTCTGATAACCGTTTCCAGACTTGGGCTTCCTTTAAACCAGACTTAACCGATAAATCCCTAAATGTGTACAACATGCCCTCCTCCATAGAGGATAGGATGGTAGCCTTTAAATTCTGTTTTAAGGGAATAATCATTTGATGGGCTTCCCTAGATGTTTGCTTGACAACTGTTTTCATATTCATTTCTTTTTTACGGTAAATACCATGTATAAAAGCACTATTGCAATTATGGTAATGAACACCCAGTAAGCGGAAATCATTACATCCAATGTGGATTGGTCAACATTCATTTTTCGTTTTTTTGGATTTATTATATTTTTTGTCCGTTTTCCAATTTCTTAACCACACTACCAACGATAGCATGAACATGGAAAATGATAGGCTCAGTAAAACAACATCCAATAGGTTTCTCATAATTTGGGTTTATTTGGGCACACCATAACCAGCATGCTCATTTTTATGGGTAAATAGTTGGTACACATATGACCTTTTCTGTGACGCATATTCATATGCTTTTAAAACATCTGTAAAAAAGGTCGTTAGACCATCACTAATTCTTTGGTCCACTCGGACCCCCGTATCTGTATAAAGCATATATTCTCAATAATTAAAAAAGAGGTAAGGACATCCTAAATCCTTACCTCTTTACAACTAACCAACCTAAATAACCTTTTTTTAAAATCTGCCTTGGCATCTACCAAAAGCAATACTTTTTCTTTTCTTTTTTTACGGACAGCTCCTCCATTTAACAATTGGGACAGCTCCTCCAATTGGGAAGGAGTAAGCTCTAATTGTTTAATTACATTATGTGCTTGGGAGGCTGTCATATTACTGTTGTAATTCTTTTAATGCATCATCATATTCCTGTGAGGCCATCTGCAGACTTTCGCATTTGTCCACAATAATATCCCCTATGCGCTCTTTTAGATAATTAACAATACGCACCTGTTCTGTAATGGTAAATTCCTTAGAATTGTTCATTATATGGTTTAAACAGGTTTGGGCAGACTGTTCCAATTCGCTTTCCCTACTTTGGACAGGAAATAATTTTTTTAACAAACTCATACCTCAGCAGTGTTTTTAAATTCCTCTAAATCCCTTTGCGCCTTTTCCATTACATTGCCACAGTTTTCCACACACACCTCCATTAGCCGCTCTATAAAAGGAGCAGATTTCTTACTCATAGGAATACCACCATTTACCACTTTCGTTATAGTATGGTAGTTGCCGTCCATTTCATCACATACCCTAGCGGTATCTTTTTGCGTAGTATAATCTGCCAAAAACGCCACCACCCTTTCAGGTAATAGTTTGCCATAATGATCATCATTGAACATTCCCATAACTATTGTATACTTTTAATTATGGCATTAGCAACGTTCTCCCTTTGTTTGGCCGCAACCTCACCTGCAGATAATACCTTGGTTTCAATTGTGCCCCTAGGGGTTTTTACTTTGTAAATAAATAATCCTAAATCTGTTGTCATTGTGAAAGTTTTTGCACTTTATCCCTTATTAGCTGTTTTTAAGCGTTCAATTCCTTATAATTCGGATGAAAAACGTATTTTTGCTTCATTGGAGTAACAATATTATGAAACAACTTTCATATATGCAAGAATTTTCACATGAAAGTTTCACATTTTTTTTGATGATTTTATGAAACCTGAGGAAATAAAGGAGATACGGACAAATCTAAAATTGACCCAAACGGAGTTTGGAGAACGTATTGGGGTTTCTTTACGATCTGTTATTAATTATGAGAAAGGAGATTCTAACCCACATGGGGGTACTTTGGAAAAAATAATGGCGTTGGCAGGATATGCCGTGAGTGAAAGTGCATTGGAATGGAACGTTCAAAAGAAACTTTCAGAATATGACCCATTGGCCATACTGTTATATATAGAGGAAAACGAAAATATTTTTACACCATTGGAAGAATTTCAACGGTTTCTAAAGAGAATGTGGAAACAAGAGTTTTATTCTGGAGAAGTAATGGAAGAAATAGAAAAATTAAAATTACAAATGTCCAAACTAAACAAGTCCATGGGCAATAACGGTGTGGAGTAGTTCCCTTTCCAATAATAACCCCGCTAATTTATCATCCACCTCTATTTCCTTTTCGTCTTGTTTTTGCTTTAAAAGCAATTTTAAATCTTTTTGGTACTGATCAACCGCCTCTTTAGGAAAATAGGGAGAATTATTAATTTTTTGGGTGTTCTTACATTTATTTTTGCTCATTTCCTACAGCTTGGTCTGCTATTTCTACCCTACGTTTTACAAAAATTTCTTTTTTCTCATCCTTTATATATCCCTCCCTTTCAACCTCATTAAACAAAAACAAAAATTGACTATGCATTATTTTTAACACATGTTGTATTTCTTTATCTAATAAGCGAAACAATCCCAAACACAATAAAGTGGAAACCAACGAGGACGTTATGCTCAACACCTGCTCCATAGTTTCATTAAAGGCACCCGTGTCAAAAAATATCCAAGAGACAAAATAAAACCCTACGGCCATTATTATAGCAGAAACACCCCTAAACAATAATTTAGAGGGTTGGGACTTATGAAAATAAGTAGATATATAAAAAAATATCCCTATTGTGATAGTAAAAGTCTCTGTCCCCAGGTTCCACATAAAAGAGGACAACGCTGGAAACCCATATGGTCCGGGTTCCACATCGTTACCCCCTGTATAATACAAATAAAAGAACTTTGAAAAAAGCCCTAATAATAAAATTATGCTACCCGTCGTTACAACCAGTACATTTCGTTTTTGTTTTATCCGGAGATAGAGTTTCGTAAAGATTGTCATTGCTTGTGTCATTGCTGCAAGAGGCTATAAAAACCGTCACTACAAATGCCATTACGGCAAATAATACTACTTT
>NZ_JBWFBN010000022.1:0-23384 GCF_056326165.1 Saonia sp.
TAACTTGTTTATATATACAATAAAGTTATACATATTCCCCCAATAGGGGTGGCTATATACAGTGTTTCTTAAAACAATCGCATTTGTCCATCTTTATATTCTTGGTGCAGTTCCTTGTTTAACTTTGGGAACACCTTGTCCTTAAAGTAGGTATGCCGCGCCAAACGAACCAAGTCATGAATTTGTTGGGCAATTTTGCCATCTCCTTTGGTTCGTATTCCAAACCGACTATCGTTTAACTTACCTCCATGGCAATCTTGTATTTGGTGCAGTACTTTATCTGCCTTGTCTGGTAAGGTTTTCTTGATCCAATCCGTAAAAATATGACCAATGGCACCATTTAATCTTACCACGGTAAAAGCACACGACAATGCTCCGTTCTCTGATACCGCTTTTGCCAAATTCATGATTTCATGGCTGTTGATTCCAGGAATAATAGGTGCCAACATAGCGTTTACTGGAATATTATTTTCTGATAAAATTCTGATGGTTTCCAACCGCTTTTTTATTGTGGTAGTACGCGGTTCCAAAATACGTCTTGTCTTTTCGGATAAGGATGTAACTGATACATTTACTGCCACCAATTGATGCTTTGTTAATTCTTTTAAGATGTCTAAATCTCTAAGAATTAAGGCGTTTTTAGTAATAATACCCACAGGGTGGCGGTATTTTAAAAACACCTCTAAACAAGCTCTTGTTATTTTAAATTTTTGCTCCGCGGGCTGGTAGCAATCTGTATTGCCAGAAAGTACAATGGTCTGTGCCACCCACCTTTTGCTTTTTAACTTGTCCTCTAAAAGCATGGGAGCATCTTTCTTTATCAAAATTTTGCGTTCAAAATCCAACCCGGCACTATAGCCCCAATACTCATGGGTATTGCGGGCGTAACAATAAATACACCCATGCTCGCAGCCTTGGTAAGGGTTCATGGAATGCATCATCCCAATATCTGGACTTGTGACTTTGTTTACAATGGTTTTTGGAAAAATGGGAATGTACTGCGTTCTATTGTTGTCTGCTTCTTCTCCTTCTATACGGCAAAATTCTAGGAAATCGTCACGAGTTTCGTAGATGTGTTTTAGAAATTTGTTGTGGATATTTTCTTGGGCACCCCGTCCTTTCATGTAGTCTTTTTGATTCAAATTATGGATTTATTCCAAATTTATGGAATATTTCCATTTATAAATTTTTATTCTAAAACTTTAACATGGATTATTCTATGGTCATTTCAACAGAGCGAAGAACGAGGGACGAGAAATCCAAAAATTAGATTTCTCCCTTAGGTCAAAATGACTCAATACTAATGTTTAAGGCCTAAAAAGCGACTTTTACCAGCTGTTTTTTACTACCCCTTTTCGCGTAAAAAAGAATGTCGTTCTTATTTTGACACAATAAAGGTTTGGACACCATTAAAGGAAGTCTGGCCTCTTTGTTATCTATAATTTTTTCATAGTCCATTTTGCCATCACCATCCAAACGGATAAGGAAAATGTTACGGTTTCTACTTAATCCTTGTCTAAAAATAAGACGTTCATTGTTCACCAATTGTGGATTCTCTGATGCGGTACTGATAAAGAAATACGAATCATCACCAAAGGTATAAGAACTGTAAGATGCATAAGCGCCATCGTTTTGAGTAACCTCGGATTTATTGATATTCCGTACCCATTCCATATCTCCGTTGGCGTTCAGTTTGGCTCCCACCATGTCATTATAATGGTATCTTTCAATCTTTAGGCGAGTTCCCGTTGGGCTTCTTTCCAGGCTATTTGTTACAAAGTATTCCTCAGCGTTAAAAAGAATTTCATTCTTGTCAGTAATATTTACATTCTTAAAAACAAGATTGGAGACCTCTCTTTCCTCTTCACGACCAAACTTATCATCCATAAACTGTTGTGAAAATGGATTGTATTTTTTTGTGCTTACAGCCAAGCTAAGTGGGTCAACATCAAAGTAACTAAGACCATTGTACCTATTATCTTTTCTATCGGCATAAAAGCCGACACAAACCAATCTGTTGTTTTTCAATATTGGAACCAATGCCTCCGAAAATTTCCCCGGCTCATCAAAAGTCTGTGTTTTTGCACCCGATGCCGAAACTTGGATTAACTCATACTGAAACTTACGCTCCAAGGCTGTAAAACGTTTCTTTTTAAAATATGCTTTGCCAATAATGTATACTTTGGACAAATCATTACTAATAGCAATGTTTTCAAAAGCATAGTTTTTTTCCTCTACCTCAGCAGAAAAATCATGGTCAAAAACCATGTTTGCACTGGCATCAAACAAATAAATATGGTGTTGGTTGATTTTTCTTCTTTTAAAATGTGTGCTAATTACAAAGGCTGATTTATCCTCATCAAAAAGAACTGAGGTTGTAAACCCTTTGGAAAAATCTCTATTGTAGTAATTCTTATCCAAGGCATTTTCCACATAATCCGAAGCAATGGATAAAATAGTGTTTACCGTAAAATTATATTCAAAAATTGGGCTACGGTGCACCATATATTCATAGGATAGGTTGTTAACATTGTATTCTAAAAATAGCATGTACAACTGACCGTTCTTTACGTACGCATTAATAAAGCCTTCACTCTTGTATTTATAATTATACTCGGAAACCAATTCCAAATTTTCATTATAATGCTCAATAAGAAATCCTTTTGGCTTTAAAATAAGTCCCGTATAATAGGTGCGTACCAATATAGAACCTCCCTTGCCATCCTCTGCTATAGAAAGTAAATTGGAATATTTGTATCGGTCGTTGAATTTTTCACCAAAATTATAGGAAACAGGCATTTTTTGGGCAGAACCCAATACGCCTATAAAAAGAATTAGAAGAAGAATTCTATTTTTCATCGGTCTTACTTGGTTATTTATTGAACGATGTTATTTCCCTGGGAAATCGGCCTTTCTTTTTTCTAAAAAGGCTGATGTGCCCTCTTTAAAGTCAGCTGTGCCAAAACAGGTTCCAAAGGCCTCTATTTCGGCATTGTACCCATTAACATCATTGTTAAAACCAGCATTTACCGCTTTTATTGCATAATTTATGGCAACAGTGGAATTATTCGATATTCTGCTTGCTATTTTTTTGCACATCGGCATCAATTCTTCCAAAGCCACTACATGATTTACCAAACCATAATCTTCGGCTTTTCCAGAGTCTATCATCCCTGCGGTCATAATAAGTTCTAAAGCTCGCCCCTTACCAATTAATTGGGGCAATCTTTGTGTACCGCCATAACCAGGAATTACACCCAAAGATACCTCGGGAAGACCCATTTTGGCATTATGGCTAGCAACCCTAAAATGGCATGCCATGGCAAGTTCTAAGCCTCCGCCCAATGCATAGCCATTGACCGCAGCAATAACCGGTGTAGATAGGTTTTCTATAAAGTTGAATAATAATTCTTGACCTTTTGCCGCCAATTTTGTTCCTTTTTTTACCGAAAAATCTGAGAATTCCGCAATATCTGCTCCTGCCACAAAGGCCTTTTCTCCTCTCCCGGTAACAATAATGACCTTAGCCTCTTTATCCTTATCCAAAGTCTTAAAAACATGATGAAGTTCTTCAATGGTCTGCTTGTTAAGGGCATTTAATTTATTGGGGCGGTTAACGGTCACGATGGCCAACTTATTTTCCTTAGCTACGAGTACATTTTGGTATTTCATGATTCTGATGCATTTTCTTTGGGAAACCTTACCGTAAACACAGTTCCTTTTCCATATTGTGAAGTGAATTTAATATCGCCTTTATAGGTTTCAGCTATATTTTTTACCATTCCCAAGCCAAGTCCCATTCCACTGGACTTGGTGGTAAACTTGGGCTCAAAAATTTTGTCTTTAACCTCTTCTGCAATTCCAACTCCATTATCGGCAACTGAAATTTTAACAAAATTCCCTTCAGATGCCACAGAAACCAATATTCTGGGTGATTCTACTTCTGGAACCGCCTGTATAGCGTTCTTTACCAAATTGGTAACCACACGTATTAATTGTGTTCTATCCAGTTTGGCAATTATTTCCTTTTCATCGGTAATAAAATGAATATAATCCTCATTAAAAATATCCAATGCCAGTTTTACAATCTTAACAACATTTAATGTTTCATTTTGTTGGGCTGGCATTTCTGCAAAATTGGAAAATGCAGAGGCAATACTGCTCATGGTATCTATTTGCTGAATTAATGTTTTAGAATATTCGGCCACTTTGGTATCTATATTGGGATCCTTGGGGTCAAATTTGCGTTCAAAACTTTGTACGCTCAAACGCATTGGAGTCAGGGGGTTTTTAATCTCATGTGCTACTTGTTTTGCCATTTCTCGCCATGCCTGTTCTCTTTCACTTCTAGCCAATTTAGCTGCACTTTGTTCTAGCTCATCTATCATGGCATTATAAGAATCTATTAATTTACCAACCTCTTCACTTGGATTCTGCACAAATATTTTCTCATTCCTTTTGGTTAAATCGGTTTGAGTCATTTTATCGGAAATAGTCTGTAACGAGCGAGTAATATATTTTGAAATAAAATACGCCAACCCAATGGCCGCTAACAACATAATTAAGTAAACTCCTCCCAAACGAAATAAAAACTCCTTTAGTTCTTTATCGTTAAATGAGTTATCCTCAAAATAGGGAATGTCCAATATCCCAATTGATTTAAATTTACGATCCTCTATATAGGTGTAAGATGCTTGAAACTTATCTCCAGCGGCACTGTTCTCTTCTACATAACGCTTGTTTATACTTGCAGATAAATTATTGAGCACCTCTGCATCTAAGCAAGTGGAAACCGAATCGTTCACAAATTTTGGGCGAGAACTTTTTATTAGCTGCCCTTCCAAGTCATAAATATTGAAATTGAGATTCTGTACATCTGCAATTTCATAAATTTCATTTTTAAAAATGTGTCCCAAATATTCTGTGGTAACGGGATAGGAAGTTTTTTGAATTGTATAGTTTATACTTTGTCTTATCTGCGCTTCCTTGCGCTCTAGTTTTTGTCTATGATAATCTCTGGATTGTTCCCGGTATTGATAAACTGTAACCCCAGCAATAAGTATAGAGGCGATAAGCACCAATACTATCATGGAAATAAAAATGCGGGATCTAAGCGAAAGTTTCTTGAACAAGGGCCTCCAATTTAATGTTAAAGATAACAATTATCGAGCCACATTGGTTTCCTGTAAATTTCATCAAAAGTGATTGACTCTGTAAGGCTACGCATCTGGATTTTTGCTCCTAATATTCTTATACAGCTTAATTCCGAGCATTAGTAAGATTCCCAAAACAACAATTCCGACAACTCCAAAGACCCAATTAAAGGCACTTTTAAGGATTACCAAAAACACGATGGCGAAAAGAACCAAAGTGGCAATTTCGTTCCATATGCGCATAAATCTAGAGGTATACTTAACCTCATCCCTTTGCAGTTGCTTATATATTTGATGGTTTTTTAAGTGATATACCCATAATAAAACCACAAAGCCAAGTTTAACATGCATCCAAGCTTGATGGAGTAATGCAGGATTTAAAATAAGCAACCAAATTGCAAATAAAGTTGCCAATATCGCTGAAGGCCAAGAAATAATATGCCAAAGCCTTCTGGTCATTAGCTTTAGTTGTTGGGTTAGTATTTCTTTCTCAGGAGACGGTTTTTGTGAAGCTTCAATATGATAAATAAATAATCTTGGAATATAAAAAAGCCCTGCGAACCAGGTAATCACAAAAATTAGGTGCAAGGCTTTAATATAGTTGTAGTACCCCATTCTTAGCGTATCTGTATAGCGCCAATACCACTGGCCCAAAGTTTTTTGCTATAATCGGGTATTGCCACTTTTATCAATCTATTGGCCTCTTTTTCCAAAATATTCCACTGTTGATCTAACTCTAGTTTTCTATCCAATGAAGATTTGTTCACCCTTGGAATGCTACTGTTGGTCGCATCTATCAAAAATAGATATTCCGCCGTGAATTTATTGGGGAAATTCTCTACGTCGTCATAGGCCTGAGATTTACGTTGAACCATATCCTTGTCCCAAGCATCCATCTGCTCCAGGAGCTTTTTACCCTCTGTTTTTAAATCGGCATTCTCTAAATTTTTTATAACCGACTTTAGTTGCTGCTGTGCCTTGAACAAAGAATTGACCTTTGTATGCATCAAGGTCAGTTTTTGCTCCATTTCCGTCATTAAAATATCATACTCCTCATATTGGCCACTCTTTGTTTCATAGGTCGGCATTTCAATGATCTTGCCTTGGGTGGTAACCGTTTCCCCATTGGCCTTTAGTTGTAGGGTATAGGTGCCAGGCGGCACAATATGCCCTCTAAAACCAGCTTCTATATAAACCTTGGGAATTCCGGGCAAAAGACTTGTTTTCATGTCCCAAACAAAACGGTTAAGGCCTTCTTTTTTACTCAACAACGGGTTTGGAGGTGGACCACCTCCATTGAACCTAATAGCTTCTTTATCCTTTTCAGAGCTAAAAGAACGCACTACATTCCCTTTGGAATCCTTTATTTCCAATGAAACGTGAGTAGAATCGGACATTTTGGGCAATTCATAATAGATGACCATGCCATTTGCCGGGTTAACCCCGGTAAAGGGATTTGTGCCTTTAAAAGTACCGGAACTGCTATTCATTGGACTTTGCCATGAACCATTTAGGGCATCATTGGGTTCAAGGATTTTTAGCGTGCTCTTTGTTGTTGAGGGCTGATGTTCTGCCAACACTTTTAAATCATCCAATATCCAAAAAGAACGCCCAGAGGTAGCAACCACCAAATTACCCTTGTGTACCTTTAGATCTGTTATAGGTGCTTTGGGCAAATTTAATTGAAACGATTCCCATGATTTTCCTCCGTTCCATGAAATATAGATTCCTTTTTCCGTGCCTGCATAAAGTAAATCCTTACGAGTTTGATCTTCCCGCACCACCCTGGTAAAAGCACCATTGGGAATACCCGAACTAATATTAACCCAACTCTTTCCATAATCTGAAGTTTTGTAAATGGCAGGAGTATGGTCATTAAATTTGTATCTAGTTGTTGCAATATATGCTGTGGCTGGATCATGTGGTGACACTTCTATGGCATTTACCAAACATTCTTTCAACTCCTTTGGAGTCACATTTTGCCATGAGGCACCATTATCCCTTGTTACATGTACCAAACCATCATCACTACCTGTCCATAATACTCCTTTTTCATGTGGTGATTCTATCATATATGCTATGGTGCCGTAATTTTCCGCGCCAACTGCTTCATTGGTATATGGTCCTCCTCCATTTCCTTGTTTATCATCCATATTTCGAGTTAAATCTGGAGACACTTCTTCCCAAGTAATACCCATGTCACGGGTTCGTAAAACCAATTGGGCGCAATGGTAAAACGTATTGGGCTCATGCTGAGAACGTATTATGGGTGCGTTCCAATTGTAGAGGTATTTCATGTTCCGAGCCTCTCTTCCCAAATATTGAATTGGTGCTGCCATAATTTTGGTTGATGCCTTAGACTCCATATCTAATGCTTCAATTGTACCTAAATAACTTCCACCCAAAACATATCTAGGATTGTCAGGGTCAAAAGCCAAAAAAGCACTTTCACCTCCTGCGGAATATGTCCAATCTTGCTCTGTTATTGCGCTTCTTCCCACAGAAAGACTCGCTATTTTTACAGAAGTGTTGTCTTGCTGACCTCCATAAATATTGTAGGGAAATAGGTTGTCCACACTTATTCTATAAAACTGTGCCGTAGGCATTATACTCTGTGTAGACCATGTTTTTCCATAATTAAAACTGATGGCCGCTCCACCGTCATTAGCAATTACCATATTCTTGGAGTTTGAGGGATTAATCCACAAATCATGATAGTCCCCATGCGTTCCCGATAACGTTTTCCAAGTTTTTCCGCCATCAATAGATCGCAAGGCGGGAGCACTCATAACATATACAGTATTTTCATTATTTGGGTCGGTAAACACTTCTGTATAATACCAAGCTCTTTGTACCAAACGATTATCTCCACTGGCCATGCTCCAAGTTTTTCCTGCATCACTAGAGACAAAAAGGCCACCTTTATCCTTATCAGAATCACTTTCAACCACAGCATATACTTTATTGGAGTTTGCCGGACTAACAGAAATTGCCATTTTCCCTTTTTCCTTGGGAAGGCCTTTTTCAATTTTAAACCAACTCTCACCTCCATCAGTGGATTTATACATACCACTACCTTCACCACCACTTATTACAATATTTGGCTTTCGTTGGTGGTGCCACATGGCTGCATATAAAATTTCCGGATAATTTGCAGCCATAGACAGTTCTGAACAGCCTGTTAACTCATTTACAAAAAGAGTTTTTTTCCATGTTACCCCTCCATCGGTAGATTTGTATATTCCCCGCTCCTTATTTGGGCCATACAAGGCCCCTTGGGCGGCCACATAGACAATATTTGGATCTGTTGGATGAATTACAATCCTAGCAATATGCTGGGTAGCTTCCAATCCCATTTTTTTCCATGTTTTTCCTGCATCAGTGGATTTATAGACACCATCTCCATATGAGGTCATTACCCCTCTTGGCGCATGTTCTCCCATACCGCAATAAAGGATGTTTGTATTGGATTTGGAAACGGCTATTGCCCCAACGGAACCCATTTCAAAAAAACCATCGGAAATATTTTCCCATCGTTGTCCTGCATCGGTGGTTTTCCAAAGCCCACCCCCTGTGGTTCCCATGTAATACGTTAATGGATCACCAACAACACCGGATGCCGTAACGGATCTACCCCCTCTAAAGGGGCCTATATTTCTATATTTTAAGGGTTTAAAATAGGTTTCTGCCTTTTGTCCAAAGGTCATAGCCGTAAAAAAAAGCAAATAGACCAAAACCGTTTTTTTTCTCATACTTACAAATTTAGTTGTTGGTATAATCATTAATCCTCAATAAATAAGTAATTCAATTTTAGTGTGTTAAAGGCTTCATTGAATTCCTTAATTTCTATATCGACCAAGGCATCAAAAGCTTTTAACTGAACATTAATTTTGTTTGTTAGCTCATTTTTTACGGCAATATCTTGTTCCGTAGGTGGAAAGTCATCAATCCCAACCAAACTATTTAAATGCCCCAATTTGTTGGTCAATTTAATTGGGAAATTCAATGGATCTTGATTACTTCTGTTTTTTGTTTGGTACAACGCCTTTTCCACTTCTTCAAAACCTTTTTTCATCTTTTTAGCCTTTTCAACCAAATCCTTGGTTTCATCATTGTCCTTGTATTGCATACTAAAAGCATCTAACTGAGCATTTATTTTACGTATTTTTTTAATAGATTGATGCGATTTATCAACTGTTTCATTGATACTACTAATAAAATCATACTGCTTTTGCATATCAGCAACTGATACTTCCGCTCTTGGGTCTGGAAGGATGGTAAAGCTTTCTGACAAAGTAGTCCCATTCACATTTAAGCTCACCTTATAGTCGCCCGGTACCGCTTTGGGTCCATTTAAATTTGCCCACCAAAGAATCATTCCCTTTAGTTTTTCTGCAGATTTTCCTCTTGTATTCCAAACAAAGGTGTTTCCTCCTTTTTTAACCTTTAATTTTTTGTCCTTCTCCTTGGCAAAAGTGCTGTAGGTTGCCAATGTATCCCCTTTTAAGGTCGAATAAGTAAGACTGATACTATCCTTTTTACTAAAATCTTTGATATAGTAATGTGTTACAACACCATTTGGATGATTCTGACCTTCAGTTTTAGACAGAGTGGTTCTGGCGCCTCCTTTAGTTCTATAGGAATCTTTTGGTTTATAAAGTACTGATGATGCCGTTTTCTTATTAGAATCTAACTGATGCAAAACTGTTAAATCATCAATTATCCATAGACTTCTACCTTGTGTGGCCACAATAAGGTTGTTGTCTTTTATTGTCAAATCAGTAATAGGGACAATCGGTAAATTCAGCTGAAAGGGGTTCCAATTTTTACCGTCATCAAAAGAAATATACATCCCTGTTTCGGTTCCTGCATAGAGCAACCCCTTATTTTTAGGGTCTTCCCGAACCACACGTGTGAAATGTTCACTATTTATACCGTTCGTTATTTTTGCCCATGTCTGTCCATAGTCGGTTGTCTTATAAAGATAAGGTTGAAAATCTCCCAACTTATATCTTGTAGCGGCAACATAGCAAGTGCCTTCATCAAATGCCGATGGTTCAATACTATTTATCATACTCCATTCTGGGATGTTCGTAGGAGTTACATTGTCCCAAGTTGAACCACTATCTTTGGAAACGTGAATTAAACCATCATCACTACCCACCCATAACAACCCTTCTTTTAATGGACTTTCATTTGCTGCAAAAATGGTGCAATAATATTCCACACTTGTATTATCCTGAGTAATAGGCCCTCCACTGGAAACCAATTTGGTTGGGTCATTTCTTGTAAGGTCTCCACTCAACACTTTCCAACTTTGACCTTCATTTTCGGTCACATGTACATGATTAGAGAAAGTATATAGCTTCTTAGGGTCGTGTTTACTGAAAATAATAGGGAAATTCCATTGAAACCGGTACTTCATAGCCTCTGCACCAGCACCCATGGGATTATCTGGCCATACATTTATGCCCCTTACCGTGCCTGTTTTGTGATTTACGCGGGTTAAAAAACCATCATAACTACCTCCATACACAATGTCATTGTTGTTAGGGTCCACTGCAATATGAGCCGACTCCCCACCAGCAGTTGATTCCCAGTCATCTTCACTGATTCCAAAGCCATCGCTTCTGTGCCTTATTCTGAGTGTTGAATTATCCTGTTGAGCAACATAAATACGATATGGAAAAGAATTGTCTGTCGTAACTCTATAAAATTGTGATGTTGGTTGGTTATAGTATGTGCTCCATGTTTCTCCTCCATCGTAGGTGATTTGTGCACCACCATCATCACCGATAATCATTCTTTTGGAATTTTCTGGTGCTATCCATAAGTCATGGTGGTCTCCATGAGGCGCATTAAATGTGTTGAACGTTTTTCCTCCATCAGTAGATTTATGGTACCGTACATTTAGGACATATACCACATCTTCATCTTCGGTATCTGCATACAACCTGGTGTAATACCAAGCACGTTGACGCAATTTGCGCTCACTGTTTACTTGTGTCCATTTTTTTCCTCCATTATCACTACGATACAATCCTCCTTTTTCCTTGTTTTCTACTATTGCCCAGACACGTTCCGAATTTTTTGGGGAAACTGTGACGCCAATAATTCCCAAAGTATCTTTTGGGAAGCCTTCATTCTTGGAAATTTCTGTCCAAGTTTCACCGCTATCAGTGCTTTTCCATAGAGCAGAGCCATCACCGCCACTACTTAAACTATAGGGAGTACGTTGTGCTCGCCATGTAGAAGCATATAAAATTCTAGGATTTGTAGGGTCCAATGTTAAATCCACAGCTCCTGCCATACTATTAACAAACAAGGTTTTTTTCCATGTTTCACCCCCGTCTATACTTTTATAGACCCCTCTTTCCTGGGTGGGTTTATATATATTACCTAGTACCGCAGCATATACAATATTAGGATTTGAAGGGTGTATTTTTATTCTAGGAACGTGTCTACTGTTTTCTAACCCGGCTTTTTTCCATGTTTTACCAGCATCTTCTGTTTTCCAAATACCATAACCAGAAGATACATTTCCTCTTAAGGTTTTTTCACCCCCGCCAACATATATAACATTGGGGTCACTTTTTGCCACTTCTACGGCACCTATACTTCCGCCGAAAAAACCATCGGAGATATTGCCCCAAGTACGCCCGCCATCAGTTGTTTTCCATACACCACCACCTGTGGCTCCAAAATAAAACAGATTGGGTTCTCCAGGAACACCAGTCACTGCTGCAGAACGCCCTCCCCTAAAAGGACCTATTAATCGATATTCCAAACTGGAATACAGTTCTTCTGGATAGGCAACCTCAACTGGGTTGGTTTTTTTTCGTTTTTGAGCTGAAATAGTGTTGAAAAAGAATACGGAAAGTACCAGCAAAACGCTGGTTTTGATGTAAAATGCTTTCATTATTTTTTGAGTTGGAATTAGCTATCCTTAAAAGTAAGAAAAAAGAAGGCAATTGTTATTCCTAACTCCACTCTTTTATCCAACTAGCCATTAAATTAACCCAAGCATCACTATCATTTAGACAAGGAATATGTTTATAATCCTTACCGCCTGCTTCTTGGAACTGCTTTTTACCTTCCATGGCAATCTCTTCAAGGGTTTCTAAACAGTCAGCAACAAAAGCCGGAGTAATTACTGCCAAATTTTTCTTGCCCTCTTTTGGAAAGCGTTCAAATTCAAAATCCGTATATGGTTTTAACCAAGGGTCATTAGGTAAGCGCGATTGAAAAGACAAGCTCACTTTCTCTTCTGGTAAGTTTAAATAAGCTTTTACAAGTTTTGTCATTTCAAAACATTGATGCCTATAACACGTATTGTGAGCGACTGAGTTTGTTGAGCAACAAGCACCGTCTATTTTGCAATGAAACTTTGTAGGATCCGACTTCTTAATATGTCTTTCAGGAATTCCGTGATATGAAAAAAGAATATGGTCATAATCAAACCCTTCTAGTTCTTTTTTAATGGATTCAGACAGTACTTTAATATAATCTTCATTCTTGTAAAAAGCAGGTAAGGTTGTAATCTGCATTTTAGGAAAAAACTTCTCCTTTTCTTCCATGGTCTTTACCACAACAGTTTCATAGGAAGACATGGCATAATGTGGGTACAATGGTACCAACAAAACCTCATCTACCCCCTTGTTATGCAATTCTTGAAGAGCATTCTTTATAGTCATGGAACCATACCGCATTCCTAAAGCAATAGGCAATTCGGATTTTTTACCCACTTTCTCCGCAAAACGCTCAGAAATTACAACAAGCGGAGAGCCTTCTTCCCACCAAATTTTTTTATACGCTTCAGCCGATTTTTTCGGTCGGTTTCTAAGAATTATGCCTCGCACTATGATGTTTCTTAACCATAAAGGCACGTCAATGACCCGCTCGTCCATTAAAAATTCATCCAAATAAGGCTTTACATCTTTTGGGGTTGGACTATCTGGAGAACCTAAATTGACTAACAAAACTCCTTTCATACTGTATGCTTAATTCATGCAAAAATAAGATTTGTACTTAAACTTAATTTAAAAAGAGAAGATACTTTCTCAATATGCTTATAAATAATATTAATTACAATCATTCACTTAAACAAAAAACATGGTTGGTCATCTATTCTTTTAATTTAATCCCTTTATTTATTCTTATTTTTAAACAAAAATATGACACCGAACCACAAATTTCATCTTACCTATTTTAAGTTTATTTTTCTTTTTACTTTATTACTATTTACAGGTTGCACCAAAGAAGAAGAAAAACCAATTGATTCTATTTCTGAAGAAGAGGAAATAGAAGTGCCAGTTGTGGAGAGCTATTTAACAATTAATATTAGAGAGAATTATAAAACAGAAGATACTGATGATTGGGTTATTGTTCATGATGAAAATGGAAAATTGTTGGATTACAAATCCTTTGAAGCTAATGACACTATAGAATTCATTGCCGTTTTGGATACCATAAGCGAATTTATTTGTTATACCACATTACGATTTTTTCAAGATGTAAGTTCTAAATCACATGAGTTATCAACCACATCACTTATTTCTAAGGGAGATGAAATTGACTTTGGCAGTGATAATGTTACTGTCTCTGAATATCAGCCTCTAATTAACACTGGAGAGTTTGAACTTACTATAAACGACATCCCTGGAAGCTACAGCGGTTTTAATCTTCCTAAAGTGCTTTCTACCATTAAAAGAGGCAGATTAGGCGGAAGTGGTGGCGGTACTAATAGAAGTGGCTTACACGAGGTCGTAATGAATGTTCCAAAGTATGAAAGCCATGATGATTATATCATTACAGTATTGGATAGAAACAATGAATTGAAATATTTTTCATTCACCAATCCACAGGCACAAAATCTTTCCTTGGACTATTCTATGGATTTTTTATATTTTGATAGCTATGTAACTGTTAACTTGCCTGAAAATACAAGGTATATTTTAAATGTGGCTGGTTTTGAAGACAACCAAGAATTTCACCAAAATGAAGGATATTGGTTACATGACATAATTTTTACTAATAATGAAATCCCAACAAACCCTTTAAAAATTGGTTATCTGGATAGGTTCAAAAAATATAGAACTCATTTTAATATAACCATTGATGACTACAATTACCACATTTCTAAATATGGCGATAAATTACAAGAAATCATTATTCCAGAAAGACCTAATTTTTCTATTATTAATTCATCTATAACTAATTTTGATTTTTCTATTAATGTGGACTATGTTAAATCCAATCATCGATGGACATATACTGAAGGTTTGTATGAAGAAAACAACCGTTCATTTACAGGTTGGAGCTATAGTGCTCCTAAAGGTCATAAAGTACTAATTGATAATCTTCCCAAAGAAATACTTGAAAAATATCCAACTATTGGCTTTGAAAGTCTTGAGCATTATTCAACTCTACTTTATTTACAATTTGAAAAAGTATCTGAATATTATGACTCAACAGAAGGAATAACTTTTTACACAAAATAATGAAAAAAGCATTTCTTATATTATCATTCTATAGTCTTGGACAAATCTCATTTGCCCAGCAAATTACTTGCTCCCTTGCCGACAAAAAAGCTTTTGAAAGCAAAACCATTGAAATCGATGGGCTTTTAGAAGATGATATTGGCAAAACCATGGTGGCAATTGGTAAAACATTTCTAAAAACTCCCTATGTGGCAAAGACTTTGGAAATTGGCGATACCGAAACTTTGGTCGTAAACCTACACGGATTGGATTGTACCACTTTTGTGGAAAATGTATTGGCTTTTAGCCTACTTTTAAAGGAAGGAAAAACCGATTTTGATTCATATGTAGGTTTGCTTGAAACCATTCGGTATGAAAATGGTAAAATGAATGGGTATTCATCACGTTTACACTATTTTACCTATTGGATTAAGAACAATACCTCTAAAAGTTTAGTTAAGGACATTACCAATGATTTAGGCGGAATTGAACTTCAAAAGGAGATTAATTTTATGGGAACACATCGTGACCTATATCCTTTCCTGGCTAACGAAGAAAATTACACTCAACTTCTAAAAACAGAAAAAGAACTCAATCAAGAAAGCATTTGTTTTTTACCGCAAGATCAAATTGAAGCCAACGAACATTTAATAAAGGATGGAGACATCATAGCATTGGCAACATCAATAAAAGGATTGGACGTAACCCATACAGGAATTGCTATTAGGGAAGCAGATGGGCGTATTCATTTATTGCATGCTTCCACAGGCTCTATGGAAGTCGAAGTTTCCAAATTACCCTTAGCAGATTATCTTAAAAAGATTAAACACAATATTGGAATTGTAGTTGCTAGGCCTTTATAATTCTAGCCGTTCGCCAAAGACATCAAATATTTTTTAGGTGTAGTGCCATACTTCTTTTTAAAAGCAGCAATAAAATGGCTAGATGTACTATAACCTACCTTTAGACCAACTTCATTTACATTGTGTTGACCGGTTTCTAGCATTTTACGCGCATAATCCATTTTATAATCGAACAAAAAGCCATATACCGTATCCCCATAAATCTGTTTAAACCCTTCCTTCAATTTTTTTAAACTAAGACCAATTTCTTCTGAGAGCTCAACAAGACTTGGGGGCTCTGCCATACGAGAAATCATGATTTTTTTTGCATTGCGAATGCGCCTCACGTTTTCTTCATCCACCAAAAAAGGACATTGTTCCACATCGGCATCTTCTCCTTTGTTAAAATATATGGAAATAAGTTCGTAAATCTTGCCCTTTATGTACAAAGCCTTTATGGATGGATGTAAATTGTAGTTCATTATTTGGCTTAACACAATAGCAATAGAAGGGGTTATGGGTTCTTGGGAATAGTACTTTTTCTCTTTGTTCTCTGCACTTAGAAAAGGAATGTAAACAACATCCGCTGAAAACAAAGAATGAAACTTGCGTATGGTCATTACTAAAGAGACCATCCAAGAATTTGGATTCAGCTCCAAGTTCATGGGCAAATCCAATTGTGTATTGTACAGCAAAAGTGAGCTTTCTTCAGTTACATCTAAGGCATATCTACCATCATTGAAGATAAACTTACCGTTCCCTTTTAAGCAAAAATGAAACTGAATATAAGTACTATCTATAGGTCTACTAACTTTCTGTATTTCAGAACTGTTGTTTTGAATTTTAAGCACATAAAAGCCTTCTTCTACCAAAACTTCCTCAAAAGAACCTATAGCGGTATTTTCTTCGCCCATTTTTAAAAATTGATTTGTTTATTCTATTTAGAAATGTTCTAAATAATTAATTGAATTACATAAAAAAACATAGCAAAAATAAGGGTTTTAATGGATTTCTACTTAAACGAAAGTAAAAATAACTTGAAGCGGTGTTTATTGTTCTTACAGCGTTATTTTTATTAGCGGTACGCCTTTATTTTTGTGCGAGATTGAAAATTGCATGAAAAGTTATCATATTTCCAAACACAGTTCTTTCTACACCATTGGGTTGAACTATAAAAAAGCGGACGCAGAAGTACGTGGTCGGTTTAGTTTGGATGCTAATTCCATGAATAAAATTTTAGAACAAGCTAAAGAAGAAGGTCTTGATGGTCTTTTGGTTACTTCTACTTGCAATCGTACAGAACTTCATGGTTTTGCCATGCACCCTTTTCAGCTCATTAAACTTTTGTGCGACAATACAAAGGGAACCGTAGAGGAATTTCAAGAAGTAGCTTATGTGCACAAAAATAATGACGCAATTTCACATCTCTTTAAAGTAGGCACTGGATTGGATAGTCAAATTTTAGGAGATTTTGAAATTATAAGTCAGTTAAAACAAAGCTTTAATCGTTCTAAAAAATACAACCTTGCCAATCCGTTTATTGAGCGCCTTTGTAATGCTATCATTCAAGCCAGTAAGCGCATTAAAACTGAAACTGAAATTTCATCTGGCGCAACTTCTGTGGCTTTTGCATCTGTTCAATACATTCTAAAAAATGTTTCTAACGTTTCAGAAAAGAACATTTTGTTATTTGGAACTGGGAAAATAGGAAGAAATACTTGTGAGAATCTAATAAAACATACTAAGAATCCTCACATCACATTAATAAATAGAACTAAGGATAAGGCCGAAAAAATTGCTGGAAAATTCAATTTGATTGTCAAAAATCATGAAGATTTACAGACTGAAATTCGAACTTCCGACATATTGATTGTCGCTACAGGGGCTCAATCGCCTACCATATCCAAGGACATTCTACATACCAAAAAACCATTGTTGATTCTAGACCTTTCTGTTCCTAAAAATGTGTCTGATGATGTTCTGGGTATGGAAAATGTCACCGTTGTCCATTTAGACCATTTATCACAAATGACAGATGAGACTTTGGAGCGTAGAAAACAGTTTATTCCTCAAGCAGAAGAAATTATCCAGTATGTAAAGGATGATTTTATGAAATGGTTGGAAACCAGAAAATTTGCTCCAGTAATCAAAGCTTTAAAAAAGAAGCTAAGCACCATGAAAGATGAGGAGCTGAATTTTCAATCCAAAAAAATTACGGATTTTGATACCGCACAGGCCGATATTGTTTCTGACCGTATCATTCAGAAAATAACAAAACAATTCGCCAATCACTTAAAGGAAACGGATATTGATGCCGATAACAGTTTGGAACTCATCCAAAAAGTTTTTCAACTAGAAGTAGATTCCAAATGAACAAAACCATCCGAATAGGTACTCGCGATAGTGAACTGGCACTATGGCAAGCCAAAACAGTACAAAAACAACTAAAATTTCTTGGTCATAAAACGGAATTGGTTCCTGTTAAATCCACAGGGGATTTAGTTTTGAACAAGCCTTTATACGAGTTAGGCATTACAGGCATCTTTACCAGAACCTTGGACATTGCCATGCTAAACAATGAAATTGACATTGCCGTACATTCCCTTAAAGATGTTCCAACAATTTTACCCAAAGGTATTGTGCAAGCAGCCGTTTTAAAGCGTGGAAAATTCAGTGATTTATTGGTTTTTAAAAATAATGAGGAGTTTTTAGCTCAAAAAGAAGGTGTAATAGCTACTGGAAGTTTAAGAAGGAAAGCACAGTGGCTAAATAGATTCCCAACCCATACCGTGGTAGATTTAAGGGGGAATGTAAATACAAGACTTCAAAAATTAGATAATAATGATTGGAACGGTGCTATTTTCGCCACCGCAGGTGTAGAACGTATTGACTTAAAACCTGAGAATTCTATTATCCTTAGTTGGATGGTTCCTGCTCCAGGGCAAGGTGCAGTTATGATTACTGCTTTAGAAGAGAATGAAGAATTAAGAGAAGTTCTTAAAGAACTTAACCACGAGGAGACCGAAATCTGTGTTGCCACAGAGCGGAAGTTCCTAAATTTGCTAGAAGGTGGTTGCACTGCTCCTATTGGTGCTTTGGCTTATATTAAAAAAGAAGAGTTGCATTTTAAAGGGGTTTTGTTAAGTAAGGATGGCACTAAAAAAATTGAAGTTTCTGGCTCTACTAAACCAGAGCAACATTTGAATTTAGCTGAGGAATGTGCTGAAAAAGTATTGAAAAAAGGCGGTAATCGTTTGATGGATGATTTAAAACTAGAGCGCAAACAAACCAATATTTATTCCACAAAAACACTTACTGAAACCCAAAAGCACTTGTTTCAAAATGGAATTGTTTCGGACAGTAGTGACTTTGTGAAAATAAAGCTCAATAGAATTCCAAGAAACCAGTTGAGGAACGAAATAAAAAATGTCATTATCACCAGTAAAAATGCTGTAGAGGCGTTAATGGCTTCTTTTTCTCCTGATGAGCTACAATTTAAAAACATCTATTGTGTTGGCCGCAGAACCAAACGTCTTATTGAGGAGAAAATTGGTCCAGTAAAACACACTTCAAAAAATGCCAAAAAGTTAGCGGAGTATCTTGTGGACTATATTGAAGGTACTGAAGCCACTTTTTTCTGTAGTGATATTCGTCTGGACGATTTGCCAAATATTCTAACGGAAAACAAAATCAGCCTAACAGAAATTGTGGCTTACGAAACGGAATTGTCATCCATAAAAGTTGATGAAACCGTAGAGGGAATTCTGTTCTTTAGTCCATCTACCGTACAAAGTTATATTCAGAACAACAACTCTGATAAAATTGCTTTTTGTATTGGTGAAACCACTGCAAAAGAAGCAAGAAAGCATTTTAAAGATGTTCGTGTTGCCAAAGTACCCACGGTAGAAAGTGTTATAGAATTGGTGAATGAACATTATGTTTAAGTTATCGTCATTACGAGGAATAAAATGACGAAGTAATCTATTAAAACAAACAGATTGCAGCAACAAATAAATTTGCTTCGCAATGATGAGAATAATTGAACATGGAAACAATTAAAAACGATTTATTTCTTAGAGCATTAAAAGGAGAGACAGTTGATAGACCTCCCGTTTGGATGATGCGCCAAGCTGGAAGATACCTTCCTGAATTTATGGAAATCCGTAAGAAATATGATTTCTTTACACGTTGTCAAACACCTGAACTGGCATCAGAAATTACGGTGCAGCCAATTCGAAGATATGGTATGGATGCGGCCATTCTTTTCAGTGATATTTTGGTAATTCCACAGGCCATGAATATTGAGGTGCAAATGAAACCTGATTTTGGTCCATATTTGCCCAACCCTATCCGTTCTCAAAAAGATTTAGACCAAGTTATTGTTCCAGATATTCAAGAGACCTTGGGTTATGTAATGGATGCCATAAAAATGACTAAAGAGAAGTTGAATGATGAAGTCCCTTTAATTGGCTTTGCTGGTTCTCCGTGGACTATTTTATGTTATTGCGTTCAAGGACAAGGGAGTAAAACGTTTGACAAAGCCAAAGAACTATGTTTTACTGAACCTCTTGTGGCTCATACATTGTTGCAAAAAATCACAGATACCACAATTGCTTATCTAAAAGCTAAAGTAAAAGCAGGTGTTAATGCTGTGCAAGTATTTGATTCGTGGGGGGGAATGCTTTCTCCAACCGATTATCAAGAATTTTCTTGGAAATACATTCAGCAAATTATAGATGCGCTTAAAGATGAAGCTCCTGTAATAGTTTTTGGAAAAGGATGTTGGTTTGCTTTGCAAGAAATGGCACGCTCTGGAGCTTCGGCATTGGGTGTAGATTGGACATGCTCAGCAAGAAATGCCCGGTATTTATCTGGCGGAAATATTACACTTCAAGGTAATTTTGACCCAGCCAGGTTATTTTCACCTCCATCAGATATTAAAAGAATGGTAAAACATATGATTGATGAATTTGGAAAAGATAAATACATTGTAAATCTAGGGCATGGAATATTACCTAATATTCCAATAGAAAACGCTAAGGCATTTATTGATGCCGTTAAGGAGTATCGTTAGCCTTAATAAAAATTAAAATGCAATATCGATTCAATAATATTGAAATCAATCCCATTCATGAAAATGACGCATGGAAATTGTGTGATTTTATTACTGCTAATGCAGACCGGTTAAAGCAAGATTTTCCTAAAACCTTAAGACAAAATTTAACGCCAGACCTATCAAGGATATTTGCCGATAAAAAAGTCAAGGAATTTGCGCAGAAAAAAGAATTTCTCTTTACGCTTAAAGAAATCCAGAATAGAACAATTGTAGGTCTTGTGTATGTTAAAGAAATAGACCTAGAAAAAGAAGAAGCAGAATTGGCTTATTGTATAGGATATCAATATGAAGGTAAAGGCATCACAACTAAAGCGGTACAGCACATATCCAGCTGGGCATTAAAGGAAGTAAAAGTAACAACACTACAAATTATAGCACATAAAAGCAATTTGGGAAGTGTTTCTGTTGCTAAGAATTGTGGGTATAAATGGAAAAAGTCCTTACCCAAAGCACATACTACTTTCAGTGGGGAAATAATGGATATGGAACTATATGAATTATCAAAATGAAAGATACATTTTACAACTACATTCTACAATTTCAAGATACAATCACTTCTAAATTAGAAGAAGTTGATGGCAAAGCTACTTTTCAAGAAGATATTTGGAAACGCCCAGAAGGTGGAGGTGGCAGAACACGTGTTATAGAAAACGGAAATGTATTTGAAAAAGGCGGAGTTAATATTTCAGCTGTGCATGGAGAGTTGCCAAAAAGCATGCAACAATATTTTGGAGTCACAGACGCTAATTTTTTTGCCTGTGGGTTAAGTCTGGTACTTCATCCTAAAAATCCTATGGTGCCAACTGTGCATGCCAATTGGCGTTATTTTGAAATGTATGATTCCAATGGAAATATTGTTGAACAATGGTTTGGTGGCGGACAAGACCTTACTCCTTATTATTTGTTTGATGAAGATGCCGCACATTTTCATTCTGTATGTAAAATGGCCTGTGATAAACACAATGCTGAATTTTATCCTACTTACAAAAAACAGTGCGACGAATATTTTTGGAATACTCACCGGAACGAAGCTCGTGGTATAGGGGGTTTGTTTTTTGACCGGCTTAAAAAGTCCGATTCTATGCAATTACAGGACTGGTACAATTTTGTAACCGAAGTGGGCAATAGTTTTCTAGAAGCATATGTACCCATAGTTGAAAAAAGAAAGGAACTTTCCTATTCACAAGAACAACGAACTTGGCAAGAAATTAGACGTGGTCGCTATGTAGAATTTAATTTAGTGCATGATAAAGGCACTTTGTTTGGATTAAAAACCAATGGTCGTATAGAAAGTATTCTTATGAGCCTACCACCACATGTGCAATGGGTGTATAATCACGAGCCAGAAGCAGGGAGTGAAGAAGAACGACTACTCAAAATTTTAAAAAACCCTAAGAATTGGGCATAAAACCAAAACATGGCAAAAAAGGGTAAAGAAAAGAACACAGCGAATAAAGCAAAACACACCAAGCTTTTAAATAGAAAAAAGAACAAGCTTAAAAAGGAAAAAGAAGTTCGTAAAGAACGTCTAAAAAACATTCTTAAAATGAGTCAAGAAAAGGCAAGTGAAAAATAAATGACAAACTATATTCTTAAGGTTTAGTAAAGTATCTTTAACCTATCGCAGCCTTGCATAAAATATTGAACAAGACAAATTAACAAACTATGTACCCACTTATAAGAAACCGAAGACTTCGCCAAAACGAATCCATTAGAAGATTGGTTAGAGAGACTATAATCACTCCAGATGACTTTTTAGTCCCTCTTTTTGTAGTGGAGGGAAAAGGAGTAAAAGAAGAAATAGCTTCCATGCCCAATTATTACAGATTAAGTCCGGACAATTTGGAAAAAGAGGTGAAAGAGCTATGGAGCATGGGGCTTTGTGCTGTGTTACTTTTTGTTAAGGTGCCAGATAACCTTAAGGACAATGAAGGAAAAGAAGCATTAAACCCTTTTGGGCTGATGCAACGTGCCATAAAAACGGTCAAAAATGCCTGTCCGCAAATGTTGGTCATGACAGATGTTGCCCTAGACCCCTACTCTTCCTATGGGCATGATGGCATTGTACAGGATGGACAAATTCTAAACGATGAAACAGTAGAGGTTTTGGTAGAAATGAGCATCTCCCATGCCCAAGCGGGAGCTGATTTTGTTGCTCCAAGTGATATGATGGATGGTAGGATCCTGACCATTCGTGAAGGATTAGATGATGAAAACCTAATAAATACGGGGATTATGAGCTATAGCGCAAAATATTCTAGCTCTTTTTATGGCCCTTTTCGAGATGCCTTGGATTCCGCTCCCGTGGATATTAAAAATGTTCCCAAAGACAAGAAAACATATCAAATGGACTTTGCTAATAGGTTTGAAGCCATTAGAGAAACCCAAATGGATATTGACGAAGGAGCCGATATTGTTATGGTAAAACCTGGAATTGCTTATTTAGATATTCTCAGAGAAATTAAAAACGAAGTGGATGTTCCTGTTGCAGTATATCAGGTAAGTGGAGAATACGCTATGGTAAAAGCCGCAGCTGAAAAAGGATGGTTAGACCATGATGCCGTAATGATGGAGCAATTGATGGCCTTTAAAAGAGCTGGAGCTAATATAATTGCTAGTTATTTTGCAAAGGATGTGGTTAAATTACTTGGTTAATTGTCCTCTGGAGCGAAATCGAAAGGTTGATAAGGTGTGATTCTCTTATTAGGTTAATGTGTCACCTCGAGCCTGCCTCTGTCGGCAGACAGGCGGAGTCGAGAGGTTTCTACTTAATAGTTCTCGACTCCGCTCGAAC
>NZ_JBWFBN010000022.1:23484-40841 GCF_056326165.1 Saonia sp.
ACAATTTATACTTATTGGTTTATTTTTAGTTGTTCCTGTTCTTCGTGCCCAAAATTTAAAATATTCCACACCAGAAAAAGAAGGCCTAAACACCGAATTTATTGACTTCAAGGTAGATTCCATCATGACTCTTGGAATTCAGAACAATGCTTTTCCCGGAGCGCAGTTATTGGTTGCTAAGAATAACAAAGTTGTTTTTCATAAGGCCTATGGCTTTCATACCTATGATAGTATTCAACAGGTAAATCTGGATGATTTATATGATTTAGCATCGGTTACCAAAATTCTTGGGCCTTTACCTGCGCTTATGAAGTTGTATGAGGAAGGAAAACTTGATTTAGATGTTCCTTTTAGTACGTATTGGAAATCTTGGAGAAATAAAAAGGATAAAAAAGACATTACGTTAAGAGAAATTCTATCGCATCAATCAGGATTGGTTCCATATATCGTTTTTTTAAGTAAAGTGATGAAAAATGGAAAGCTTAAAAAAAGATTCATTCATTCTGAGCCATCAAAACATTTTCAAAACCAAGCTTTTGAAAATGGATATGTAAAAAATAATTTCAACAAGAAAATATATCGCATTGCAAAACGCTCAAAAGTATCCTATGACAAGAAATATGTGTATTCTGGACTTACTTTTTTAATCTTTCCTGAGCTTATTCATCAAATAACAGGAGATAGTTATGAAAATTATGTAACTACTCATTTTTACAATAAATTAGGAGCAATAACTTTAGGTTTTAATCCAACACATAACAATTTAAAAAATACAATTGTTCCTACTGAAATTGACACTTTATACCGAAAGGTTTTAACCAAAGGTTGGGTACATGATGAAAATGCATCACTCTTGGGGGGTGTATCGGGAAATGCCGGTCTTTTTGGTACTGCGGAAGACCTAGCCAAGATGATGCTCATGTATCAAAACTATGGGGAATGGAATGGCCAGCGGTATTTAAAAGAAGAAACAGTAAAAGAGTTTTCCAAAATTCAATATCCCGATAATGATAACCGAAGAGGGCTTGGTTTTGACAAACCTTTGATTGGAAATGACACCTTATCGCTAAAAGACGCTTACCCTGCACCTGAGGTTAGCTCCAAAAGTTTTGGGCATTCAGGTTTTACGGGGACTTTTGTATGGGCAGACCCAGAAAACAAACTGACCTTTATTTTTCTTTCCAATAGGGTTTTTCCAACCAGAGAAAACAGGAATTTATATTCAATGAACATTCGTGGAGCATTGCAACAGGCGTTTTATCAGGCAATCATCAATCAAAATCATCGGCAAAAGTAATTTTGCCATCGGCATTCTTTAATTCAACATTATCAATAGCTCCCCAGCCACTAAAAACATAGGTGATTTCCTTTAATATACCTATTGGATTTTCATAACTGTTTTTATAAATCTCATTCTCGCTTAAACTCATGGTTAAGGTTTTGTTTTCAACATGAACCTGGAGGTTTTGCCATTCATATACATTGGCCCCAAGCATTGTTAAATCATTTGTTTTTCCAGAAACCTGCTTGTCACTCAGCTTAAGATAGGCATCACTTTCACAACCCTTATTTACTATTTGAAGAACAAAATAATCATTATCTCCTTTTAATATTACAGACACTTTAGGGCACAAAATCTTCGCTATGGAGTCCACTTTAAATGAGCTGGAATAGGTGAGATTATCACCATCCGCCTTAAAATTTTTTGAATTATAAAACATTAGATTTAGTTGCTCATTGACATTGCTTTCTTCTAAAATATTCTCTTCTGGCAATACACCAAGAGTTCCATTGGTAAGCCACTTGCTTTTATCATATGAATTCCCATTGTTTTCCTGATTAGATGTAATATACCAGTCATTTGTCTTTATATGAACAGGTATTTGGGCAAGAATAATAGTGTCGGCAATAAGTTTTGCAAAATATATTCCTGGTTGATAGTATATATCAGTCTGCTGTTTGTTTTCTTTAGAAATTTCCACCCTACGGCTTGGGTCCCAGCTTTGTTGTAAGTAAAATTTTTCGGCATCAATGGCTGAAACATCATAATCAAATACCACTGAATTGGGAACTTTATTGTCTACAGAGGTTTTTGCTGAAAATTGAACCTTTTCCATATTTATAATAGGTGTTTTGGGCTCACTTCTTGAATAACCTAAAACATAAAAAACCAATAACCCCACAGCTATTCCTAAAAGTCCACCCCATAGTAGCTTCTTACCGCTTTTCGTCTTTTTGGTACTAACTGGTTCTTGTTCCTGTACCAGATCAGTTTTTAGAGAAAGCCATTTTTTTTGAAAAGCTACTTGTGAGAGTGCATCCAGTGTAGAAATATGGGGCAGCCTGTTATTCTCGTTCTTCCATATTCTTTTCAATGTGGAAAGGCTTATTCTTACCCCAGATTTTTCTTCAATATAATACACCAAAAAATCAAAATCTTTTTGAGACCAATTCTCAGGGGAAGGCAGCCCAGAAGTCTGCTCTATCCCTTTTTTAATTTGGGTAATAAGTTCTTGGTCTTTAGGATTTATTGTGCTCATTATAAGTGGCTTATATATAAATAGAAAATAGTTCTAAAATGAATGAAAAATGGTTGATGTTTTTCCTATTGCCTTTGCATCTTGCTTTCTCATCAATAAACAAATGTAACATAATGAAAAAAACAATGCTGTTTAAAAGTGTTTTCCTAATGCTTTTAATTTCAAATTTTGGACATGCTCAATTACAAGTAACCTCACAAGAAAACAACAGTGGGTTAACTTTTGTAAATCTTAACACACAAACAGGAATCTATAAAGGAAAGGCTGCCGTCTATGGTAAACAAAAAAACTCTGGAGAAGGAAGCGGGTTAATTATCATCAATGACATTGAGCTTTCTACTGGGATTATTGAATTTGATTTGGCAGGTAGTCGAGCAGAAGATGCAAACCCTATGAGTAGGGGTTTTTTAGGTCTGGCATTTAGAATAAGTAATGATAATTCTGCTTATGATTGTTTTTACCTACGTGCTGCAAATGGTAGGGCAGATAATCAACTTCAACGTAATCATACCGTTCAATATTTTTCTTCTCCAGATTTTCATTGGCCAAAACTACGAGAAGAAACACCCGGAAAATATGAAACCTATGTGGATATGGTTCCGAAAGAATGGACGCATGTAAAAATAATTATTGAAGAGGATAGGGCAGAAATCTATGTCCATGATGCAGCACAACCTACCATGATGGTCAATGGGTTGTTAGGCAAAGAAAAATCCGGAAAACTGGCCTTATGGGTAGGTCCAGGAACAGATGCTTTTTTTGCAAACCTAAAAATCACAAAATTGAATTAAAATGAGGCTACTAATTGTATTTATTCTACTCTCTCAATTTTCTTTTTCACAGAAAATCCCCATGGATGCTTTGCATTGGGAATATGATACTACTACGGTAAAGTTTATTACACACCGAGGTGTTTCAGCAGTTCAAAATCAACCTAATAAAAATTACAACATATTTCTAAAAAATCATGTTTTTGAGAACGGAACCATTGAGTTTGATGTTGAATTAACTGGCCAAGGTTTCCCTGGTATTAATTTTAGATTGTCTGATGATAAAAAATACGGAGAACGCTTTTACATACGCTCTTTTGGACCAACTACGCCTCACATAAGAACAACCTTGCAATATGCTGCTGTTATGGATGGTTTGTGTATTTGGGATTTAACGGATGAATATCAAGCAAGTGCTACAATTTATCAAGAAGGGTGGAACCATGTTAAAATGGTAATCAACGGAAAACAAATGAGGGTATATGTAAACGATATGGCAACCCCAGCCCTTATTGTTCCAGAACTAGAATCTTGGAGAGACTCGGGAAGTATTTCTTTAAACGGAAATGTTATCTATGCCAACTTTGAGTTAAAACCCAATGCGGTAGAAAATCTAGACCCTGAAGCTGGATATATTTCTGCCTATAATGATACGCGATATATTAGAAACTGGGAAGTTACAGAACCTGTGGATTTTCCTTTTGGAAGAGACATAATAATGAATCTTCCTGGTGTAAATGGTGATAAAATAAAAACAGATTTACCAGATAGTACCACAGTCTGGACTTCACTTAAAGCAGAAAATAGAGGAATTGTAAACCTTAGCAGAAAATATGGCTTAACTCAGCGAGGAGAACGAAAATTGGCCTGGATTAAAACTACTATCGTTTCCAATAAAGAACAAGAAAGAGAATTATCCATGGGTTTTAGTGATGAAGTGTGGGTATTTATTAATGGACAAATTCTATTGGTTGATAAAAACTATTACGGAACACCCAGCCAAAAAGAACCGGCAGGATGGTGTACTATAGAAAATACAAGTTTTAAACTATCCCTCAAAGAAGGTGAAAATGAAATTTTAATTGGAGTTGCAAATTACTTCTATGGTTGGGGGATAATAGCAAAATTGGACAATATGGATGGATTAATATTAGAATAAATCAACTATGAAAGCAAAACATATTTTACCCTCTCTGGCTTGTTTATTTCTACTTGCTCAATGTAAGAATGACAAGCAAGATTCCTTTTGGGAATCTCCCAATGCCTATCTAGGGCAAAAAACCCCTACTGAAACCCCAGAAATATTTGCCAAAGGTATGTTGGTAGATTCTGGTATTGTATTGGGACGTGTAGCTTTTTCAGAGGATGGGAAAGAGTTTTATTATACGTATGCAGCCCATTGGTTTGATTCTAATAACTCTGGAACAAATGTTATTTCTTTTGATAGCATAGCATGGTCAAAACCAAAATTATTTGCTGAAAATGTATCGAACCCAACTTTTTCAATAGATGGAAAGACGTTATACTTTGGCGCATCAGGAAGTAATGTATGGCATTCGAAAAATATAAAAGGAAGCTGGACAAACCCTGAAGAGTATTTAAACAAATCGTACGGTCTTTACAATTTTATGCCTACAAAAAGTGGAACAAACTATGTAGGTTCTGGTCCTGACAAAGGTAATTATAGCGGATATGATTTTAGTACATTTTCCATGAGCGAAACAGATACTATAGTTAAGAGCATTGGTAAGCCAATAAACACTGTTGGTTTTGATGGCGATTTATACGTTGCTCCTGATGAATCTTATATGATTATCAGTGCAGAAGAAACACCCACCTACGAAAGTAAGCTGCATATCACTTTCAGGAATGAGGATGGCAGCTGGACGAAATCTAAGAGTATCAATGAAGAGATTAATATGGGAATGGCTCACCGTTTTGGACAATATGTTTCACCAGATGGCAAATATTTGTTTTACACCCTAGGGACTAGTGAAGAGGATTGCCATATTTATTGGGTAAGATGGGATAAGATGTTAAAACGGTTGAGAAATAGCTTATAAGCATTTCTTCCATTTACAAAAAACCAGAAAACCTATCTTGTACAATACTGAACAAAACAACCCTCGTTAGTTAAGCCAATTATTATATGTTTGTCAAATGAAAAAAGCAGTCTTTTTACTTATCTTTTTAAGCCTTATTCAAATAACTTATTCTCAAACTACTATGGACATGGATTTGCCTTATCGCGAAATACCTGATGAGTATTCAGAAACCTATACTGCAGGCACAGTAACTGCAAGAATGTTAGATGGTGTAGGTTTTCGATTTTACTGGGCGACCGATGGTTTAAGACCAGAAGATTTAAGTTTTAAACCTAATGATAAAGCCAGAACAACGGAAGATACCATAGACCATATTTTGGGTTTGGTACGTGTTATAAACAATTCGGTTAACCAAAGGCCTACTATTAGAGGTGCAGAATATCCTGAGTTAGATTTTCAAGGTAAAAGAAAGAAAACCTTAGAATTAATAAAAGAAACAGCAAATATTCTTAGAAAAAGTTCTGAAGCAGATTTTGAAGACTATAAAATCATCTTTAAAAATGATTCTGGCCAATCAGAATTTCCCTTTTGGAATCAGTTAAACGGGCCCATTGCTGATGCACTGTGGCATATAGGTCAAGTGGTTTCCTTTAGACGATCATCTGGAAATCCGTTTGCCTCTGGTGTTGATAAACCAAGTGTTTTTACAGGAAAAGTCAGAAATTAGAAATAAGCATCCCCTAGTTTAGCACTGTGTATACTCTTAAATTAGTATTTTAGTATTTCATATTGTTACTAGCCATGGGATTACTCATTTTTTTTGCTGTTATATCAATCTTTTTTTCTTTTTTATGTTCCATCTTGGAGGCTGTACTCCTGAGCGTGACCCCTACCTTTATTAATGTTAAAAAAAATGAAGGAAACGCTTATGCGCAAGGACTGGAGGATTTAAAAAAGGATGTTGACAAACCCTTAATAGCTATTCTCACCGTAAACACAATTGCTCACACAGTTGGGGCAATTTTGGTAGGTGTACAGGCAAAAGTTGCCTATGCTAACATGTTTGGCAATGAAAAACACACCTTTTTAGGAATTGAGTTTACGGAAGACCTTATGGTTGGTGTCGTTTCCACCATTATGACCATTCTAATTCTAGTTGCTTCAGAGATTATTCCAAAAACCATTGGAGCCACTTATTGGAAACAATTGGCAAAATTCACCACCGTTACTCTCAAAGGCATGGTTTGGGTACTAAAATGGACAGGCTTGTTATGGATTTTACAGCTTTTCACTAAACTCATTGGCAAAAAAGGGCATCATGGGAGTGTTTTAAGCAGAGAAGATTTTAACGCAATGACCGATATTGCCCATGAAGAAGGTGTTTTTCATGAATCAGAATCCAAAGTGATTAAAAACCTCCTGCGTTTTAATGAAATTCTTACAAAGGATATTATGACTCCAAGAACGGTAATGAAAATAGCTTCTGAAAACAGCTCTATAAAGGATTTTTTTGAGGAAAACCCCAAACTACACTTTTCTAGAATCCCAATTTATAAAGAGGGTATAGATAATATTACAGGCTATGTATTAAAAGACAATGTTCTAGAAGAAATTATTCATGAACACGGTGAAGCTAAGCTTGCTTCCATAAAGCGAGAAATTCTGGTCACCAAAAGAAATACTCCTATTCCACAGTTGTTCGAAACTTTAATAGAACAAAAAGAACATGTTGCCTTGGTTGTGGATGAATATGGCTCTGTAAGTGGGTTAGTAACTATGGAAGATGTTATTGAAACACTATTAGGGCTGGAAATTATGGATGAAAGTGACGGAGTCGAAGATTTACAACACTTGGCGCGCAAAAACTGGGAAACAAGAGCCAAAAAATTGGGAATTATTGAAGAGGACAAGCCTAAAACTGAATAAGTAATGGAAATAGCCTTTGTACAAACACCTCTTGGTGTTACCAAAATAGAGGGAGATGCAGAAGGTTTAGCCTCTATTACCGTAATAAATGAAGAAAAAATACCAAACGGAATAATTCCGGAAGTGCTAGAAGATGCCATATATCAATTACAAGAATATTTTGAAGGTAAACGACAAGTATTTAGCCTATCATTAAATCCTCAAGGAACAGAATTTCAAAAAAGGGTTTGGCAAGAACTGCAACAAATTCCATATGGAAAAACCATCTCCTATTTAGACTTATCAAAAAAATTGGGTGATGTTAAAGCAATTAGAGCTGCCGCATCAGCAAATGGGAAAAATCCGTTATGGATTGTTATTCCATGTCACCGGGTAATTGGAAGTGATGGTTCCCTTACTGGATACGCTGGAGGATTGCACCGCAAAAAATGGCTTTTGGAACATGAGAGTCCCGTTAAACAGCAAAGTCTCTTTTAATATATACAGACCTGATAGTTTGTTTTTAGTTAAAAAACACCTTCAAATTCACTTAAAATACCGTTTGTCGATTTTTTTTCGATTCCAATCCGAAGCAATAACAACAATAGTATAAATGCTTGTCAAAAAAACAAACTGTATGGTTTGTTAGTGTATTTAATCGATAATCTGAACCCTGCGTTCATTTTTGTTGGAGTTTTTATGTTCAAATTAGTTTGTATCTTTCCTTTTATCTAACCAAGATTCTTAGTAAATGCTATACAAACTCAATTTAGAACATATTCTATTTTTAGATATTGAAACTGTCCCAGAAAGTGAAACTTTTGAGCAATTGGATGATGAGAAACAAGAGCTTTGGGCCCATAAATCTCAATACCAGCGTAAAGAGGAGTTTACAGCAGAGGAATTTTATGACAGAGCTGGGATTTGGGCGGAATTTGGTAAAATCATCTGTATTTCCGTGGGATATTTTACCAGCAAAGGAAACATGCGAAATTTTAGGGTCACTACTTTTCATGGGGAAGAGGCCAAAATTCTAAAAGACTTTAAAAATTTGTTGAATTCCCATTTTAATAAACCACATCATATCTTATGTGCTCATAATGGTAAGGAATTTGATTTTCCTTATATAGCGCGCAGAATGATAATCAACAGCATCAATCTTCCTTACAAATTAGATCTATTTGGAAAAAAGCCTTGGGAAATACCTCATCTAGACACCATGGAACTATGGAAGTTTGGCGACTATAAGCATTATACTTCTTTAAAACTAATGGCAAATATATTAGGCATTCCTTCACCAAAAGGGGATATAGACGGTAGTATGGTAAGGGATGTTTATTACAATGAAAATGATTTGGACCGTATTATTAAATACTGTGAATTAGATGTAGTAACTACAGCTCAAGTGTTTTTAAGACTACAAAACGAGGGATTGTTAGATGAAAGCGAGATTAAAAAAATTTAATGCTTATAAAATTTAGTGCTTTGAACGCCTCTTAAATCTTGTACACTCAGAATATAAAGTCCTTCGGCTAAATCGTTCACGTAAATCTTAGCAGCAGAAGCATTGCCCTTCTTAACAGTAATTCCTGTAGTTGTGACAATGCTATAAGCTGCATTACTGGATATATTGCCCTCCAGACTAATTTCTTCAACTGCAGGATTTGGATAAACAGAAATACTTATTTCTGAATTTATGGACAAAGTCTCATAATCCATAGCGTCCTGCAGTTCGGTTTCCTCTGCGTCGTACACAAAGGTAAGTTTCGGGGTATAATTTGATCCTATATTTTCTGTGCAAATGGCTTTTAATCTAAATTCATAAGTACTACCAATTGTCAAATCTTTTAATTCAATAGAATTTTCATAAGTGTACTCTGTGGTCCAGTCATTAGAATTTTCATTTTTAAACTGTACTTCAAAAAGTGTGTCGGGGGCTTCTTTCCATTCCAATATTACAGATTTGTCATCAGCTGCTTTTAAATATGTTTCAGAAGGCATTTCGGCATTACACTTGGTTACTTCTATTCCTGTAACAATTAGGGAAAAATTTTGTGCTCCAGTGCTTAAATCTCCTTTATGGCTTATAGTAATGGTATATTCTCCTTGTGCATTATCAATCTGGATTTTTTCAAAAGGATCAACTTTGTTATCTCCTTTAGTTGCGGTCGCAGAAGCATTAGCAGCATTTAATTTCCATGGGTAAAAAGTCTTTCCATCTTTTTCAATACGAATATCCAAGTCGTTTACCAATGCCGCAGTAACATCGTTTAATGTCCCTCTGTTTACAAAACCAGTAGCTGGATCTGTCCAAGAAATAGAGGCCATTAAAGAATTTGTTCCATTTGAATTAATTGTTAAGGAATATGTTTCTCCATTAGATAGCTCTTCCTCAGAAATAATTGATGAATATTCTTTATTGATAATTGCCTCAGCTGCGGATACCGAATTTATAACTCCCCAACCCATTTTATAATCTGGTCCTGGTTGTTGCACATCATCGGCCGTATGTAACACCAATCCCTTTAAGGTTGCGGCTTTCATATACTCGCTATTTAACCTCTCATAATACTGTTGTAATAAAAGCATGGAACCAGTAACTCCAGGCGTTGCCATAGAAGTTCCTGTTGAGCTTTCATAATTTTTAGTCCCTGTATTGGATGTTGCAAAAACGTTTGTTCCGCCACCCGAAATATCTGGTTTAATACGACTATCATCCATGGGGCCAAAACTGCTATAACTAGCAACAGTGGCACTAGTTAAAATCCCATTTTTATCTATATCAGATTCTGCAGCCGCTACGGTAATTCCGTTTTTTGAAGCAGCAAAACCTAAAATTAAATCGAATCCTTGCGAATTTGTTCCATGAATAGGTGCATCATTATCTCGTGAGTGTTGTGAGTTACCAGATGCGGTTACCATTAAATAGTAAGGGGCATTGTACATGATTTTGTCCCAATCCTGTGATACTTTAATATAAGAGCCAAAATACCAATCTGGTACTCGGTCAGTTTTTATTCCATAAGAATGATTGGATAATAACAACCCATTTGCGGCGGCTTCAGAAACCTCAATTTTATCTCTTGTCCAGTTGCTTGTTATGGCCGTTGCTTTATATGCTACTCCTTTTGCCTTTTCTTTTATTCCCGATGCAACCAAAGTCCCCATCACCATTGTAGCATGTTTATCTACTTCCTCCCCTTCATCTGCAATTGATACTCGGCTATCGAACTCTTGATGCGCTTTAAGAGCTATTCCACCATCCCATACGCCCACTTGCATTCCTTCGCCATTAATGCCCAAGTCCAATTTACCCCCATGATACAACCCATCTGCTCGAGATATATGACTTACATTATCACTAAATGTTGTGTAATATAATGGAGAACCATCTGATCCAATATCTTGAAGTTCTACCAAGTTACCATCTGAAAGAGTTTCTGATATTTTCCATCCATTGGATTTTGCCAACCTTGTCATTTTATCCCTAGATTGCTCATAATCCTTTATTAACTCCAAATTAAAATCTTCAATTTTGGAAATGTTATAAGAAGCTTGAATTTTTTCTTTGTGCCATGCGGACTGGCTAAAAACACATGAAAAGCTGAAAATAAAAAGTAACACAACAACATACGTGCGCGTGCCAAAATATATTTTCAATTTGTAGTCCATTATGTACGATTGGTAAGGTTTGGACTACAAATATATTTTTATTTCAATTATACTCGCTTAAAAGCACGTTTTTTTCGATGAGTTACATGTGATTCTTTCTATTCTGTTGTGAAAGTTGTTTTTTTTGATGTGTAGGAAAATACTTTCTTTTTGTTTTGTATAAAAAAACCCTAATTATTGAACTTTAGCTGAATATAAACAGGAAAATGATCACTATATCCTCCCACATATTTTCTTCCAACATAAGTTCTATATGGATTTCCTTTATATTTTCCTTTCCATTCCTTTAAAAAATGTTCATCAAAAATATTGGCATGTGCAAAACTGTGGGTCCCCTTTTCGTAATTAAAAAAATTATGCGAAAATAATATCTGATCAAAAAGACTCCATTTCCTTTTATAGTTGGCACTTCCACGCACAGGAGATATAAGTTGTTTCATAGGGTTATACAAGGATCCACTTTTAGTTAAAGTTTCTATGCTTTCAGCATCCGGACCATCATTAAAATCCCCCATAATTATATAATTGGGATTTTCTACAACTTCTTCAATCTTGGTCATATAATTTAATATGGTCTCTGCTGCCTGTACTCTTTTGTAACCAGTTTCTGTTTCTCCGTCCCTTCTGGAGGGCCAATGATTGACAAAAACATGAATTTCTTCATTGTTTAATTTCCCATTCACATATAAAATATCCCTTGTTGTATCTCTTTCCCCATTTGGATTCTTTATCCAAACCGTAATGGTTTCAGATTTAATCAATTCAAAATATTTGGTATTATATATTAAGCCAGTATCTATTCCCCTTTCATCTGGTGACTCATAATGTACATAGTCATAAGAAATGTCTTTTAAATACTCTACAGAGATTAAATCCTTCATTACTTTGCCATTTTCTATTTCCGCGACCCCAATTAAAACAGGTGGCATTCCATTTTCACTATATCCAATCTTGGAAATAGCCTTCCCCAGTTTAACCAATTTCTTTTGATACCGCTTAGGAGTCCAATTTTTGAATCCATTAGGCGTAAAATCATCATCCAATTTATACTGGTCGTTTACAGTATCAAATAAATTCTCCAAATTATAGAACGCAATGGCAAATAATTTTTTACGTTTTTTTTTCTTGAAAAGTGATTTGAACATTCTCTTTATTTTGATAAGCTGATAAAAATACAAAATATGCTCCCCAACTATTGCTTAGATTTGCACATTAATATCTCTTGAATGTTAGAAAAGAAAGTCATTACATATGAAAAAGCAGTTCTCATTGGGGTTATAAACCGTGAGCAGAATGAAGAGAAAGTACAAGAGTATCTAGATGAACTGGAATTTCTTACCTATACCGCTGGAGGTGAGGTATACAAGCGATTTGTACAACGTATAGACCTACCAAATCCAAAAACTTATATTGGAAGTGGTAAAATGGAAGAGGTTGAGCGTTATGTAGAAGAACATGAAATTGGTTCTGTAATTTTTGATGATGAACTTACCCCAGGTCAACAACGAAATATAGAAAAGCAATTAAAGTGTAAAATCCTTGACCGTACCACGCTTATATTGGACATTTTTGCACAACGCGCTCAGACAAGTTATGCTAGGACTCAGGTAGAGCTTGCGCAGTATGAATATTTACTTCCAAGATTAACAGGTTTATGGACCCACCTTGAAAGGCAAAAAGGGGGAATTGGAATGCGTGGCCCTGGTGAAACTGAAATTGAAACTGATAGACGTATTGTAAGGGACCGTATTTCATTGCTTAAAAAGAAGCTTGCCAAAATTGACCGGCAAATGGAGACCCAAAGGAGCAATAGAGGGGCTCTTGTAAGGGTTGCTTTAGTTGGTTATACCAATGTTGGAAAGTCCACCCTTATGAATGTAATTAGTAAAAGTGAGGTGTTTGCAGAAAACAAACTGTTTGCCACATTGGATACTACGGTTAGAAAAGTAGTCATTGGCAATTTACCCTTTCTCTTAAGTGATACAGTTGGGTTCATTAGAAAATTACCCACACAACTAGTGGAAAGCTTTAAAAGTACGTTGGATGAGGTAAGAGAAGCAGATTTGCTTTTGCACGTTGTGGATATTTCACATCCAAACTTTGAAGAACATATAGATTCTGTAAATCTAATTTTGGATGAGATAGATAGTGCGGACAAACGCTGTATTATGGTCTTTAACAAAATTGATCAATACAAGGCCGAAACCATTGAGGAAGATGACTTGGTGACAGAAAAGACGGAAAAACATTTTTCTATTGATGAGTGGAAAAAAACATGGATGGAAAGAGTAGGTGACAATGCCTTATTTATTTCCGCATTGAACAAGGAAAATTTAGATGAATTTAGAAAACGGGTTTATAATGAGGTTAGGGACATCCATGTAACGCGCTTTCCATACAACAACTTCCTATATCCAGAGCATTTGGATGAGTATTAGAAGAAATTCTTACAAAACTAGTGCCATTCATCGAAGAAAACATACCGTTAATTTTTAAACCACATTTTAAGGCCAATTCGCAACATAATTTTTAAACATTAAACAGGTAGTCTTAGTTTTACATCAGAATTAAATAGTAATGGTTTCCCCAAAGCCAGGACATAACAGAATAAGTTTAAAAGTAAAATAACTCAAATCACTCAAGCCTACTTAGCTAAAAAAAAGCCTCCAATTTGGAGGCTTTTTTTTGTCAGCTTTATTGTTCTTTATTTTAGAACGAGTAGTTGAGTCCCAACATCCAATAAGACTGTAAATCATTGTCAATATTATCAAAAGTTGGAAAAATTGGAGGGTCTATTAAACCATTTCTAAGATAATTCAACGCTTCTTGTTTGTTGTTCCTTAAACCAAAATCAAATCCAACACCTATCATTTTCCATAGGGTATATCCAAATGAATTGGTCCATGTCCAATTGCTTAAATTTTCACTTTTATAACTTTGGAACATAGAAAGGTTGGTCTTAAAACTAACATCTCCCAATTGTTTTGTATAGTCTGCTACGATTTTTGCTCCAAGAGAAGACTCAAAAATGGTGTCATCGCTACTAAACACAAAATTGTAGTTTAAAGGGTGTACAACCACAACTAAATCTGCAATCGGAGTCCATGTAGCACCTACACCTAAATCTAAATACCCAGGGTCATTAAAATTGTTTAAAATGGTTGTTCTGTATTCTCCCAAGGCAGAAATAGCGAACTTATCACTAAGCTTACGGCCATAAAGCGATGTTATGTTAAATACATCTGTAGCTTGTCTAAAATCTTCACTATCCGTTGGGTCATCCTTGTCATCCAACTTCACCCAACTTAAGTTTGTGTTTAGGGAGTTTCTCCAGAAAAATTTCTCTTGAGTAAGATTGGCAAAAGCATTTACCGTAAAGCCTATGTTCCCAGAAGAATTGTTGGGAAATCCTTGGGCGTACCAATTACTGAAATTTGAAAAACTACCTCCAATCGTTCCAAATGCCCCTTTTTTCCATCCTGGTAGGGCATCAATCTTAGCCTGAATAGCATCTACCCTGCCTTGAATAGCCGCAATGGAATCTTTTTTAGTCGTCTGTTCAGATTTTAGTTCATCTAACGTCTGTCCGTAAGTTGTTGTTAAAGCAAGCATCGTTACCAATACAATAACAGCCTTTTTCATAATGTTTAGTGTTTATAGTTTAAGGGGCAAAAATAAGGATTGTCTTTTAAAAAAGCGGGGAGGTCATTTTCTTTTAAACAAAGGAACAGATGAACAGGCTTCACCATACATAATGTTTTTTGCCACCTCCTGTATTTTAGATGTCGCCAAAATATATGCATTTTGAGGAACAGGTTTGTGACTACAGCCTTTAATTATAACTGGTTTGTCTTGGAATTCTGAAAAATCTATATTCTCTAGTATAGATTGATAAATTGCCGTTTCTAACTGCTCCAAATTGCCAAGAACAACTTTTTTTGCATAAGGCTGCAATTTAGTAACGATGAGCATATATGCCCATCCTGGAATTATAGCATCTGTTGAACAGCAAAGGGCAATATATTGATTTTTATATTGTTCCCAATCATGTGTGGTTACAAACGTCCTAAAATCCTTTTCTTTAAGAATAATCCCCTCAAACAACCAGTCTTTAATATCTAATACTATTCTATCCCCCTCTGGATAATAATCCTCAAGGTCAAATACCATTAATTTACTTTCCGCAACGCGGTTAATTATTTCAGTCATCAGTTATAAGATTTCAGGAATGGATATGGTTATTCTGCTCTATAATCATCAATATTAAATCCATTATTCCCAGAATTTGAACCAGGCATAAAGAAAGCCAAAATAGGGTACACAAAAATCCCCAATCCCAATAAGGTCAATACTATCCATAAACCTCGAACCGTTTTCCTTGGCCAATCCAAAAACTCAGCAATTCCACCACAAACTCCAAGTAAAATTTTATTCTTAGACTTAGTAAGTTTTTTATTTTTCATAATTACAATATAAAAAATATTTCTCTACAACATTCCCAATTCTAACTTGGCTTCTTCGCTCATTAAATCCTGAGTCCAAGGTGGGTCAAAAGTAATTTCAACCTCAGCATCTTTAATTTCATCCAAAGATTTAACCTTTTCCTCAACCTCAGCAGGTAAACTTTCAGCAACTGGGCAATTGGGTGATGTTAAGGTCATTAAGATTTTAACATCATTGTCTTCATTTACAAAAACATCATAGATTAATCCCAATTCATATATATCTACTGGGATCTCAGGATCATATATAGTTTTGAGAACATTTACAATCTTTTCTCCTAAATCCGGAGTATTTATTTCGTCACTCATTTTATTTGTGTTTGGTATGCTATTGCATACAATTTTATTTGCTTCACCATACTTACTAGACCATTAGCTCTAGTCGGCGACAAATGCTCTTTTAATCCTATTTCATCAATAAACTCAGTATCCGCATCTATGATATCACTAGGGCACTGGTTGCTAAAGACTCTAATTAATATAGCAATAATCCCCTTTGTTATAATGGCATCACTATCTGCAGTAAAAACAAGTTTATCATTTTCTAATTCTGCATGTACCCAAACCTTACTCTGGCATCCTTTAATGATATTGTCATCGGTTTTATATTTCTCATTAATCAACGGGAGTGATTTTCCCAACTCTATCATATACTCATAGCGCTGCATCCAATCCTCGAACATGGAAAACTCATCTACAATCTCTTCCTGAATTTCTTTAATGCTCATGTCAAAATTTTGTGTAAAAATACGATAAGTACAAGTGGTATTCAATAGTTTAAGAGAATCATAACAAAGCCTAGACCAACATGGCTTTAGCGCGCTTTACTCCTTCAACAAGAATATCTACTTCTTCTTTGGTATTATAAAAACTAAAGCTAGCTCTCACCGTACCAGGAATTTTAAAGAAATCCATTACAGGTTGTGCACAATGGTGTCCTGTTCTAACGGCGATTCCCAATTTATCTAAAATACTCCCTATATCATAAGGGTGAATTCCTTCTATATTAAAGGACAATACCGAAGTTTTCTCTTTGGCTGTCCCATAAATTTTAAGTCCGTCTATAGTAAGTAATTGCTCAGTTGCATACTGAAGCAATTCGTCTTCATACTCAGAAATATTACTAAATCCGATAGAATTCATATAATCCAATGCGGCGCCAAAAGCTATTCCGCCACATATATTTGGTGTGCCAGCCTCAAACTTATGGGGCAAATCTGCATAGGTTGTTTTCTCAAAAGTAACCTCAGCAATCATTTCTCCACCACCTTGATATGGAGGTAATTTATTGAGCCATTCTTCCTTTCCGTAAAGGATTCCAACCCCCGTTGGTCCACACATTTTATGGGCAGAAACGGTATAGAAATCAACATCTAACTCTTGCAAATCTGCTTTAATATGTGGTGATGCTTGTGCCCCATCTATTAAAACTGCAGCACCCACATAATGGGCTTTTTTAATAAGCTCTTCAATGGGGTTTACTGTTCCTAGGGCATTGGAAACATGGTTACAAAAAACCAATTTAGTTTTATCTGATAATAATTTGCCATATTCCTCCATCATTAATTCCCCTTCTTGGTTCATGGGGATTACTTTTAATACAGCCCCTGTTCTTTCACACAACATTTGCCAAGGCACAATATTGGAATGATGCTCCATGGCAGAAACCAATATTTCATCTCCTTTTTTTAGAATTGATGAAAATCCATTTGCCACCAAATTGATACTATGTGTTGTACCCGATGTAAAAATAACCTCATGAGGTTTGGCAATATTAAAATGCTTCTGAATCTTTATCCTCGCTTGCTCATAAGCATCCGTAGCTTCTTGCGATAAAGTGTGCACACCTCTATGAATATTGGCATTATAACCACTATAATATGCTACAATTACATCTATTACCTGTTGCGGAGTTTGCGATGT
>NZ_JBWFBN010000023.1:0-25723 GCF_056326165.1 Saonia sp.
ATGGTGCCTTAGCTCAGTTGGTAGAGCAATGGACTGAAAATCCATGTGTCCCTGGTTCGATTCCTGGAGGCACCACTTAAATCCCGATTCTTAGGAATTGGGATTTTTTGTATTTAGTTAATAAATAGTTTCTACTGATTATGAAAACAAAATTAATTTATATACATTAGTCAATCGGGGAAGTTTTAGGCTTATTTAACTTTCCATCAAAAAACATTAAAGTTTAAATAAAAAGCCCGTTTAGAATAAGAAAAAGTCTCGTCCATATAGATAAGCACTATATACCAATAAGATAAGACAATTATTTTTACTTGTATAAGCAAGGGTCAAGAATTAATTTTACAACAAAAATGGAACTACTAGAGAAAGCTCTTGAGTTTGAGCAGAGGAAAATGTCCAATATGTCCACGAGTGATAGAGTTGCCGCTACAAGAGAGGCAAAAGCATTGATTTTATCTATCAACGAAATTTACAAAGAGACCAAGGATGCTGATTTAATGGATGTGATGAAAAGACTTACCGTAAAGAAAAAGAAAATAGAAAAAAGGCTTAACGGATTACCAAAAAACCTTTAAGGTCATTCTTTCTATAAAATTAGATTTCAACTACAAAGCAGTTATATATCATAGATTATTATCTTAGTATTTCTTAAAAGAAATTGCTTTGGTATTTATTAATGTTGAAACTCCACTTATTGAGTTGCAAAACTATCTTTTTTATCTGGATTTTTTAAATTCTAATAGAGAAGAGGTGTTATCAATCGAAAAACCTGGAGAAGGGAATATGAATGTTGTTCTTAGAGTTAGAACTAATGAACGTTCTTTTATCCTTAAACAGTCTAGACCCTATGTTCAAAAATATCAGCAGATTGAAGCTCCTATTGAACGCGTTGATGTAGAGCATCAATTCTATACAACTATTCAGGATGAGAAATTGATAGGCAGCATTCCTAAAATTATAAATTACAATGCTCCTGAGCATTTACTTATGATTGAAGATTTAGGGGAATGTAAGGACATGACTTTCATTTATGAAAACAGAAAGATTTATATTAAACCTCTCATTGAGTTAATTCAGTTTCTCAACATTATTCACGTTAAAAGTGTAGAAGAAAATTTTTCTAAAAATTTGGGATTACGGCAATTAAACCATCAGCACATCTTTGTATTGCCTTTTTTGGAAAATAATGACTTTCCGTTAAATGATATACAAGATGGCTTACAAGAACTTTCCATACCATACAAAAAGGATACTGCTTTGAAAAAGATAGTTCATAGAATTGGGGAAAAATACTTACAGGAAGGTAATGTTCTAGTACATGGTGATTATTATCCTGGCAGTTGGATGTCTAAAGAGAACAACATATATGTAATTGATCCTGAATTCAGTTTTGTTGGGTTTGCTGAATTTGACCTTGGCATTATGTTGGCCCATTTGAACATAGCAACTATGGAAGGCTATTTTCTTGATGTAATTTTAGAACATTACAATCACAAAGTGGATACCAAGCTAATTAGACAGGTTGCTGGGATAGAGATTATGCGCAGATTAATTGGCCTTGCCCAGTTACCTTTAGACAGAACGTTGCAGGAAAAAGATTCTCTATTGCAAAGCGCTAGAAAAATGATTTTATCATGAAAAAACATATCTTATATGGCTTGATTGTTTTACTGCTTTTTTCTTGTAAAGAAGAATCTAAATCCGCAGTTGTTGATATTCCGCAACCCATAAGAAGCAATTATGGCGAACAGACCCTTAACTTATCAGAAAACGAATATTACGACAAGGTATTGGGGGCCTTGGTAGGCTCAGCAATTGGTGATGCCATGGGAGCTTCAACAGAAATGTGGCATAGAACCGATATTCAAAAAAAATATGGATATATTACCGGGCTTACGCCCGCTGTTAGATTACAGTCCCCGGAGGGAACTTGGGACCACAATCTTTCCCCTGGTGCTACCACCGATGATACCCGTTGGAAATTATTGGCCACCAAGTATTTCTCAACCTACGGTTCTGAAATGGAACCAGAACATTTTGCTGATTTTATAGTTGAATATTATCAATCCCTTACAAAGGATTTAGTTGCTGAGGAAAATCTCATAAATACGGATGCCTTAGACCATCAGATTGAAAAAATAGATTGGATAAAGGAATGGACACGCGTTGCCTTGGGCTATCAAAAAGGAAATACAGCATATTTACAGGCCATGAATCGTTTTTATGGTGGTGAAATGTCCTGCGCTGGTATGCTCTACAGCCCCATGTTTGGTTTAACCGCCAAAAATCCAACCGAAGCTTACTCAATGGCATATGACCATACCCTTTTTGATATAGGATATGCGAAAGACATTTCAAGTTTGGTTGCAGCTATGACAAATACTGCTATGCAGACAAATGATTTGGATTCTATTTTAAATACAGCTGTTTTTGTAGACCCATATCATTATCAAGATAGCAGATTAGTGGGGCGTATTTCTCTTGATTTGGCAACAAGAGGTGAAAATGCCGTATTAGATGCAAAAAAAGTGCTAATAGATGAAAATTTTGCAGGTCAAGTACCAAGTGGATTTTTAGGAACTAATTTGGATTGGCAACAACAGGAATTTGTTTATCAAATCTTAGAAGACAATCAAAAAGCTATTCCCTTCCATTCAGGTGAAATTTGGCAAATTCTCTTTACTGGGCTCAAATTTGGAGAAGGAGATTTTACAAAGACCTTGCAATTTATTGTGAACTATGGTCGGGATAATGATACAGTCGCCGCAGTTGCTGGAATGATTTTGGGTGCAAAGAATGGATATTCCCAATTGCCTAAAGACTTAAAAGAACAGGTTATTCGAGTTAATAAAGAGAATATGGGTATTGACTTGGAAGTTTTGGCAAAAGAACTGGTTTCTACCAAATAGACTTTACCTTGTTTATTTCAACATCTTTATATACAGATTGAATTTCTGATGTGTTTTCTATTAGCAGATTTGTATATAATTCGTTGGGGAAAATCTGAGCCGTCATTACATACTGTCCCTTATTGATAAAAACTTCTACTGATGACCAATCCATTAAAATTTTAATTTCATATTCCCCTTCAGGTAAATTGGAAATGGGCATACTTTGAATTTCTCCAAAAGATTCTTTAAAGTCAATTTCCCCAGATTTGCTTCGGTCAATTGAGAAGAGTTTCTTTTGAGTATCCATACCCAATATCAATTCTTCATTCTTTTCATTTTTAAAAACCAGATTAAAATCTCTTGCCGAAGTTGTAAATTTCACTTCAGCTTGATTAAGATTTTCAAAACCGAATTCCTTTGTTCGCCCTGCATCAAGATTAAAAGTTTCCTTTGTTCCCTTTTCAACAATGTTTTCAAAACTTTCTAAAGGATAATTGATTAATTCATAGGTGTCTCCTACTTTCTCTAATGACAATTTTCTAGGAACGGTCATGGCACTGCGCCATTTTTCTGTGGGTGTATCCCTTGCATAATTCCAGTTGCTCATCCATCCAATAAAAACGCGGTCATTATTAGGAATGTTATTGTATGTAACACCTGCATAATTATCTGTTCCCCAATCTATCCATTTATGTTCTTGTTGGTCAGATGTGAAAGTTTCTCCATCAAAATCGCCAATAAAATACTGTGTGCCGCTCCCTCCATTTGGTGCACCAGGATTAATACTAATTAGTAAAATCCATTTTTCCTCATCAGTTCCTTCAACTTTTAAAGGAAACATATCTGGACACTCCCAAACACCACCATGTGCTCCTTGGTTTTTTCCAAACTCACTTATCTTCTCCCAATTTATTAAATTATCTGAATTCCAAATCTGTAAATGGTCACCAGCTACTAAAAGCATTGTCCATTTATCAATTTTACTGTTCCAAAAGACTTTGGGGTCCCTAAAGTCCTTTATTCCCTCATTCCCTATTACAGGATTTCCTTCATATTTTGTCCAAGTCTCACCATTGTCCAAACTATAGGCAATACCTTGAGTTTGATAGTCCGTTCTACCAGCCTCTTCACCTTCCATAAGGTGATACGTGAAAATGGCCACCAAAGGTGGATTATCTTTAGCGCCCAAACCAGAGGAGTTTGAAACATCCACAACAGCACTTCCAGAAAAAATAAGTCCATGCTCATCTGGAAACAATGCGATAGGCTTATGTTCCCAATGAATCATATCCTTACTCACAGCATGTCCCCAATGCATGGGTCCCCAAACAATATCATCTGGATAATATTGATAAAAAAGATGATAAACTCCTTTATGATACACCAACCCGTTAGGATCATTCATCCATTTTTCTGCAGGTGAAAAATGATATTGAGGTCTAAAGTCTTCTTGGTAAATACCTGTCATTTTTTCTTTAACGCTATTCTGTTCTTTTTCTTCTTTGCAAGAAAAGCAAATTATAAACGACAGTATAATAAAAACTCTTAAAAAGTGACTCATAATGTTCCAATCATTTAGAAAACCTCCTCATATAAAGTATCTTTGAATATGTTAATTTACAAACTTAAAATCAAAAAATGGGTATCCTAAATAATATAACTGAAGAACGAGACAAGCTGACCGTTCATTTTAGTTTGGTGGATTCCAAAGACCTATTAATCATCTTTACACGTAATCCAGAACTGGGTAAATGCAAGACCCGATTAGCAACTATAGTTGGGGACGAAACAGCATTGAATATATATAAATTTCTACTGAATCATACCGTTACCATTACAAATAGACTTTCTGTGCACAAACAAGTACACTACTCCGAAAAGATATGGAACAATGATATTTGGGACACCTCAATTTTTGATAAAAAATTACAACAAGGGAATGATTTGGGGGAACGAATGAGCAAAGCTTTTTATAATGGTTTTGCTGATGGATTTAAAAAAATATGCATCATAGGGAGTGATATGTATGATTTAGCTCAAGTAGATTTGGAAACTGCTTTCTCTGCCTTGGACCAAAACGATTTTGTTCTTGGCCCAGCCATGGACGGAGGGTACTATTTACTTGGAATGAAAACTTGGAAACCAGCACTTTTTGAAGACAAAAATTGGGGAACAGATTCTGTACTGAAAGACACCCTAAATGATTTAAAAAATGAAACCGTTAAATTGTTGGAAACCAAGAATGATGTGGATGTGTACGATGATATTAAAAGTGTCCCTGCATTTCAATCTTTTTTAAAAGACATTAAAATATGACAAGCAAACAATTACAAGAATCCGTTGATTATCTAATAAGTAAAGGTTTTGACACCCCAGAAATTGGTGTAGTCCTAGGCACAGGACTGGGAAAGTTAGGGGATGAAATAGAAGAGCCAATTGTGGCACATTATCACAACATTCCTTCTTTTCCTATAGCTACTGTTGAATTCCATTCGGGGAAGCTTATTTTCGGAATCTTGGAGGGTAAAAAAGTGGTGGTCATGGAAGGACGTTTTCATCTATATGAAGGCTACGACCTTATAGATGTCACCTATCCAATTCGTGTAATGCACCTATTGGGCATAAAAACCCTTTTTATTTCCAATGCAGCTGGCGCCATCAACCTAGATTATAAAAAGGGAGACATAATGTTAATTGAGGATCATATTAACCTGCAAGGTGGCTCACCTTTGGCCTTTAAAAATGTTGGAGAATTTGGAGACCGCTTTGTGGATATGGGAGAACCATATGACATAGATATGTGTCGTAAATTAAAAGAAATTGCCAAAAAAGAAGACATTTCATTAAAATCTGGTGTCTATGCTTCTGTAGTGGGGCCACAACTAGAAACCAAGGCAGAATATCGAATGCTAAAAATAATTGGCGCCGATGCCGTTGGAATGAGTACAGTACCAGAAGTAATTGTTGCCAATCATTTACGACTACCCATTGTAGCTGTTTCAGTCTTAACAGATGAATGTGATCCGGATAATTTGCAACCAGTTAACATTCAAGAAATTATAGAAATAGCAGGCAACACAGAGCCAAAAATGATTAAGTTATTTAAAGAATTGATAAAAATTATATGAGTTATTTAGAAGCAACAGCTGACCTATACAAAGAAGCTGCAATAACCCCGGATGTAGGCCTTTGTTGTACCACAAACCCTATTTGGCAATTTCCAGGACTTTCTATCCCAAAAATAATGCAGGAAATGAACTATGGTTGTGGTAGTACGGTTTCTCCTCAAGATTTAATCAACAATCCTAAAGTATTGTATGTAGGTGTAGGTGGTGGTATGGAGTTGTTACAATTTGCATACTTCTCTAGACAAAAAGAAGGTGTTACAGGGGTTGATATGGTTGATGAAATGTTGGAAGCCTCAAGAAAAAATTTTAAGGTTGCAGAAAAAGAAAATGATTGGTTTAAAAGTGATTTTGTAAACCTTGTGAAAGGCGACGCTTTAAATCTACCTGTTGAAGATGAAAGTATTGATGTTGCAGCACAGAACTGTCTTTTTAACATTTTTAAAATAGAAGACCTTAAAAAAGCTGTTTCAGAAATGTACCGTGTACTTAAACCTCATGGACGATTGGTTATGAGTGATCCCATTTGTGAGCAACCTATAAATGATACTCTTAGAAATGATGATAGATTGCGTGCTTTGTGTTTAAGCGGTAGCATTCCACTAAAAGACTATGTAAGAGTTTTGACGGATGCTGGTTTTGGCACTATTGAAATTAGAGCAAGAAAATCGTACCGAGTATTATCTCCCAACCATTATCCCACTGGTGAATTAATTTATATTGAATCCATTGAAATTGCTGCCATAAAAGACCCAATGCCAGAAGATGGGCCGTGTATGTTTACTGGCAAAACAGCTATTTATTATGGTGATGAGGAATATATAGATGATAAAAAAGGTCACGTTCTTATTCAAAATCAACCCATAGCTGTTTGCGATAAAACTGCTGCTGCTTTGGCTACGTTTAGCGACCAAATTCATATTAGCGAAAGTACATGGCACTATAATGGTGGGGGTTGTTGTTAATTGTTATCCATGATGGTAAAATCTATATCAATTCTAACTATGTTTTTTTTTCTTGGCAGCCTTAATGCCCAGAAAAATATGCATTCAACATGGGAAAACCTACTAAAAAAACATGTAGCAGAAAATGGCGATGTAAATTACAAAAGCTTTAAAAGTGATGCTGATGCATTAAACGGTTATTTGAATGATATGGCATCCAATCACCCTGTCAAAGGTTGGAACAAAAATGAAGAACTGGCATATTATATCAATCTTTACAATGCAGCAACTGTAAAGCTGATTCTGAACAATTATCCCCTTAAAAGTATTAAGGACATTAAAAATCCATGGAGCAAAAAAGAGGTTTGGATTGGGGGCAAAAAATGGTCTTTGGGAGGGATAGAACATAAAATTCTTAGAAAAATGGGTGAACCAAGAATTCATTTTGCAATTAATTGCGCATCTTATTCTTGCCCAAAATTAATAAACGAGGCATACAATGCTTCTAAACTGGAAAACCAATTACAAAAAGCAACTATAGATTTTTTAATTGATTCTAGTAAAAATATCCTTTCAGAAAAGAAAATACAGCTTTCCAAAATATTTAAGTGGTATGAAAAAGATTTTACAAAAAAAGGTTCTTTGGTAGATTATATAAACTCATATTCAAAAAAGAAAATATCCCAAAACTCGGAGATTGAGTATTTAGAATACAACTGGACACTTAATGAAAAAAAGTAGTGAACAAAACATAAGTATTATTATTCCTGTTCTTAATGAAGAACAAAGCATAGGATTTCTATTATCATATATCAAGAAAAATAGTTCCGTCAAAAACATAAAAGAAGTATTGGTAGTAGATGGTGGAAGTGTGGACAATACTGCTGCTATTTGTAAAAATCATGAGGTTACTTTATTGAAATCCAAAAAAGGAAGGCCAAAGCAAATGAACCTTGGGGCCAAACATGCTACTGGGAGCATTCTTTACTTTTTGCATGCAGATACTTTTCCACCCAAAAACTTTGACCAACATATCATAAAAGCCGTTATAAAAGATAATGATGCGGGGTGCTTTAGAATGAAGTTTGACACCAGAAATCCTTTTCTGAAATTCTTTGCATTCCTAACGCGAATAAACCATAAAATATGTCGAGGGGGTGACCAATCTCTTTTTGTAAAAAAAGCAATCTTTAGCCAATTAAATGGGTTTGATGAAAAGTACATTATTTACGAGGATAGCGAATTCATAGGAAGGTTATATAAAGCAACAGATTTTGTTGTACTTCCAGAAAGAGTATTGACCTCAGCAAGAAAATATAAAGATAACGGCACTTTTAGGTTGCAGTTCCATTTTGGAATGATCCATTTAAAAAACTTATTTGGGGCTAACCCAGAAGAATTACATAGTTACTATAAAAAACATATTCTGGAATAGCTATTTATCACCATCAAATTTAACATTTGTAATAGCTTCACTGGAGAGTTTCAACGGGTCATTTTCCTTATCCATTAATACACCTTGTGCTATCCAATTGGCAAGTGCCTGTCTATTATCTGGATTTAAAATTCTTTTCTGATCTTTTTGATTTCGTATGTTTCCAATTTCTATATAGGCCATGGCAGGTAAAGTATTCTTTACCAAATACAAACTACTTCTGTCCGAAAAAGTTCCTGTATACTGCCTGTTAGGTTGGTATTTTCTGTATTTTTTCTTGAAAGTCTTGTGAATACTTTCTGCCAGTCTCTTTCCATTTTTGCTTTTTTCATGATGGTAAAAGAAAACATCTATATTCTGTCCTCTACTACGGCTATCTACATGAGTTACTAATAATCTTTGATATTTACCCGTATTTTGCAGGTACAACTTATTTACGATTTCCACTCGCTGTTCTAATCTAGCTAATTGTCCCTTTGGTATTTTTTGGTCTGGGTATACCACTTCATCACGGTCAATTTCCAAAGCTTCATCTTCTCTTATACCATCATTTTCATCCCTTACAATTATATACACCATTGCCCCATGGGAAAGTAGTTCTCTAGCCAACCTCAAGGTAACATCATAAGCGTATTCATCTTCCGCTATTGTTTTGCCTTTCATGGTCTCTATGGCACCAGGGTCTGGACCTCCATGGCCAGATACAAGGTAATAGACTGTACCTTCCAATTTTTTGCTTTTCGGAGTAACATTCGAGAATTTTTTGCCAAAAATTGGATACTTAGTACCTTCATCTAAATCTATTTCGGTACCCAGCTCCTTTACAGAATCTGGTGCATAGGGAATAATATATTCTTTCCCTTCCACCAAATGGCTTCCTAATTTAAGGTTATCTTCATTAAGGGCCACAAATTCAGCATAATACTTGGTTGGCTCAATTCCTTGCTTTCGTAAAATTGAATATATTCCGTCACCTTTTTGCGCTACAACTGTTACAAGAGAATCCTGTGAGTACAGTGCCTCAAGAGTGCACAAGACAATAAAAATAAAAAGGATAGGGCTTCTAAAATTCAAAATTGCAATATTTTACTACAAATGTTAACAAAAATATCGACTAAATGCAAGTCCAAAACATTATAAAAACTAAAAGTCTGGAGATATTTCCTAATATTGTGAATAAAAGGACTTTAAAACGTCTTCGGCAGGTTTGTTTTGGGGAGTAAACATATTATTTTCTGGTCCACCTACTTCATCATGCTGTATAAACCATTTCCATACAAAACCACCAGCAAACCATTCTTCTGTCCAGAACTCTTGTAATATGGCTGCAGTAGCATTTGCCTGTCCATCTAAATTTACACTATGGGCATCTCTATCAACCAACCATGGTTTCATACCTGTAAATTCCATACTTCTATAACCGTATTCCGTAAATAAAACAGGTTTGTTTTTTTCCATAGCAAGTTTGGAAATCTTTTCTTTATATGGTTGCCAACCCTCTCGCAGTTGTTCAACTGTTGGTACTTTTTCTTTGGATAAAGGAAAATAAGCATCAATTCCTATATAATCCAAATCCTCCCAAAAAGGTGTCCTTGGGTATTCATCCCAATTGGCAGCATATGTCAATTTTCCTTGGTAGACTGCCTTAATCTTTTTAATCAGTCCTTTCCAATATTCTGGTCTATTTCTTATAAATTGATCCAGCTCGGTACCAATACAAAAAAGTTCAGCTTTTGTTTCTTGGGCCATTTCGGCATAATTCAAAATAAACTTCTCGTAAGAGGCCTCCAAAATTTTCCACTCCTCTTCAGAATTCATTTTTAAACTTCCAGTAAATAGTCCCCTCCAAATCCATATTTGAGGTTTCACCATTACTTTAATATTATTTTTATGCAATAATTCTATGTACTGATTGGCTCCTTTTCTAGTTTCCCCCACCCATTGTCTATCTGTATCAAAAATCAATTCTGGAGAATTTAACTCTCTTATAAAACCAAAAGGCATAACTGCTGCATAGTTTGCATTTATATTTAGAACCGGATTAACGCTTTCTTGTGAAGGTATTTCTCTAGCGGCTACAAAGCTTACCCCGTTCATTTTTTTGACAGGTTCTTTGTGACATCCAAACTGCAATAGACAAAATAATAGAACTACTAACTTTTTCATTGATAATGAATTGAACTCCTAAAAATACTATAATCTACCTTAAATATTTAAAACTGTTCTAAATTAAACTCTCTTATTAAGTTCTTACCTTTAGAATCGACATACTATAGAAGCTATAAACAAATGGAACATATTGTTATTATTGGAAACGGAATTGCGGGCGTTTCAGCGGCTAGGCATATCCGAAAGTTATCAGATAAAAAAATAACCATTGTTTCAGCTGAATCTGACTACTTTTTTTCCCGTACAGCTCTCATGTATGTTTACATGGGACACATGAAGTTTGAACACACCCAACCTTATGAAAATTGGTTTTGGAAGAAAAATAGAATTGATTTAGTTAATGGGTTTGTCTCTAAAGTGAATCACAAGAACAAAGAGCTTTCACTGTCGAATGGCAAACAACTTTTTTACGACAAATTAATTATTGCCACAGGATCCAAACCCAATAAATTTGGATGGCCTGGACAAGATTTAAAAGGTGTGCAAGGATTGTACTCTAAGCAAGATTTGGAATTATTAGAAAACAATGCCCCAAACAAAAACGTATGCAAAAGAGCAGTCATTGTTGGTGGTGGACTTATAGGCATAGAATTGGCAGAAATGCTACGTAGTAGAGATATCCCTGTAACTTTTTTGGTTCGCGAAGCTAGTTTTTGGAATGGTGTTCTACCTAATGGCGAGTCCCAAATGGTTAATGAACATATAATAGAACATCATATAGATTTAAGATTAAATACTAATTTGGTAAAAATCCTTGCCGATGAGAATGGACGTGCAAAAGCGGTTACTACAGACAAAGGTGATACTATTGAATGTGATGTAGTTGGGTTGACCGCTGGTGTCACTCCAAACATTGATTTCTTAAAAGATTCAGGAATTGAATTGGGAAGAGGGGTTAAAGTAAACCGGTTATTAGAAACAAATATTAAAGATATTTATGCCATTGGTGATTGTGCTGAACAGCATGAGGCCATTGGTGACAGAAGACCTATAGAGGCGGTTTGGTATACAGGTCGTATGATGGGTGAAACGTTGGCCCAAACAATTTGTGATAATCCGACTGAGTACAAACCTGGACATTGGTTTAATTCCGCAAAATTCTTAGATATAGAATACCAAACTTATGGTTGGGTTTTTAGTGAAAGGGGAATGAAAGAACATGAAACTCATTTTCATTGGCGCCATCCCAAAGAAAAAATATGTATTACCGTAGCTTACAGTAAAGAGAACAACCTTTTTCTAGGTATCAACACTTTTGGAATACGCATGCGACATGAAATTTTTGACCGATGGTTAACAGAGAAACGTTCTATAGATTATGTAGTGGAACATTTGACTGATGCCAACTTTGACCCAGAATTTTATAGAACTTTTGAAAAAGAAATCATTTCAAAATATAATGATGAACTGGGGAAATCAATCAATCCTAAAAAGAAAAGTTTAAAACGAATTTTCCAAAAAGTATAAATCAACTAAATGAGTACATACGACAAAAGCATGGCATTAACAGGCCAGCCACCAGCTGCCTTAAGTATAGGTCAAAAAATGGCCACACTACTAGGCATGGCTGGTCTTGCAATTTTACTATTAGCTGCTTTCAATATTAATTTTCAGAATAAAAGTTTATGGTTGTCACTTTCCCTTTTGGGTATTTCAATTGGGGTTTTATGGTTTGCCTGGGATGCTTACAAAAGCAAACAACCCGGAATTAAAAATGACGGAGTATGGTTTAAATCTATTTCTAGTCGTGGCCTTTGGGGTTGGGTTGCTGGTATCGCATTGACCATTTTTTATATAATCCTCTATTTTTATCCGCAGTATCTAGGCTTGGTAAGCGATGGTAACAATAAAGGTGTTATTGGTTTATTTGACCCTCTAAGCAAATTACTTAGTGGCAACCCTGCCAGTCAATGGTTTGTTTATGGCGCACTTTACACCGTGGCAATCTTAGCTTTTGGAATTAAATTTCTATGGAAATATCGTCACAACAGATATGAAAAAATCCGAACCCTAAGTGTTATGTTCTTTCAAACGGCTTTTGCATTTCTAATTCCAGAATTCATGGCACGGTTAAATGGTGACAAGCTCAACCTGCCGTATTATGATTTAAAAAACATGTGGCCGCTTAACTACTATAATTTTGAGGGGTATAGAGTAAAAGCCTTCGTCAGTTCTGGCAACATTGGTTTGGCCATGTTACTATTTGGCATTATTTCAGTTTTTGTAATATCCCCCATATTAACCTACAAATATGGAAAAAGATGGTATTGCTCTTGGGTCTGTGGTTGTGGCGGTCTTGCAGAAACCATTGGCGACCCCTTTCGTCAATTAAGTAGTAAAAAACAAAGCGCATGGAAGCTAGAGCGTTGGTTAGTTCACATTGTTGTGGTCTTTGTAACCATAATGACTACAGCTGTTATTTACTCTTATTTAGGAAAAGATACTAGTAAATATTGGCTAACCAAACAGACATTTTTAATAGGTGTAGGGGTCGTTTTAACCCTTGTTTTTAGCCTAACCATGATTTTCAAACGAAAACAACTACAGAAAGATGCTCAATATGGAGCTATTGGATTTTTCGTGGTCATTATTGCCTTAATTGGACTTCATTTTTTTAGTGGTGATGGTAACATTTTCTTGGTTAAATCTGGAACACTACGCAAATCTTATTCCTTCTTAATTGGCAGTATATTTTCTGGTGTAATTGGCACTGGCTTCTACCCAATTCTTGGCAATAGAGTTTGGTGTAGGTTTGGATGTCCAATGGCAGCCATTCTTGGATTTCAACAAAAATTATTCTCAAAATTTAGAATAACTACTAACGGCGGACAATGTATTTCTTGTGGTAACTGCTCCACTTATTGTGAAATGGGAATTGATGTGCGAGCATATGCCCAAAAGGGTGAAAACATTGTGCGCTCTAGCTGTGTTGGCTGTGGCATTTGTTCTGCTGTTTGCCCTCGTGGTGTTTTAAAATTAGAAAACGGTCCATTAGAGGGCAGAATAGATAGCAACCACGTTTTACTTGGTAATGATGTAGATTTAATGACTATAGTGAATAAGAAATAATTCTGTTTGGGCATTGCACCAATTTTTCGGAAATTCATGCAATGAAAAACATTCTTCTACTATCTTTTCTTTTTACAGCTACACTTATTTACAGTCAAGAAGAATTAAACTATCCAACGCCTAAATACCTTGTTTCAGAAATTGATGCCAGTTGGGTAAGTCACCCTGATATTCATGGAGGTGAAGACACTATAATTCTTTTTAGAAACACTTTTGAAATTGAAAATAGTGATGAAGATTTTATCATAAACATATCGGCGGACAACCATTATTTCCTTTATGTAAATGGTAAAATTTTCACTCATGGACCTCAACTAAGTGATATCAAGCATTGGAAATACGAAACTTTAAACCTAAAAACATTCCTTAAAAAAGGGACAAATACGGTAGCTGTTAAGGTTGTGAATTTTGGAAAACGCAAGTTTCTTGGTTTTCAATCCATATACACGAGCCTTATGGTTAATGGTGTAACTGATAATGCCAAAATATTAACCACAAATGGAGATGGAGACAATTGGAAATGTAAAATTGATGTCTCATACAAAGCCATAGAAGTCAACTGGCGAGAACCGGGTGAAAAGTCTATCATTGGTGGTTTTTATGCCAACAATCCTACCGATTTTGTAGATAAAAATCAATATAGTACACATTGGAAGCTTTCTAGTCTAGACGATTCTGATTGGGAAAATACCAAATTCTATGAAAGTGCTAGTTCTATGGGTGGCTCTATCGCCTATCTATTAGAACCAAGAAATTTACCTTTACTTACATGGGAAAAAGAAGCAATTAAAGGTATTGTAAGATCTAAAAACTTAATAGCAGAAACCAATTTCCCGGCTTCAGGAGAGTTAACGCTACCACCAAATACCACCACTACTTTTTTAATTGACCAAAAGGTGGTTACAAATGGGTTTCCACAATTAACTTTTAGTCAAGGAAAAAATGCAAGCATAAAAATTAAATATGCCGAAAACCTATTTGGCGAAAACATAATCAAGGGAGATCGAAATATCATAGAAGGCAAAAAACTTTTTGGCTATTATGACCATATTATTTCAAACGGAAAAGACCTTCAAGAGTTTACACCAAATTGGATGCGCACTTTTCGGTTCATAGAATTTGAAATTGAAACCAAAGACCATGAATTACAACTTCATAGTTTTTTAAATTATAAATCTAGGTCTACCATTCCGTCCGTTGCGTCATTAAAAACAAACAACGAAACCTACAATAAGATTTTTGATATCTGCAAACGCACCATAGATATATGCACGCAAGACTATTTTTTAAGTGATGCATATTATGAAACCATGCAATACGTAGGCGATACTAAAATTCATGCTTTGTTGTGGCAAACTATGAGTGGCAATTTGGACCACACCAAAAATGCCATTCGGCAATTTCATCATTCACGCGATGCAGAAGGTAATATTTTGGGAGCCTATCCATTACGTTCTACCTTTATTTATCCTACATATTCCCTAGTTTGGGTAGATATGATAGCAAATTATTACAATGAAACGGGCGATACTACTTTTATAGAAACCTACAAAAGTGGAATTGAGCATACGCTAGATGGTTTTGAAAAGAATATGAATAAACAAAACCTCGTAAACAAAACGCAATACCGCTATTTTGTAGATTGGTATACAGGCCCAAATAATGGAGGAGGTACGGCAACAAAAAATGATGGTGAAAATTCTGCAGTGGTCAGTCTACATTATGTGCATGCTTTACTAAATGCTTCAAGTTTGTTTGAAGCCATTGGTGATACCGCTACCGCAAACACTTATAAATCTAGAGCCAAAGAAATTAAAAAAGCAGTTAATGATTTGTGTTTTGATGCTTCAAAAGGAATTTATGCAGAACGGCCAGACAAGACAATTTTTGACCAACATACCAATATAATGGCCGTATTAACAGATGCACTTCCGGCCGAGCAACAAGCAGCCTTATTAAAGACGATTTTAGAAGATGAATCTCTACTACAAGCCACTTATTACTATAGATATTATCTTTTTAAGGCCATAAAAAAGGTTAATGACCCTTCGCTTTTTGATGTTGCTCAAAAACCGTGGGAAGAACTTATAAAAATGAACATGACCACGACGCTTGAGCGTTTTGAATCTGTTACAAGTCCCACGCGTTCTGAAGTTCACCCGTGGAGTGCATCACCAGCATATTTCTATTTTAATTATTTAGCTGGCATCACATCAGTTAAAAGCAATTTTAAAGAAATAAAAATTGAACCCGTATTTGGCATTCTAAACAAAATGGAAGGGATTTTACCTACTCCTCAGGGTGAGATTCATTTTAATTTGAATAAGAAAAAGAACGTTTTATTTGCTGAAATAACGATTCCTAAAGGCACTTCTGGCTCTCTTTTATGGCATGGAGTGAAAACTACATTAAAAGAAGGGCAACACGAGTATAAATTGAAGTAATCTATAATTGTACATTTGTGACATAAAACCCGACTTAAGTACAATATACATTACAATGCAGACCACTATTAAAGTAATTATTCCCGCTTATAATGAAGCAGATTCTATTGCAAAGGTCATTGCAGAAATTCCAAATACGGTTTCAGAAATTATTGTTGTAAATAATAACTCAACTGATAAAACTGTTGAGAATGCCCAAGGAGCAGGAGCTACTGTCTTAACTGAAACTAGGAAAGGGTATGGGTATGCCTGTCTTTGTGGTATGGATTATATTTCCAAACAGTCCAAGAAGCCTCATATTATCGTATTTATTGATGGAGACTATTCGGATTATCCGGAAGAGCTTTCAAAAATTGTACAACCAATTATTGAAAAAGACGTGGATTTTGTAATTGGAGCACGGGTTAAAGAACTAAGAGAGGCAAATTCTATGACCCCTCAGCAAATATTCGGCAATAAATTGGCCACTTTTTTGATGAATCTGTTTTTCGGTGCAAAATTTACCGACTTGGGACCCTTTAGAGCCATAAAATATGGTAAATTGTTGGAGTTGCAAATGGAAGACAAGACCTATGGTTGGACAGTGGAAATGCAATTAAAAGTGCTTAAAAATAAATTAACATATACCGAAGTACCAGTGCATTACAAAAAAAGAATTGGAATATCAAAAGTGTCTGGTACTGTAAAAGGTAGTATCTTTGCAGGCGTAAAGATTCTAGGTTGGATTTTTAAATATAGCTTAAAATAAAATGGGACTAATAATTTCTTATATCATTATCGCTATTTATACTATTGCATTGCTATTGATATTCTTCTATAGCCTAGCTCAACTGAATCTTTTGATTAATTATCTAGGTTATAAAAAGAGAAATAAAGTAGCACCAAAATTTAATCTCTTAGACGGTAAAGAAGTTCCTTATGTAACCATACAACTTCCTGTTTACAACGAAGAATATGTGATGGAGCGTTTGCTAGAGAATATTGCCAAATTAGAGTACCCAAAAAGTAAGTTAGAGATTCAGGTGTTAGATGACTCTACTGATGACACTGTTATAGAAACTGCAAAACATATTGAAGCTCTTCAAAAAACTGGACTAGACATTACTCATATCCGTAGAACTAATAGGCAAGGTTATAAAGCAGGTGCTCTAAAAGAGGGATTGGAAATAGCTAAAGGTGAGTTTATCGCCATTTTTGATGCCGATTTTTTGCCAGATTCAGATTGGTTAAAAAAGACTGTTATCTATTTTAAAGACAAAGAAATTGGTGTTGTACAAACACGATGGGGGCATATAAACAGAGATTACTCTACACTTACAAGAATACAGGCCTTTGCCTTAGATGCTCACTTTACATTGGAACAGGTAGGTCGTAACTCTAAAGGTCATTTTATCAATTTTAATGGCACCGCAGGTATCTGGAGAAAAGAATGCATTTTAGATGCTGGTAATTGGGAAGGCGATACCTTAACAGAAGACCTAGATCTTAGCTACCGCGCCCAATTAAAAAACTGGAAATTCAAATACTTGGAAGATGTAGAAACTCCTGCTGAACTTCCTGTAGTTATAAGTGCTGCACGTTCACAACAATTTAGATGGAACAAAGGTGGGGCAGAAAACTTTAGAAAAACTGTTTGGAGTGTTGTTAAGTCCAAGAACATTCCTTTTAAAACAAAATTTCATGGCGTAATGCACCTACTGAACAGCTCTATGTTCTTATGTGTATTTATTGTTGCTTTATTAAGCATCCCCATGCTATACATTAAGAATATTTATGGTCATTTGGGATGGATATTTGAGGTAACAAGCTTCTTTATTGTAAGCACTATTATTCTTTTTGTCTGCTATTGGTTTACGTATAAAAGTATTCAAGGAAGTGGTTTTGATAAGTTTATAGACTATATAAAACTCTTCTTTACCTTTTTCTCTATTGCCTTAGGGTTTTCTTTGCACAACACCTTTGCCGTTTTAGAAGGTCATATGGGTAAACGTAGCGAATTTGTACGTACTCCAAAATTCAATATTAATAACATTTCTGATAGTTGGAAAGGCAATAAATACTTAGCAAAAAAACTATCTCCAAACATGATTTTGGAATTTGCATTAATGTTATATTTCCTTTTCGGAATGTACAGTGCCGTACCTCTAAATGATTTTGGACTCTTTCCCTTTCATTTAATGTTATTCTTAGGTTTTGGCTTTGTTTTCTTTAATTCGCTTACAGCTAAGGCTTAGTCTCTATTGCTTTTTTTATAATATTCAACAAATGTTGTGGGAATAAATTCTATGTTAATAATCTATTAGCAAAATAATTTAACATACTCTCTACCTCTTTTACATCATTTTTTTCAACGGTAATGTCTGTCAATCTAGGTAAGTGTCTTGCAAAGTATATATGGTTATTAGACATTTCAAACAAGTTGGTTGCTAAAGCAAACGGGTACTTAAACTCAGGGTTAACTTCTGATATTACTTGAGATACTGAATTTGCTAATTGCTTATAACTACTAAAAAACCCTTTAGAATTTTCATCATCAACATCCTTGGTGTGGTAGGCTTTACCGCCTTCCGAAATAAATATATTGTGCAGCTTACTCTCATTCACATAATCTACACTAGGGTTTTCTTGCGAGGCAAAAACAAAAGAATGGATAATAATTCTTAACTTTTTCTTTGGGTCATCTATATTTAAGGTATTAATAGTAATTAGGTAATTTACCCACTCCCAATACCAATTCACCAAAAATATTAATAAGAGATGCTTATTCTCAAAGTATCTGTAAATCGATGCTTCGGTTGAATTTATTTCGGCTGCTAATTTCTTAAACGTAAAAGCCTCAAAGCCAAATTCATCAATTAATATAATACTATACTGTATAATCTTTCTACCTAGCTTTGAATCTTGGGGCTCCTTAATATATAAGCCCTCATTTAAAGATATTTTAATTTCAATGCTCATTCCTTACCATATTAAGAATAAGCGAGTGCTTAATTCTAGTGGATTCTCAAAAGTAATAAAGTTTAACCATTTTTTATGATAGTAATACTATCATTTATAAAAGTATTATTATATTTGTGTTTGATTTTTGTTAAATCCTTAAAAAAAATTAGTGTTTATGAAAAATAATCTTTTATCAAATTTAAGAAGCGATATTCCAGCAAGTATTGTGGTATTCTTTGTTGCTTTACCCCTTTGTTTAGGTATTGCCTTAGCAAGTGGTGCACCTCTATTTTCTGGATTAATTGCAGGAATTGTTGGTGGAATTATAGTTGGAGGCCTTAGTGGTTCTAAAATTGGGGTAAGTGGCCCTGCAGCTGGGTTAGCTGCCATTGTATTAACAGCCATCGGTACCTTAGGCGGCTATGAGAACTTTTTAGTAGCTGTGGTTTTAGGAGGAATAATACAACTGATTTTCGGCGTTTTAAAAGCTGGTATTATTGGGTATTATTTTCCATCTTCTGTTATTAAAGGTATGCTTACTGGTATCGGAATTATTATTATTCTAAAACAGATTCCACACTTTTTTGGTTATGATTCTGACCCAGAAGGAGATTTTGCATTCTTTCAAATAGATGGTGAAAATACATTTTCTGAAATCTTTAATGCAATTAACAATATTAGCATAGGCTCAACCATAATTGGTTTAATAGCATTAGCTATTTTACTGCTTTGGAGTACTGTTTTATCCAAAAAAGAGAAGATTTTTCAACTAATTCAAGGGCCCTTAGTTGCCGTTGTTGCAGGTATTGTTTACTTTTTTGTTACGGAATCTAATGCTAAATTTGGAATTAGTGCTTCCCATTTGGTAAGTGTGCCTGTCCCAGACAATTTTGATTCTTTCTTAGGTCAATTTAGTTTTCCTAATTTTGCAGAAATTGGCAATCCTGACATCTGGATTGTAGCCTTTACAATTGCTTTGGTCGCTAGTTTAGAAACTTTATTGTGTGTAGAAGCTACCGATAAGCTAGACCCACATAAAAATGTGACACCTACTAACAGAGAACTATTAGCGCAAGGAACAGGAAATATTATTTCTGGATTAATTGGAGGATTGCCTATAACACAGGTAATTGTAAGAAGTTCAGCAAACATTCAATCCGGTGGACGAAGTAAAATGTCGGCAATTATTCATGGCTTTCTATTGCTAATTTCCGTGATTTTAATTCCTACATTATTAAATAAAATTCCGTTATCTGTTTTAGCGGCAATTCTACTAATTGTAGGTTACAAATTAGCAAAACCTGCATTATTTAAACAAATGTATAATTTGGGATGGAAACAAAGTATACCATTTACTGTAACTGTCTTAGGTATTGTATTTATTGACTTGCTTTATGGAATAGGTCTAGGTTTAGCTGTAGGTATTGTGGTAATTTTAATTAAAAGCTACCAAAATTCACACTTTTTACACAAAGAAGAAGGTCCTAAGGGGAAGAAAATAAAAATGACCTTAGCAGAAGAGGTTACCTTTTTTAATAAAGGCGCAATTCTTAATGAATTGGACAGCCTACCAAGTGATACCTCTTTAGAGCTAGATTTAATCAAAACCCGATATTTAGATTATGACATAATAGAAATTCTTGAAGATTTTCTTTTTAAGGCAAAAGAAAGAAATATCGATATTAAATTGGTATCCAAACGTGGTATTGAAGAGAACCCAGCCAGTTTTATAGAATTTTTTAGAACAAGGCCTCCGTCTAGATTAAGTTTAAGCTAAGCATTTTTAATAAATTAAAAACATTATGAAAGCACACACAAAAGAAACACAAGCATTGATGACACCTGAAATGTCATTACAACATTTAAAGGATGGAAATAAAAGATTCCAAGATAACCTAAAAGCAAATAGAGATTTAAAAGAACAGGTAAATGATACCAGTAATGGGCAATATCCTTTTGCTACCATTTTAAGCTGTATTGATTCTAGAGTGTCCTCAGAATTAATTTTTGACCAAGGTATCGGAGATATTTTTAGTGCTCGCATCGCAGGAAATTTTGTAAACGATGATATTTTGGGCAGTATGGAATTTGCTTGTAAATTGGCAGGCACAAAACTTATTGTCGTTTTAGGTCATACCACATGTGGAGCTGTAAAAGGAGCTTGTGACGATGCCAAACTAGGTAAGTTAACGGGTATGTTAGATAAAATTAAGCCTGCTGTTAATGCCTTAAAATTACCAGAAGATTCTAGTCTTAGAAACTCAAAAAATATTGAGTTTGTAAATAATGTGGCTGCAAAAAATGTACAATTAACTATTGATAAAATTATTGAGGATAGTGATGTATTAGCAGAAATGCAAAAAAATGACGAAATTCAAATTCTGGGAGCTATGTATGATATTCATACAGGAGCCGTAACTTTTTACGAATAACAAAAGATTAAAAACTTTTATGAAAAAAAATGTATCTAAAAATAAACTAATATTGGTAGCATTAATCCTTGGGTTAATGCTACCCACTATAGGGCAATCTCAAGAAAGTGATTTTGGAAATTGGCTCATCTATATTGGGAACAAAAAGTTGGGCCAAAAATGGAATTTGCACAATGAAGTTCAATACCGTAATTACAATGCTGTTGGCGACCTTGAACAATTGTTATTACGTACAGGGTTAGGTTTTACCTTTAATGAAAACAAAAACAATATTCTATTAGGTTATGGCTACATTTTATCTGAAAATTATGTAGGTGCAACGGACGAAAAAGTTTCAGTAAATGAGCATCGTATTTTTCAGCAATTTACTTCAAAACAGAGTATTGGTTCCGTTAAATTAAATCATAGGTACAGATTTGAACAACGTTTTGTTGAAAGCGATTTTAAAATGCGTTTTAGGTATTTTCTTGCCATCAATGTTCCTTTAACCAAAAAAGAAGACAAGAACTTTTATGCATCAGCATACAATGAAATATTTTTAAATACCAAAACATCAATTTTTGATAGAAATAGACTTTACGGCGGTATAGGATACCATATCAATGAAAATATAAGAATAGAAGCTGGTTATATGAACCAGTTTTTTGAAACCAGTAGTCGTGACCAATTTAACATTATCACCTTTGTGAATTTTTAATGGTGCCCCTTAAAATCTCATTAATCAAGAACAAGATTGATTATTAATTCAAGGACCTATTATAATTACAAAATACTTACGTGTTTTCAATTTGGTTAGTATTTTCAAAATTGCGTTCATTTTACAAATTCTTTAATATAAAGTTAGACAAAGCAAAGTTTTCTTTCCCTTTTTTATATCCATCCTTTCTTCTTAAATTCCCTAACCAAACCATATTGTACCAACTGTGTTTAAAAAGGGGCTAACATATTTTAAACTTCATAAATATCCAATCCTTATGGTTGTTGCCAGCATGGGGTTTTATGCAAGTTTTGCCTATGATTTGGACAGAACAGATTTTGTTAAACTCCTTTCCCTTTTTATAGCGCTCTTTTTTCTTTACTATAAGCTTATACAGTTTGAGAAATGGAATTTTAAATTTCTACTTGTTGTTGGTATACTCTTTAGATTGGTTTTTCTAATAGCAGAACCCAACTTATCCCAAGATTTTTATAGATTTATTTGGGATGGAGAACTTATTCAAAAAGGCATAAATCCTTATTTGTATACTCCAAATATATTATTGGAGCAAAAAGATTTTGCCGTTGCCAATGCCCAAGAACTTGTACATGGTATGGGTGGTTTAAGTGCTCGGCATTTTAGCAATTATCCTCCCTTAAATCAGTTACTTTTTACAATAGCTTCTTTTATTGGTGGTAAAAGTATTCTAAGCTCAGTTATTGCTATGCGGGTTTTGATTATTCTTTCAGATGTAGGCATTGTTCTTTTTGGTAAAAAATTATTACAAAACCTAAATAAACCCACCCATCTTATTTTCTGGTATTTTTTAAACCCTTTGGTAATTATAGAACTCACAGGGAATCTTCATTTTGAAGGTGCTATGCTTTTCTTTTTTGTGTGGGCCATGTATTTAGTCTCTATAAAAAAATGGGCTTTGGCGGCGCCAATTTATGCCTGTTCAATTTTATTAAAGCTAGTTCCCATTTTATTTTTGCCACTATTCCTATTCTATTTAGGGTTTAAAAAAAGCCTGTTATTTTATCTTGGTATTGGTGCAACTATTGCAATTTCTCTCGTGCCATTTTACTCACCAGAATTTGTAACCAACTATTCTAATACAGTGGACTTGTGGTTTTCCAATTTTGAGTTTAATGCAGGTTTTTATAACATCCTAAAAAAAATTGGAGTAACCTATTATGATGCCAAACCATGGAGGCTTATAAAAGAATATGGAGACCTAGTTCCATTTCTGGTCATTGGATTCACAATGTGTCTTACCTTTCTTAGGAACAATAAAAAACTAGATTCACTCATAAAATCCATGTTGTTAGTATTAACGTTTTACTATTTTCTATCTTCTACAGTACATCCATGGTATATCATTTCACTTTTATTATTGGTTGTTTTTACGAACCATCGTTTTGCCATTATATGGTCCGGCACAGTGGTTTTAAGTTATTTTGCCTACTCCATCCCAGACTTTAGAGAGAACCTTTGGCTCATCTCCATTGAATATTTTCTTGCTTTTGGCTATTTCGTGTATGAATTTTTAAAATTCCGTGGTAATAATGTGATATTTTCCAAAAATTAACGTTCTAATTATAAGAGTCCAATATAATTTGTACTTTTGACTTCCATGAAAGAACAAACAATCATATTTACTTTTGAGAGCAACTTTGCTCCCGTTCGTTCATTTATCCCTACTCGCCGTCGCCCGTAAGGGTGTATTTTATTATGGAAATAGGTGAGTCCATTTCCGCAAAGTTTCTAAAACATTTTTCCAATTTATTTAATAACCATATCTAGCAATGGAAATTACAATTGCTAACGAATCACATTCTAAATACGCTACAATCATTTCTGAAACCATTTCAGAATCGGCAAAAGTTCGTGGAACAGGTATTGCTAAACGTACACCTGAGTATATTCTACAACGTTTAAAAAATGGAAATGCCATTATTGCATTGGATAAGGGTAATTTTGCAGGGTTCTGTTATATAGAAGTTTGGGGCAACAAAAATTTTGTGGCTAATTCCGGTTTAATTGTACATCCAGATTACAGAAAACAAGGGTTGGCAAAAAAAATTAAAAGTGCTGTTTTTGAGCTTTCTAGAGAAAAATTTCCTGATGCCAAAATCTTTGGAATTACCACAGGACTTGCGGTAATGAAAATGAATTACGAACTGGGATACAAACCTGTTACTTTTTCAGAACTTACTGATGACCCAGAATTCTGGAAAGGTTGCCAAACCTGTAAGAATTTTGATATTCTAACGCGTACGGAACGAAAAATGTGCCTTTGCACTGGACTTTTATACGACCCAGAAGCAAAAGAAAACCTTGAAAAGGAAAAAAACAGAAAAAAATCAACAGAAAATAAAGAACAAGGAGTTCTAAAAAAAGAAAAAGAATGAGCAAATTAGTTTTAGCATATAGTGGTGGCTTAGACACATCGTATTGCGCAAAATATCTTTCTCAAGATAAAGGATATGAGGTACATGCAGTAAGTGTAAACACAGGCGGGTTTTCATCGGAAGAAATTGCAAGCATAGAAGAAAAGGCCATTCAACTAGGGGCACGCTCATATACCTCTATTGATGCCGTACAAACCTTTTATGATAAGGTAGTTAAATACCTCATCTTTGGTAATGTTCTAAAAAACAACACCTATCCCCTTTCGGTTAGTGCAGAACGAATTGTACAGGCCATAGAAATTGTAAAACACGCAAAAAAAATTGGAGCAAAATATATTGCCCACGGTAGCACAGGTGCCGGTAATGACCAAGTACGTTTCGATATGATTTTCCAAATCATAGCTCCAGAAATTGAAATCATTACACCGATTAGAGATAATACTTTGGCAAGAGAAGTTGAAATTGAATACCTTCAAAAAAACGGTGTTGATTACTCTTGGGAAAAAGCAAAATACTCTATAAACAGGGGGCTTTGGGGAACATCTGTAGGAGGTGAAGAAACTTTAACTTCAGACAAAAATTTACCAGAAAGTGCTTTTCCTAGTCAGGTTACCGAGCAAACACCTTCTGATGTAAAACTTACTTTTGAAAAAGGAGAATTGGTTGCTGTAAATGGGAAAAGTGACAACCCTGTCAATAATATTATTAAGTTAGAAGCTATTGCCTCTAAATATGGTATTGGTAGAGACATTCATGTGGGTGATACTATTATCGGAATTAAAGGTAGAGTTGGTTTTGAAGCCGCTGCTCCCCTATTGATTATTAAGGCGCACCATTTGTTAGAGAAACATACCTTGAGTAAATGGCAACAGTATCAAAAAGAGCAACAAGGAAATTTCTACGGCATGTTATTGCACGAAGGAAATTATCTGGATGAAGTAATGCGAAATATTGAAGCTTTCTTAACCGATACGCAAAGAAATGTTTCTGGTGATGTTCTGGTAACATTACACCCATACCGATTTGAATTGAACGGAATTAATTCCAAACACGACCTTATGAATGCCTCCTTTGGGACGTATGGCGAAGTAAATAAAGGTTGGACCGCTGATGACGCCAAAGGCTTCATCAAAATTTTGTCTAACGCAGGAAAAATTGCAACT
>NZ_JBWFBN010000024.1:0-24540 GCF_056326165.1 Saonia sp.
TTTTAGAAACACTAATTGTTAGCATTTGGTAAATGTTAATAACTTCTATTTCATTTTCTTGCGTCATTTAGGATAAATTGTATCTTGTCGAAGAACTTATGCAGTTCATCGAGAAACACTATATTTTAATGCCCCATGCGAGACCTATTAAACTGCCAATTGGCAATTTTGTTGACCCTTATTTTCTTTAATTTTGGCAGTTCCCAAGATGTTGCCATGGCCATGGTGCCAAGAATTTCACATGTGAACCCCGAGCATTCAATTGTTAAAAGTGCACGTGAATCTGGGAAGCACAAAATCCTTGTAGAAGCCATTAAAGTAGCAAATTTGGATGAAATATTGGATAATGATGGCGCTTTCACTTTTTTTGCTCCATCTGACGAAGCTTTTAAAAAGTTTCCTCTGAAAAAATTTCAAACTTTGATTGAGTCTGAAAATAAAAATGAATTACGGGCTTTACTAACTTACCACATTGTAGCTGGTAATTTTTCAGCTTCCAAAATTCTTAAAGCTTTATGCAGGGGTAATGGGGTAGCCACTTTTACAACTTTACAGGGTACTAAAATAACCGCAACAATGGACGGTGTGGATATTCTTTTAACGGATGGTTTTGGGAATTCTGCAAAAATTGTAAAAGCTGATACTAACCAATGCAACGGAATTATCCATGTTGTTGACAACGTAATTGTCCCTAGTAAAACCTTACCTTAGTTCTGCTCCCAATTCATTTTCAAATCTGTATTGAAACTTCCTCATTATTTTGTCTATCTTACTGTCTGTCAGCGTATTGTTTGGGTCTTGTAGAGTAAAACTTACAGCGTATGATTTTTTTCCGTTCGGTAATTTGTCTCCAGTATAGACATCAAAAAGGGAGACATTTCTTAAAAGATTTTTTTCTGTCTGTATTGCAATTTCATACACTTTTTTAAATGGCACGTCATTATCCAATAACAAAGCCAAATCCCTTTTCACGGCAGGATATTTTGGAATTTCTTTATAAATGATGTTGTTGGCTTTTGCGGCTTCAATGATATTATCCCAGTTGAAATCAGCAAAGAAAACTCCTTGTTTAATATCGAACCCTTTTAAGATTGTTTTTTTGACTACTCCATAAGAAACTAATTCTTTCTTATATGATGTATGGATTAGACCTTCAGAAAATATGTCGCTTTTGGTATAATTAGTATCGATTTTTGAAATACCAAGACGTTGAAAAATATTATCAATAGATGTTTTTAGAAAGTAAAAGTCAGATTTTTTGGTAGGAACAGACCAACTATCTTCTGTTCTATTCCCTGTGACCAAAAGAGATAAGTGTTTGCTCTCTACTCTTTCTGCATATTGATGGTAGGTTTTCCCAAACTCAAAAAACTTTAAATTAGTTCTCCTTCTATTTATATTATGTGATATAGCCTCGAGCCCTGAAAAAAGAATAGATTGGCGCAATGTTGATAAATCTGTACTCAATGGATTTAGCATATTAACATTATGTTCTTCTTTTAGGCCATCAATAAGATTCACATATTCTGGATTGGTTAGACTGTTGGCCAAAATCTCATAAAAACCATTTGATGCTAAAAGGTTGCCAACAATATTTTGCAATTTATAGTCTTCAAACTTAGATGTTGGTGCAATGGATGCATTCAATTTTTCTTTAAAATCAATTTTATTATACCCATAAACCCTCAAAATTTCCTCAATAACATCAACCTCTCTTTGAACATCGGTTCTATAAAAAGGTATGGTAACACCCAAACCTGTTTCTGTAACATTTTGCACTTTAATGTCTAAGGACGAAAGAATAGATTTTATGGTATCTCTTGGTATTTCTTGGCCAATCAATTTGTTTATTTTATCAAATGACAAGAATACTTGATAATCGTCTTTCTTATTGGGATAAATGTCTACAACCTCTGAGGTTATATCGCCACTAGCAATTTCCTTGATAAGGGCAGCAGCTCTTTTTAAGGTATATTCAACATTGTTGATATCTATTCCACGCTCAAACCTAAAAGATGCATCAGTATTTAAGCCATGTCTTTTGGCCGTTTTTCGCACTGAAATAGGATCAAAATAGGCGCTTTCTAGGAATATCGACGTAGTATTATCAGTAACCCCGGAATTTAAACCCCCAAATACTCCTGCAATACACATTGGTTTTTCACTATCACAAATCATGAGGTCATCTTCATGAAGCTCTCTTTCCTCACCATCTAGAGTGGTGAACTTTGTACCAGTGGGGAGTGTTCTTACTTCAATTTTGTTACCCTTTATTTTGGCTGCATCAAAAGCATGTAAGGGTTGACCTAACTCGTGTAGAACATAATTGGTTGCATCTACAATATTGTTAATGGGGCTTAGGCCAATGGCTTTTAATCTATTTTTTAACCAATCTGGAGACGATTGTACAATAAGATTGCTAATAGTAACCCCACAATATCTTGAAGCCAAATCATTGTTTTCAACTTCAACATCAATTTTTAATGCTCGGTTTTCTATATTAAAATTACTGGCAGAAGGTGTAATAAGTTCTTTGTTTATTTCTTGTTGTAATAAACCCGCTTTTAAATCTCTAGCTACGCCATAATGACTCATGGCATCCGAACGGTTGGGAGTAAGACCTATTTCAAAAACCTCATCATTTTCAACATCAAAAACTTCGGCGCAAGGAGTACCAATTTTAAGGCTGTCACTCAATACTAAGATTCCTTCATGACTTTCTCCTAGCCCAAGTTCATCTTCTGCACAAATCATTCCATGGCTTTCCTCTCCACGAATCTTACCCTTTTTAATGGTCCAAGCTTCTCCCTCTTTGGTATACAAAGTAGTTCCAATTGTAGCAACAGGCACTATTTGTCCTTCTGCAACGTTTGGCGCACCACAAACAATTTGTAATGGTTCTGCTGCTCCAATATCAACTGTTGTAAGTTTTAGTTTATCTGCATTGGGGTGCTTCATGCATGTAAGTACTTTGCCAACAACAACCCCTTTTAGACCACCTTTTACAGATTCAAAAGTTTGAATTCCTTCTACTTCTAACCCTAAATCAGTTAAAAGCTCTGCTGTTTTTTTGGAATCCCAATCAATATTTATAAACTGCTTTAACCAGTTGTAAGATATTTTCATCAATGAGTTTTAAAGCGACCAAAGATAAAACAATGTAGGTTTACATTCAATATGTAAGTAGTTCAATTATATTGGGAATTTTGTATTAGGCTATACTTTCAATCTTAATGCCACTGGCTTCAATAATTTGATGAATATCATCATCAAGAATCTCTTTCTTTTTGTCTGCAAAGTTTAGGAACTCGGTATATACTGTATCTAATTGTAATTTTGTGAGTTCATAACCAATATTTTTTGCCCTATAAGCCAAAGCGGCCCTACCACTTCTTGCAGTAAGAACAATGGAAGATTCATTTACCCCAACATCTTCTGGGTCCATAATTTCGTATGTCTCCCTATTTTTAATAACACCATCTTGATGTATGCCAGAACTATGTGCAAAGGCATTAGAACCAACAATAGCCTTGTTAGGCTGTACAGGCATTCCCATTTTCTGGGATACCATTTTGCTAGTATCGTATAATAATTTACTATTAATATTGGTGTCCAAATTAAGAGAAGGATGTTGCCTCATTATCATTACAACTTCTTCTAAAGAAGTATTTCCTGCACGCTCCCCAATACCATTGATGGTGCATTCTATTTGTCTTGCACCATTTATTACACCAGCAATGGAATTTGCAGTAGCCAACCCAAGGTCATTGTGGCAATGACAAGAAAGAGTTGCTTTATGAATTCCCTTTACGTTTTCTTTTAAATATTTCATTTTTGCCCCATACTCATCTGGTAAACAATATCCAGTGGTATCCGGAATATTTAGTACTGTAGCTCCAGCTTTTATGACTTCTTCACATACCTTGGCCAAAAACTCATTGTCTGTTCGGCCAGCGTCTTCTGCATAGAATTCTACATCTTCTACAAACGTTTTGGCATACTTAACAGCCTCTACAGCACGCTCTATAATCGCTTCTCTATCAGAATTAAACTTAAATTTTATATGTGAATCTGAAGTACCAATTCCTGTATGTATTCTTGGTTTTTTTGCATGTTTTAAGGCTTCTGCAGCAACTTCTATATCTTTCTTCACAGCTCTTGTAAGACCACAAACAGTTGCGTTTTTCACCAATTTGGCTATTTCGTTGACAGAACCAAAGTCACCAGGACTAGAAATAGGAAAACCAGCTTCAATTATATCAACACCTAAATTATCCAATCTTTCAGCAATGACCAATTTTTGTGTAGTATCCAACTTACATCCTGGGACCTGTTCACCGTCCCTAAGAGTAGTATCAAAAATTTGTACCTTATCTTTACTCATATTATTTGCATAATTTTAAGCGCTTAAAATTACATAATTTTAAGCAACCTTTACGAAGTTATGGTTAGATGATGCTAATTTGAAGGTAAGCAAAAAACATTTACAACGTCAAATCATATTAAGGGATAGTTAAGATGCTGATATACAATTATTTAAATTATATTTTTTACGATGACAAATGCCCATAAAGATACACTGTTTGTTTTGATAAAATCTCTTTCAAAATCTGAGAAAAGACAGTTTAAATTGTATGTTGGGCGTTTAGGTGTAAATACTGATGCTAAGTTTTTGGCACTGTTCAATTTACTGGACAAAATGAAACAGTATGATGAGAAAACAATTTTGGAAAGCGGTATAGTTAAAAAAACGCAGCTGTCTAACCTAAAAGCCCACCTCTACAAGCAAATATTGGTAAGCCTTAGATTGAACCCCGTAAACCAAAACATTCGAGTTCAGATTCGGGAACAGTTAGATTTTGCTACAATTTTATATCAAAAAGGTCTTTATAAACAGAGCTTAAAAATTTTAGACAAAACCAAGGTTACTGCAATTGATAACGAGGAAAAAAACATTGCCTATGAAATTGTAGAATTGGAAAAAATAATTGAAACTCAATATATTACAAGAAGTATACCAGACAGAGCAGATGAACTTGCAATACAAGCCAAAGATTTATCTGCTCAAAATGTAATTACCAGTAAACTTTCTAATTTGTCTTTGCAGTTATACGGAATTATGTTGAAGGTGGGGTACGTTAAGAATGACAAAGATTATCAACAAGTTCAAGAGTATTTTGAAAAACATTTGCCTAAATATCAAATAGAAAAATTAGGATTTAGGGAAAAATTATGGTTATACAAGGCTCACCTATGGTATAGTTTTTTGATACAGGATTTTTTGTCATGCTATAAATATTCTAGTAAATGGGTTGATTTATTCTATGAACAAGAAAGAATGATTTATTTAAATCCAGTATTCTTTTTAAAGGGCAATCATTATTTGTTAGAGTCATTATTTTTTGTGAGGTATAGTTCTCAATTTAGAGAAACCTTAGAAAAACTAGAAAGTATTGTAAAGAGTAAAGATTTCCCAAAAAACGACAACATTAATTCTTTGGCATTTCTATATATAAATTCCAATAAATTGAATCAGCACTTTTTGGATGGCACATTTGAAAAAGGGCTGTATTTAGTAAATATTATTGAGTATGGAATAAACAAACATCGGGATAGAATAGATGAGCACCACATCATGGTTTTTTATTATAAGATCGCCTGCCTCTATTTTGGAATTGGAGACAATAAAAACTGTATCCTTTACCTAAAAAAAATAATTGATAATAAGAACCTAAAAATGCGTGAGGACCTAATGTGTTTTGCCCGTGTACTAAGCTTGGTTGCACATTATGAAGCTGGTATGGACTATCATTTAGAAGTGCAATTAAAAAGCACATACAAGTTTTTATTGAAAATGAATGACTTACATGCCGTACAAAGAGAAATGATTAAGTTCTTGCGAAAGTTAGGAGATATATACCCACATGAACTTAATAATGAGTTTCAAAAACTCTATGATGAATTAAAAAAATATGAGGATCACCCTTATGAGAAACGTGCATTTTTATATTTAGACATTCTTTCCTGGTTAGAAAGTCACTTGCAAAACAAACCTGTCGCGCAAATTATTAAGGAAAAAGCATTGACCCTTACTCGCTGATTTAATTATTGGTCTTGGTAGTACTTGTTGTTAAATTATTGCCAAATTCTAGTTAAAAGAAACAGAATCACATTTTTAGTCTAGCTTTTTTGTTAATTTAATGAACTCTAATTTTTAAGTGTTTAAAATACACTAAAACATTTTTTTTAGAGTGATTAATAATTAACCAACCAAAAATAATGAATAGACGAAGTTCACTTAAGAAGCTTATGATGGCTTCTGCAGGACTGGTAGCATTGCCAGCTTGGGCCCAAGGATGGGAGGCCAAAAACTTTAATGGTCCATCTATATTTCTTTTCGATGAACAAGAAATTCTTACTTCAGTAGCAGATACTATTATTCCAGTAGGAGATTCCATTGGAGCTATATCCGTTGGCGTAGAAAAATTCTTGTTTAGATTGTTTGCAGATTGTTATGAACAGGATGTTCAAGACAATATTAAAACACAATTAAACACATTAGAGAAGTCTGCTAATGATCAATATGGGCAATCTTTTGCTCTATGCGATCAAACGCAACGCGAAACCCTTCTAAATGGGTTGGCGGGTAATGAAGACTCTCCAGAATCAAAATTCTTTAACTTAGTAAAGAGGGAGACAATTAGAGGGTTCCGTACTTCAAGAAAAGTTATGATGGATTATCTTGATTATGTGATGGCACCTGGTTTTTATGATGGTTGTGTAGATGTTGAACAAAATAGCTAAAAGAAAAGATGGTAAATTTTAATATAGATTCAGAAAAGAAAAGAACATATGACGCAATTGTTATTGGCTCTGGTGCCAGTGGTGGTTGGGCTGCAAAAGAATTGTGTGAAAAAGGACTTAAAGTTTTAGTTCTAGAAAGAGGTAGAGAAGTAAAGCATGGTAGAGATTACACCACTGCTTCTAAAGCTCCATGGCAATTTGATTATAGAGATACGGTACCATTGGATAAGAGAGTAGATTACAAAAACGCTCGTTTTTTAAGAGAGTCAATGTTACCTTTTATGCTTAAGGATGATGAGCAACCATTTATACAGGAAAAACCATTTCAATGGTTTAGAGGGTATCATCAAGGGGGTAAATCGCTATTATGGGCAAGACAAACGCAACGTTGGTCAGATTATGATTTTCAAGGTCCAGAACGAGATGGTTTTGCTGTAGACTGGCCTATTCGTTATAAAGATATAGAACCTTGGTATACGCATGTAGAAAAATTTATTGGTGTTGCCGGAGAAAATGATGGATTAGCGGAATTACCAGACAGTTATGTGCAACCAGGATTTGGTATGAGCTGTGTAGAAACATACTTTAAAGAAAGTTTAAAGAAAAACTATGAGGGCAGACATGTCATTCAAGCACGTTGTGCACACTTAACTGACCCTCAGGAAATTCACAAACAACAAGGGAGGTCAAAATGTATGCATCAACGTCAATGTTTTAGAGGTTGTTTGTATGGAGGCTATTATAGTAGTAACTCCTCTACAATGCCTTGGGCAGAAAAAACTGGAAACCTAACATTGCGTCCACATTCAGTAGTACATTCCATCATCCATAATGATAAAAAGAGAAAGAAAAGTAGGGCAGAGGGAGTACGTGTTATAGATGCACATACTAATGAAATGATAGAGTTTTATGCAAAAATTATATTTGTTAATGCGTCAACAATAAATTCAAACGCAATTTTATTGAATTCAAAATCCAAGCGTTTCTCGGAGGGATTAGGGAATTCTAGTGGATTATTAGGAAAGTATATGTCTTGGCATAATTACCGTGGTAAGGCAAGTGCTCAAGTTCCTGGTTTCGAAGACAAGAAAACAGCTGGGCGTAGTGCCAGTCATGCCTATATGCCAAGATTTAGAAATGTATTTAAGCAAGAAACAAATTTCTTAAGAGGTTATGCTGCAGGTATAAGTGCAGGTAGAGGCAGTAATACTGATACGGAGATGATAGGTAGTCAGTTACGAGATAACATTCTTAACCCAAAACTAAATGAAAACTGGCATATTAGTAGTTGGATGATGGGAGAGGTAGTGCCAACTGAAGCAAATCATGTTCGTTTGCATAATGACTTAAAAGATAAATATGGTATTCCTCAAATTGTTATGTCCTGTGATTGGACAGAGAATGATGATAAAATGGTAGATGACTATATGGAACAAACCATTGAAATGTTTGAGAAGGCTGGTTTTGTAAACATAGAGGCTAGAGATACAAAAGCACCTCCTGGATCAGATATTCACGAAATGGGTGGAGTACGTATGGGGCATGACCCAAAGACTTCAGTATTAAATAAATATAATCAGCTTCATGATTGTAAAAATGTTTTTGTGACAGATGGTGCATGTATGACAAGTACTAGTACACAAAATCCAACATTAACGTTTATGGCAATTACAGCGAGGGCAGCTAACCATGCTGTAGATGAATTAAACAAGAGAAATTTATAATAACCATAACCAACCATTTTTATGAAACGAATATTATTTACGTTTACCACAGTTGTGGTATGTGCTTTCATGGGGTCAATCAACGCCCAGACTCAAGAAAGCGAAGAGTTTTTATTTACTGAAAAACTAGGAATTGCACCTTTTACTTTTAGACGTAGTTTTCCAAACGGAGTTGCAGCTACGTTAGATACTATACAGAGCATGGGGTTTACAGAAATTGAAGGTGGTGGAGGCCGCATGGATGCCCATGAGTATAAAAAATTATGTGATGAAAGAGGATTAACAATCCCTTCTATGGGTAGTGGTTATAATAATTTGCTAAATGACCCGCAGCCTATAATTGAAAGAGCAAAAATTTATGGAGTAAAATATATTATGGCGGCATGGATACCACATGATGTTGGCAATTTCAATTTTGAAAATGCGAAGAAAGCAGCCGAGGACTTCAATACTATTGGAAAGACATTAAAAGAAAATGGAATTACATTCTGTTATCATGCCCATGGGTATGAACTGGTCCAGTATGAAGAAGGAGAAGGCACCTTATTGGATTATCTTATGGAAAATACGGATCCAGAATATGTGTCTTTTGAAATGGATATTTATTGGATACAGTTTGGAGGAGGCAATCCATCACATTTATTAAAAAAATATCCGGACAGATGGAAATTAATGCATATTAAAGACCTTAAAAAAGGAGTGTTAAAAGATCATACTGGTCTTACTGACCCTGATAATGATGTTGCATTAGGTGATGGAGAATTGGATATTGAAGGTATTATTAGAACCGCTAAAGAAATTGGTATTGCTCATTATTTCATAGAAGATGAAAGCGATAGAATTATCACACAAATACCAGAAAGTATTAAGTACTTAAGAAGCTTAAAAAAGTAAGTAGTAGAGTAGTGTTTATTATTTTTATTAGGTATGATGCCTTAGAAGTTTTCTTCTTTGTGCATCATACTTATTTTTAAAACAGTTTTACCATACCATAAATGCCAACACTAATAATACTTATTGCACTAATCCATAATGCTATATCATAAAAAAAAGATGGCTTAAAAGCTTCCCTTGTCCTACGGTATCTAAAGTAGAGTACAGCTATGACAATAAGAAAAAGGATTAAAGAACCAACTATACCGCCTACCATAACCATAATAACCGGTAGTTTTATAAATACAAATAGGGTGGCCCAACTAAGAGGTAATACATAGGCCATAATTCGTATAGTTTTTTGTCTTGTTTTTTGATCAAAAAAATCTAAAAACCCCATTTGCCCAAAAATATCTGCGTATTGTCTTGTCCAAGCTGCCAACGAAGCAAACAATGTTGAAAACAAAACAATGAAAGAGCCAACTAAAAAGAAAATTTTTGCTTTTGGACCCAAGGCATCAGTATAAATGGTAGAAATGGTTTCAATCATTCCATATCCTTCAGGAATAGTGCCTTGAGAGTACAACATAGACGCACCTAATAGATAGAAAGCTGCAGTAACACTTGTATAAATAACCAAGGCAATTGCTGCGTCTAGGTGCATTACTTTTAGCCATCCCTTAACCCGGTTTTCCCATTCCCCGGTATCCTCTTTTGGACCAGAATAAGCAGCATAGCCTTTTTCCAAACACCAGTAATTGTAATGGATTATTTCATCACCACCGACTCCAGTAATACCAAAAGCTCCAAAAGCAAAAGCAAGAGATGCCTTTGGTAGTTGAAATTGGAGGCCGCTCAAAATATCCTCCCATTCCATTGCATAGGGTGTAAATTTTAAAAAATAAAGTGCAGCAAATGTAAATATGGTAAAGAATCCAATCATATATATTGAAAATCGTTCTATAAATTTATAATACCCCATAAACACCAAGGAGCCAACGAGTATGGCCACAATAAATGCCCATACTGCAATATTTAGAAAAGGAAATGCGAGATTTAAAATAATGGCAACCCCGCCAACAATGCCTCCCAATTGCAATAATTTTAAAAGCATCATTACTGCCATAGACCATATGGCCCAATTTCCCCTTTTTGTAGTTATCCCAGGTAAGGAATTAAATGCCTCCATAGCTGTTTCCCCTGTTATAAGCGTATGTTTACCAAAAGCAACCTGTACCATTACTTTTACAATACATCCTAAGATAATTAACCAAAAAGTAGTAAAACCCGCCTTTGCTCCAAGAGTTGTTGTTGCAATAAGCTCACCAGAACCTACAATGGCAGCAGAAAGAATTAAACTTGGACCTAAATGTTTTAGCCTGTCTTTAAATTTTAATGGAGGTGCAAGAATGGTTTGTTTGGAAGGTAGGTATGGGTCCATAAGAGTAGAATATCAATCTGCTTGGTTTACACCAGGAGTTTGTATGTTAAATTGATTAATCAACCCGTTAGATAATTTTTCAAATTGATTACTTTGTGCCATTTCTTTTACTTTAACAGGGTCAAAATTTCCATTAAAATAAAGAAAGGAACCATTAATGTTGTTATTGTTATAAATCAAAATTTCTTTTACCACATCTCTTTTTTCTCTTATAGAAACCACATTCCTTTTTGTTTCATCATTTTTTCTAAATACCTCAATAAAGGATGTTCCAGTTATATTATTCATTTGGGTGTTTAAAAAATTTGTGCGAGATTCTGTTGCGCTAGGGAACTGCATATAGCGCAAATCCTTAGTATTGCCAACCAAAGATTTCATTTCTGGAGAAATATCACTTATAAGCGAAAGCATAAATTGAGGAACCCTAATAGCTGTAACATGCCTGTCATTTTTGTGGGCAGCATAAAAACTGTCGATTGAATTATAGCTACTACAGGAAGTTATCAATAGAAAAATAAGCATAAATGAAAATTTACGTATCATAGTTATAGTGTTTAGTGCTTTAAATGTAATTAAATAATTACAAACATGAGTTCCATACAGAATCATTGGGTGGAGGAGCAATAATTTGAAGTTCATCCTTTTTCACTGGGTGAATAAAGGACAGACTTCTGGCATGTAAATGGATACTTCCGTCTTTGTTACTACGATTAAAACCATACTTTAAATCTCCTTTTATTGGGCAATTTATGACAGTAAGTTGGGCACGTATTTGGTGATGACGTCCAGTTTTTAAATCAACTTCAAGGAGATAATAGTTATCAAGTTTCTTTATGATTGAATAATCTAATATTGCTTTTTTACTATCTGGCACTTCATTCTTATGAGCATAAGACTTGTTCTGCTTTGTATTTCTTTTTAGCCAATGAATAAGAGTGTCTTTTTCCCTTACTGGTTTGTTTTTTACTACCGCCCAATACGTCTTTTTTGCTTCTTTCTCTGCAAATAATTTATTTAATCTGGGTAAGGCCTTAGAAGTTTTGGCAAAAACCACAATTCCAGAAGTTGGTCTGTCTAAACGATGAGCAACACCTAAATAAACATTCCCTGGCTTGTTGTATTTTTCTTTGATGTAGCTTTTTACAATCTCACTTAGTGGAACATCTCCAGTTTTATCTCCCTGGACAATGTCTCCAGGTCTTTTATTAATAACAATAAGGTGATTGTCTTCATATAAAACTTGAAGGTTAGTCTTGTTGGTTGTTATTTTATCACTCACTAAGTAGAGTTTTTTTATATCTAAGAGAAAATAAAAGAATAAAAACCCCACCAAGTGTTACAGAAACATCCGCCATATTAAATATCCCTGTTTTTAATGGTCCTACACTAATATGCATAAAATCTGTGACAGAACCATATGCTACCCGGTCAATTAGATTTCCTATTCCACCACCAATAACAAAAGAAAATGCAGTTATTAGCCATTTGTTTAAATGCGTTTTTTTTAGAATATTAAATAAAAGAATCAATAAAAGTAGAATTGGCAAAACTTGTAAAAAAATAATTTTTAACGGTTGAGGAAGATTTTGACCAGCACCAAGCATAGCTCCTGTATTTTCTACATTTGTTAATACAATATTGTCTTGTACTACTTGTATATATTCTGAGGGATTAATTTTTTTTCTGACAATGTCCTTAGAAATTTGGTCACAACCAATATTCATAGATACAATTATAATAATGACAATCTTTTTATATATGCTCTTCATTTTTGTTTGTTTAATCCAGTATAAATTCTGGCTTATGATGTTTAAAAATTTTAAAGGTTAAAATTTAGTTTCCATCACCGATTAATCATATCAATACTGTTCTTCTTCATTAGGAAAGTCACTACTTTTTACATCATCCACATATTGGCCAATGGCCTCACTCATTTCTTCATATAAATTTAAATATCTGCGTAAAAATCTAGGATTAAATTCATGGGTCATTCCCAATAGATCATGTACAACTAAAACCTGTCCGTCTACACCGTTACCTGCACCAATTCCTATTATGGGTATAGAAACACTTTCCGCCACTTCTTTGGCTAACTTGGCAGGAATTTTTTCCAGAACAATTCCAAAACAACCAGCTTTTTCTAACATTTTGGCGTCTTCTTTTAGTTTTTCAGCCTCCTGTTCTTCTTTTGCCCTAACGGTATATGTGCCAAATTTATATATTGATTGTGGTGTCAACCCTAAATGCCCCATGACAGGAATGCCAGCATTCAATATTCTTTTTATTGATTCTTTTATTTCTAAACCACCTTCAACCTTAACAGCATGTCCACCACTTTCTTTCATAATTCTAATTGCAGAACGCAATGCTTCCTTAGGGTCACTTTGGTAACTTCCAAAAGGAATATCGACTACAATCAATGCTCTTTTTGCTGCTCTAACAACAGATGATGCATGATAAATCATTTGATCTAGAGTAATGGGCAAAGTGGTTTCATGACCTGCCATGACGTTACTGGCAGAATCTCCCACAAGAATAACATCTACATTGGCAGCATCTACAATTTTCGCCATGGAGTAGTCATATGCGGTAAGCATGGAAATTTTTTCACCGTTCTTTTTCATATCCACAAGGGATTTAACGGTAACTCTTTTGTATTCTTTTTTTGCAGTAGACATGACAATTTGTTTAATGCGATAAATGTAAGGAGATTTTGTTTAAATAGCTTGATGGATTCCCAGGCATCCTTTTATTATATTTGTTAAAAACAACATCAAAAATCAAAAAACATGAAAAATTTTACTTTTCTTTTTCTCACTTTTTTTACAATTGTTATTAATGCTCAAGATTCAGAGAAAATGAAGGCACAAAAAGCAGTGGAGGCTTTTTTTGAAGCCTTTCACAAACAAGATTCAACTGCCATGAAGAGCTTTGTTGGAGGGGACGGAGTTAAATTGCAAAGTATTTACAAGGACAAGAGTGGAAAACACCATGTACGTACAGAAGAATTTGAGAAACTGGTGGAATCTATTGTTAGCATTCCTGATAGTGTAAATTTTCAAGAAAAATTATTTGATTTTAGTGTACAGGTAGATGGGCTCATGGCCAATGTATGGGTTCCTTATGAGTTTTGGATTAATAACAATTTTAGCCATTGTGGAGTAAATAGTTTTCAACTTTTTAAAAACGAGGAAGAGGAATGGAAAATTATTTACTTGGTAGATACCAGACGTAGAGCAGGTTGTTTGGATGAATAATCATTGGTTATATAATTAGTTCTGTTCTAATTAATTTAATTCAATTGTTTTTTTGGTCTTAGCACTTTTTACGGCAGCATCTAGAATTTCCATGGTAACCATGTTGTTTTCTAAAGAATAGGGGTCAAAAGGGCTAAGTTGGGTTTCTCCCCTTATTACTGATGCAAACAATGAAAAGGGTTCATCATATGGTGGCGTTCGTTCTTCTAGTTTAAAAATTTCTTCACTAAAACCATCATATCCTTCTGAGATTCGGACACGTAAATCATGGCGATTATCTGCATAGATAGCCCCCGTTTCACCATAGATTTCCATATCCTTTCTTCCAATAGGCCAGTTCCATGAAGGTTCTAAAATTGCCATGGCATCATCATAGGTAATAATAATGGTTGCATCATCGTCAACTTTGGGATTGTTTTCGGCTTGTAGCTGTTGCGTTACTGCTGTTACGGAAATTGGTCTTTTTCCATCTTGTAACCAAGTCATTAAATTGGCACCATAGCAACCAAAATCCATAATGGCACCACCACCATTTAGAACAGGGTCAGTAAGGAATTCTAGGAATTCAGCACTTACACCTATTTTCTTTGGGCCTTTGTGACCATCGCGAACAATAACTTTTCGTAGCCCTCCTATAGCGCCTTCTTTGTACAGTTCATAGGCTCGTAAGTTGGTTGGGTACCATGAAGTTTCATAATTAGTAAGTAAATGGATGCTGTGCTTTTTTGCTAAAACTTCCATTTTTTTTGCATGCTCAAGACTAACGGCCATGGGTTTTTCAACCATAACATGAATGCCTTTTGGAGCACAGGTTTCTACAATGGCCAAATGGTCATAAATGTTCCCAAAACCGGCTACTGCTTTGGGCTTAACAGCTTCAATCATTTCTCCCATGGTGTTGTAGACCATACTCATAGGGAAATTATGTTGCTTAGATAATCGCTCAGCCAAGTCTCGATTGGGTTCTACAATACCTACCATTTCAACATCTCCTTTATCCTCTCGATTTAAGATCCAACCTACATGCCCGTGGTTTAGACCAATGACCCCTAATTTTATAGGTTCTTGTTGTGCAAAGGAGTTATATGACATAAGAATAAGAATGCTACAGGTGAATATAAATTTGTTTATCATGATTTTTGCATAGTAGTTTGTGTATTGTAAATGGCAACATTTCCAATAGAATTTTTCGGTACTTATAAAGATAATTGATTACATGGATTTTAGCTTTGGAAACTTGCCTTGAATTAATTATGTCAGTAATCCCATAAAATTGCGCAAAAAAGACATGAATTCCTAATTATATTATTATCAGCCATCTAGTTGTTAATAATGACATCCTGTCAGTTTTTCCCCCTTGGCATATTGTTTGTCATTCCTTATGCGAGTAATAAATTGAACGCACTACTAATATTAAAACATAAACATGAGTAAAATTATAGGAATAGATTTAGGAACAACAAACTCTTGTGTTTCCGTAATGGAGGGTAATGAGCCTGTTGTAATTCCAAACGCAGAAGGTAAGAGAACTACACCATCTGTTATTGCCTTTGTAGAGGGTGGAGAAATTAAAGTGGGTGACCCTGCAAAAAGACAAGCGGTAACTAATCCGCACAATACCATATATTCTATAAAAAGATTTATGGGAAATAAATTCTCAGAATCTAGTAAAGAAGCTGGTAGAGTTCCTTATAAAGTGGTAAAAGGTGACAACAATACTCCTAGGGTAGATATAGATGGTCGTTTGTACACACCACAAGAACTATCAGCTATGATTCTTCAGAAAATGAAGAAAACAGCTGAGGATTATTTAGGACAAGATGTAACACGTGCCGTAATAACGGTTCCTGCATATTTTAACGATGCACAGAGACAAGCTACTAAGGAGGCAGGTGAAATTGCCGGTCTTACTGTAGAACGTATTATCAATGAGCCTACAGCCGCTTCTTTGGCATACGGAATGGACAAAAAAGATACGGACCAAAAAATTGTAGTATTTGACTTTGGTGGAGGTACACATGATGTTTCCATATTGGAATTGGGTGATGGTGTTTTTGAAGTATTGGCAACTGATGGGGACACACATTTAGGTGGTGATGATGTTGATCAAAAAATAATTGACTGGTTGGCCGAGGAGTTTAAGAAAGATGAGTCTATGGATTTGCGAGAAGATGCAATGGCATTGCAACGTTTACGTGAGGCTGCTGAAAAAGCAAAAATTGAATTATCTTCTTCTGCGCAGACTGAAATTAATTTGCCATATGTTACTGCAACACCATCGGGACCTAAACACTTGGTACGTACTTTAACAAGAGCAACTTTTGAGCAATTGATTGATGATTTGGTAAAGAGAACCATAGAGCCTTGTCAAACAGCTTTAAAAGCAGCAGGACTTTCTAAAAGTGATATTGATGAAATTATCTTGGTAGGTGGTTCTACCAGAATCCCTGCAGTACAAGAAGCTGTTGAAAAATTCTTTGGGAAAAAGCCATCAAAAGGAGTAAACCCTGATGAAGTTGTAGCAGTAGGTGCTGCTATACAAGGGGGTGTGTTAACAGGAGATGTGAAAGATGTATTGTTATTAGATGTTACACCATTATCTCTTGGAATTGAGACTATGGGTAGCGTAATGACTAAATTGATAGATGCCAACACGACTATCCCAACTAAGAAATCACAAGTGTTCTCTACTGCAGCTGATAATCAGCCATCAGTAGAAATCCATGTGCTACAAGGGGAAAGACCTATGGCGGCAGATAACAAAACTATTGGACGTTTCCACTTAGATGGAATTCCACCTGCACAAAGAGGAACACCTCAGATTGAAGTTACTTTTGATATTGATGCTAATGGAATCATTAAGGTTTCTGCTACGGATAAGGCAACAAACAAAACTCAGGATATTCGTATTGAAGCTTCTTCTGGATTAACTGAAGAGGAAATTAAGAAAATGAAAGCTGAGGCTGAAGCAAATGCAGAAGCAGATAAGGTTGCTAAAGAGACTGCTGATAAGCTAAATGAAGCAGATGGAATGATTTTCCAAACAGAAAAGCAATTGAAAGAATTTGGTGATAAATTGTCTGATGACAAGAAAAAACCAATTGAAGATGCTTTGGAAGAATTGAAAAAGGCATATGAAAGCAAAGATTTGGCGGTAATATCACCAGCTTTAGATAAAATAAATGAAGCTTGGAAAGTTGCATCTGAAGAGATGTATAAAGCCCAAGCTGAGGCACAGCAAGGTGGAGAGGCTCCAGGAGCTGATGCTGCATCTAGTGAAGGTGCCAAAGAAGGTGATGATGTTGAGGACGTAGACTTCGAAGAAGTCAAGTAACCAGTTCTTGATAAAAAAGAAAAGGTTGATTTTGAGGAAGTAAGGTAAAATAGGGAACTATTTTATTGATTGTATAAAATGAAGGGCGGAAAATTCCGCCCTTCTTCATTTGGTCGGTTTTTTTTCCATAATGGGGTTTTATAGACTAATTTTGGGATATGAAAAAGCACTATACCATTTCTTTTCTGTTTTTATTTTGTTGGATGAATACACTCCTGTATTCCCAAGAAGTACGCATTTTTACCCTAAATGATTTTGAACTACACGGAAATGTAAAATCTTGTTTGGTACTCACTGATTACGGGAAGGAAGAATTTGAGTTTAATGAAAATGGTTATTTAACAAAACTGGTGACTCGTTATAGTGACTCCGATTATTCTACAACTATTTATACCTATGATAATGAGGAGCTTGTGGAGAAAAGGGTAGAAAATTATAGGGAAGGAGTATTTGATAAAAATACCTCCATTGCCAATTTTTACACAATTGATACCACAGAAAATCGAAGAGTTACTGAGAAAATATTTTCATACAACAAGGAATCACTGGGTCAGTATGAGTACATATACGATGTGGACAATAAATTAGTTTCTATAAAACATGCTAATAGTGATGGAATAGATGAAACTTTGGTTAGTTATGATACCTATAAAGGTGAAAAGACTACATCATATCTTTTAAATGGAGTAGTTTTAAAATCTATTAGAACATCTAAGAAGAAAAGGAAAAATGGAGAAGTTTATAAAGTAGTTTTAACAAAAAAGTTTTTAGATGGAAATCCCGTTAAAGCTTCTGAACAAGTTTTTAATATTAATGAACAGTTAGTTTCAGAAACACGATTTGTCTATGATGATATTGAAGCTAAGGAATTTGTAATTGAAGAGACGTTGCAATATAACTATAATGATGAAGGTACTTTACGGAATACTAAATCCAAAAGACAAAAAATAGTTGAAATAAAAGAGTATATCTATCAATATGATGGGGAACCATACAATAATTGGGTCAAGAAAATTACCACTCCTGATAATACTTATACTACTAGAAAAATTGAATATTACTCCCAAACCGAGGTTACACAAGAAAAATAAAAAGGACATATTAAATATGCCCCTTTTAAACACTGTGCCATAGGTTATTATTTTGATGAAGTTGAAGTACATTTTTTTAATGCCTCCAATGCTTTTGCTTCCATAGAAATTGTTTGTTGCATATAATAATTTCTAGTATCCTTTAAAGTTTCTTTAGACAATACTTCATCTTTTCTGGTTTCATAAGTCTTTAATATTGAAAGTGCATCATTACAACCATATAGATTTGCCATTTCTTTGATGCTTTTTTCTAGGTTAAACAAAGACTGTTCGGCTGCCTTTTTAAATTTTAATTGTTCGGCCAATTGTTTTTGCTGCTCAACTAAATTTTGATAATCACTATTTTCTTCCAAAGCACTATCAGTATCTTCTTCAACAGACTGGCTAACTGCATCATTCTTTCTTGAAAAAATATCCATAGCGGTTAGAGCGTCCTGTACAAATGCAAGTGCCCGTTTTGTATGATACCTTCCCATATCCCAATCATTTGGGTCAATGGCATCCTTTAAATGGTCTATACCATCTAAAATTGGGTTTATAGCATCGTTACAGCCACAATCTTTAACCAAACCTTCAGTTTTTTGAAAAGCCTCTAAAGCTCTTTCGGCATAATATTTTTGGTGATCAAAATTGTCTGCTTTTAATGCCCTTTTTGTGTGTGCTAAGGCATAGGTTGCTGTAGAGTAAGCATTATCGCAATTGGCCATGGCAAATGTGCTGACCAATATAGAAAATAATAAAAGAAATGTAATTTTTTTCATATCACGGTTTAAGTTTGATTTTAATTTGGTTTCGGGTGGCGCAAGATTATAAATCTTCTCTTAATAAGAAAAAAAATGTGGTAAACTGCCCAATGTTTGTGGTGTAGTTGTTTATTAGATTATAAAACGGTAATTGCGGAGTTATAATTGAGGGGAATCACTAAAAATACCATGAAAAAAGTCAATTAATGAAAGTTCCATTCTTCCTTTAAAATTCCATACAAGCAGGTATTTCTTTTAAAACCGTCCAATAAATAAACATTTTTTCTAAGCACTCCTTCGGCCACTGCGCCTAATTTTTCAACAGCCTTTCTAGAAGCCATATTGCGCTCGTCAACCCGGAATTCTACCTTTTCAAAACCCAAGTTATTGAAGGCATAGTCTATCATTAAAAACTTCATATGCTTATTTAAACCAGTTCCATGAAATTCTTTACCTACCCAGGTGGAGCCAATTTCTAAAACTTTGTTTTTCCAGTCGATACGCATATAGCGGGTGCTCCCAGCATAAGCATCTTTCTTTTTATCATAGATAATAAATGGAATTGCCAATTGTTGCTTTTGATGCTCCAAGGATGTTTTAACATAGTTTTTTAAAGCTTCTGGAGTTTCAATATCAGAAGGTGAGTATTGCACTAATTTTTTTTGAGAAGCTACTGGAATTAAATAATGATAATTTTCTAGTGTAAGAGGGGAGAGTTTTACAAAATCATTTTCTAAAGTAATTGGTGCCAATTTCATTATACAAGCTTGTTTATGATTTCTTTTTTAACTTCATGACCACCATCAAAAGTAATTAGATTTGCTTTCTCTTTAAACAAGGTTTTAATTTTTTGTTTTTCAATTTTAAGACGTTCATCAGATATGTATTCGTCTTTATTTCCAATGATTATTTTAACAGAAGTATTGTTATCCATAAAATCAAAATTATTGCGTGTCAATTCAGTTGGAATACCTCCAGCATAAAGAACAAGTTGACTACACACAATTTTATTTTTTGTCACCCACCTTGTTGCAATGGACACTCCTTGAGAAAAACCAAAGACTATCAAATTACAATGCTCAGGAATTTTTTCAATTCTAACAACCTCATTTATATAGGTGAAGACATTATTAGTTTCTTGAGAAGTACTTTCTTTTGTGAGCCAACTGGCACCTACATGTTTATATTGACCATTTAGATAGTATTTGGATGGTGCTTGGGGCGCTACAATATAATTTTCTTCAGAAGGCAACTCACTAAAATATTTAAGGAAATACCGACTTAAATACCCAATTCCATGAAATACCAACCACACGTTTTTTGTTTTTTCCGTAAGTTCATTTAAGCATGAATATGAATTTACTGTTGTGTATTTAACATGTTTTTCAAAAACTTTCATTGTAAGAATCAAAGAGGTTGGACTTTCTTTTATTGATTTGGGAATGCTTAATTTTACAAAAAATTAATTCATGGACGAATATCGAGATAAAATCTTAAAAATCTGTAACGAAACCTGTAAAGGAACCCTAATGGAAACTTTAGATATTGAATACGTTGATGTAGGAGAGAACTTTTTAATTGCTAAAATGCCAGTTACTTCTAAAGTTTACCAACCAGATGGTGTTTTGCATGGTGGTGCCTCTGTTGCCTTGGCAGAAAGTGTGGGTAGTGCAGCGTCTTACATTTTTTTAAATGGTCAAGATTTTTTTGTCCGAGGAATAGAAATAGCCGCAAATCACGTAAAAAGTGTTAAGGAGGGTTTTGTTTACGCCAAAGCAATAATTTTGCATAAAGGAAGAACTACTCAACTTTGGGAAATTAAAATAACAGATGATAGCAATAATTTAGTTTCCGTTTGTAAACTCACCACAATAACATTGCCCAAGAAGTAATATGTTTTCTCAATTTATAGAAAAAATTCATAAGCAGTATGCTTTAAATTTACCTTTTGTTGTTTATAGAAAGCCTAACCAAACTGCGGTTAGGGCTATTTTTCAAGACAATGATACGCTTCATAAATTCACAGATTTTAATAAAGTGGGATTTATTTTTGGTGCTTTTGATGATAGACAATCTATAAGAACTGAACTCAGTGAAGTAATTGAAATTGACTATAATCTAGAATTAGATACTGAGATTGAAAAATTCAATGTTGTAGAAAATAACCCGTCAAAGAAAGAATTCCACATTAACCTTGTTAAACAGGCTATACAAGAAATTGAGGAAGGAACTTTTGAGAAAGTTGTTATATCTCGTAAAATTGAGGTTCAATGTAAGACACATCCACTTTCATTGTTTAAATTACTCTTAAAAAGATACTCTAATACTTTTTGTTATATCTGGTATCATCCAAAAGTTGGGTTATGGATAGGAGCAACTCCGGAAACACTTTTAACAGCAAAAAACAATTCAATGACAACAATGTCTTTGGCTGGTACAATTGAGTTTAGAACAAGTGAAGACCCAAATTGGGGAGAAAAGGAACTTAATGAGCAGGAATTGGTCACTAAATACATTTCTGATAATTTAAAAGATAAATTAAAAAACATGAAGATTTCTGGACCCAATGCCACAAGGGCCGGAAATCTATGGCACTTGAAAAGTATTATTTCGGGAGAGATGAGCATGGGTTTACAAGAAGCAATTGATGCTTTGCACCCAACCCCAGCAGTTTGCGGGCTTCCAAAAGAAGAATCAAAAACTTTTATTGTTGGGAATGAAAACTACAATAGAGAGTTTTACACTGGATTTTTAGGGGAAGTAAATTTTGGTGAAAATAGAAATGAAAGCCAACTGTTTGTAAATCTACGTTGTATGCAATTAATTAAAGATAATGCTATGATATATGTTGGTGGTGGTATTACAAAGGCATCTATGCCAGAAAAAGAGTGGGAAGAGACCAATGTAAAGGCAAAAACCATGCTTAACATTATTAATTATTTTAAATGATTGGGTTTAAAATATAAGGCGTTGTATTTTTGTTCTTAATGAAATACTCTAGCATTCCTTCTGCGCAAACCGTGGTGCATCATTGTAAGGCAAACAACATTAAAAATATAGTTATTTCTCCGGGTTCTAGAAACGCCCCTTTAACTATAGGTTTTACAAACGATTCTTTCTTCAATTGTTTTAGTATTGTAGATGAACGTTGTGCTGCATTCTTTGCTTTGGGTATTTCCCAAAATAGAAACACCCCTGTCGTCTTAGTTTGTACATCTGGTAGTGCATTGCTTAATTATTATCCAGCTATAGCCGAAGCTTTTTACAGTGACATACCGTTGATTGTTATTTCTGCGGATAGACCACCACATAAGATTGATATTGGTGATGGTCAGACCATTCGGCAAGAGAATGTATTCCATAACCATATTGGGTTTTCTGCAAATCTAAAATTGGATATTTCCCATGCTACAGAAAAATTACGTAACGAAAATGAAGCACTATTTAAGAATCTAGAAAGTGTTGAAAAGGGACAAGAAGGTATTCAAACATATAATGACAATCAATTAAATAAAGTTTTTAAAACTGCAACAGAGGATAAGTCACCTGTTCACATAAATGTACCTTTAGAAGAACCATTATATGATGTGATTGAAAAAAGCACTGTAGTGTCTTCAGTTTTACTTAATACATCTGAAGAAAAACAAATTAAAACTGATTTTGAAAAATTAGCGCAAACATGGAATTCTTCAGCTAAAAAAATGGTGTTAGTAGGAGCAAATCCTCCAAATAGTATTGAGCAGCAATTTTTAGATGAACTAGCAGAAGATGAATCCGTTTTAGTATTCACAGAAACTACCTCTAATCTGTATCATCTTAATTTCTTTCCAAGCATTGATAGTATTATTGCTCCAATTGAAAAGGAGGATCATAAGAATGAACTTTTCAAAAAATTGCAACCAGATGTTTTACTTTCTTTTGGGGGCTTGGTCGTTTCTAAAAAAGTTAAAGCCTTTTTACGAAAATATCAACCCAAGCATCATTGGCATATAGATACTAAAAAGGCATATGACACCTTTTTTTGTCTTTCACATCATTTTAAAATGGAACCCAATACATTTTTTCATGGTTTTTTTGATTTTGTCCATTCTAAGGAAAGTACTTATTTAAAGTATTGGTCGAGCATAAAAAAAGACTATTCACTAAAAAGAGAAGAGTATCTTACAAAAATCCCTTTTTCAGATTTTGTTGTTTTCAATGAACTATTAAAAAGTATACCAAAAGGTTATCAGCTGCATTTAGCTAACAGCTCAACAGTGAGATACACACAGTTATTTAATATTGAACCATCTATACAAGTATTTTGCAATAGAGGTACAAGTGGAATAGATGGCAGCACATCCACTGCTGTAGGAGCATCAATATTTAATGAAAACCCAACACTTTTAATTACGGGTGATTTGAGCTTCTTTTATGATAGTAATGCTTTGTGGAATACTTATATAAAACCAACTTTTAGGATTGTGGTTATTAATAATGATGGTGGAGGTATTTTTAGGATACTCCCAGGAAAAGAAGAAACAAAAAAATATAGCACTTTTTTTGAGACTACGCATGGAATGGATGCTTCACATCTTTCTAAGATGTACAACTTTGAATATATTCTTGCAGATGATGAAAATTACTTAACCAATGGACTATCAACATTTTATGAAAAGTCAGACAGACCCAAGCTTCTAGAGGTATCAACCCCTAGATTATTAAATGATAAAATTTTGCTTAGTTATTTTGATTTTCTATCTTAGAAGCATATTAATTAATTATACATATTGAACACTAACAATTATGAGTAAAAGAGACGAATTAATAGAAAAGTACGCAGCTGACATTAAAAGTAAATTTGGAGAAACTCCAAATATGGACTTGTTAACTAAAGTTGCTATAGGATTAGGTCCTGCTATCTACAATTTAGATGCTTCCAAAGTTTCTGGAACAGATGAAAAAGAATTGGAAACTGTAAAGAACAATTTTTTAATTAAAAAATTGGGACTTAGTGATGGGCCAAAATTAATGGAAGGCATTAACAGTGTAATTTCTACGTATGGTACTTCAGAAAAAAACAAGCACCGTGCAGTTGTTTATTACATGCTTGCTAAGCATTTCGGTAAAGAATCTATATACTAGTAGATTTTTATACTAAAAATAAAAGCCGTTCTATTTTGGACGGCTTTTTTTATATCCAAGGTTAAACAATACCTTTGCCACATGATAGAATTAGGAAACCATAACACACTAAAAATTGTTAGAAATACGAGCGTAGGTCTTTTTTTGGA
>NZ_JBWFBN010000025.1:0-24303 GCF_056326165.1 Saonia sp.
TTACAACTGTTGGATAGGCTCTGGAATAGCCAGATATCATACCATCTGCATCACCCTCCAAAACCATCATTGCACCAAAATAATTACGTTCCCGCATTTTATTCTTGGCATTGTACAACGTAGTTCCACTTCTCTTTCTGGATTCATAATGCTTAATAGCATAATGCTCCCTTCTATCTCTAGATTCCTTTGATTCTGCATTAGGGTCAATAATTGGAATATCAGCATCAAACTCCAACTCTTTTTTAAGCTCAGTAATAATTTCTTTATTACCTAGTAAAATTGGATGTGCAATACCTTCTTCATAGACTATTTGAGCTGTTTTTATTACATCTAAATGGTCTGCTTCTGCAAAAACAATTTTCTTGGGATTTACTTTGGCCCGGTTCATTAATAAACGAACCACTTTGTTATCATTTCCGGAACGCTTCAACAACTCATTCTTATAAGTCTTCCAGTTTTTAATGGGCTCTTTAGCTACACCACTATCCATAGCAGCTTTGGCAATGGCTGGCGGAATTTCGGAAATAAGCCTAGGGTCAAAAGGTTTTGGAATTATATACTCTTTCCCAAATGTAAGTCGAGTTTCACCGTATGCTATATTTACCTGTTCTGGAACTGGCTCTTTTGTAAGTTCTGCTAGTGCTTTTACTGCAGCCATTTTCATTTCTTCATTTATGGCAGTTGCTCTAACATCCAAAGCGCCTCTAAAAATAAAAGGGAATCCCAATACATTGTTTACTTGATTGGGATGATCAGAACGACCAGTGGCCATAATAATATCTTTTCTGGTTTTTACAGCCAAATCGTATTTAATTTCTGGATCAGGATTGGCCATGGCAAAAACAATAGGGTTTTTAGCCATGGATTTTAACATTTTAGGGGTGACGATGTCTGCAATGGAAAGTCCAATAAAAACATCAGCTTTTACCATTGCTTCTTCCAAAGTATTAATTTTTCTATCTGATGCAAATTCTGCCTTTTCACTAGAGAGGCTTTCCCTGTCACTGCGAATAACACCTTTACTATCTAGCATCACAATATTTTTGGAGCTTGCGCCAAATGCCTTATATAATCTAGTACAAGAAACTGCCGCAGCCCCTGCACCACTTACCACAATTTTTACTTCTTCAATTTTTTTGCCCGAGATTTCCAGAGCATTTAACAAGGCTGCAGCAGAAATTATGGCTGTACCATGCTGATCATCATGCATCACTGGAATATCTAGCTCTTCTTTTAATCGTCTTTCAATTTCAAAAGCTTCTGGAGCTTTTATATCTTCAAGATTTATTCCACCAAAAGTAGGTGCAATGGTTTTGACAGTTTCTATAAACTTGTCCACATCCTTGGTGTCCAATTCTATATCAATACCATCAATATCTGCAAAAATTTTAAAAAGTAAGGCCTTACCTTCCATTACTGGTTTTGAAGCTTCGGGTCCAATATCTCCTAACCCCAAAACTGCGGTGCCATTAGAAATAATAGCAACTATATTTCCCTTGGCGGTATACTTATAAACATCATCTTTATTTTTGGCAATTTCCAGACACGGTTCTGCAACTCCTGGAGAGTAAGCCAATGCCAAATCTCTCTGCGTGGAATAGGGTTTGGTAGGTACAATTTTTATTTTTCCAGGCGTAGGTTTGGCATGATAAATTAATGCCTCTTGCCTTTTCTTTTGCTCGCTCATATAATGATGTGTTTTCTAGAAACAAATTTAACGGTATTCTTGGGAAAAAGAACTTCAAAGTTCAACTAATCAAAATAGGTTTTGGAAAAATGATATTTTCTTCAATAGAAAGATACCTTGTACGTCTTTTACTTGGCTTCTTTTGACACATTCAATCTTAATGCAAAAAAAGCTGCAATAATAAAAAAGATCCCACCAAATAAAATAGCATTTACAGCATTTCCTCCTAAAAGATTCTTGAAAATAGGACCAAAAGTCAATGTTTCTATTCCCATAGGGATAACAATCATCATATTCAAAATACCCATGTACACTCCCCGTCTATCCTGCGGTACTATTTTAGAAACCATAGTGTAGGGTATTCCCATCATTGCTGCCCAACCAATACCAAACAAAACCATAGGAATTAATATTAAATATGGATCTGTAATGTAAGGTATTGCCAATAATGCCAAGCCCGTTCCCACAAGGCTTGCTGCATATACTTTTTTTCCTCCCAATCGCAATGTTAGTGGCACTAAAGCTAAAGCAACTATCATTGTAACTGTGTTATAAGTAAAGCTCATTTTGGCAGATTGTGCGGCAGCCTCTGAAGTATCCATACCCATAGTAGTTCTTAACAGCGGCACAATGAATTGCCAATAAACAAATAGAGCATACCATTGAAACAAATAAACTATAGATAATTTCCACATAAATTTTGGCATATCCTTAACTGCTTTTGAAATCTCAACAAAGGGCATTTTAAAACGTTCTATAAATGATAATCCCTTATGTTTATTAATTTCTGCCATTTCTTCATCACTTGGAGGAATTTCAGGGGTTTTTAAAACCGACCATAAAATAGTGGTAACCGATAAAATAGCTCCAATAAAAAAAGAATAATAAAGCCATTTTGGAATTGTGTCCACCGAGCTAGATACCTCATCTGCGCCAAATAAATATTGAAATAAAAATATGGACAAAGTTGCCAAAAGTATACCCGCTCCAACAAATAAACTTTGCATTTGGTATCCCAAACTCAATTGCTTTTCTGGTAGCTTATCACCAACAAAAGCACGGTAAGGCTCCATTGCCATATTGTTACCCACATCCAAAATCCAAAGTAGACCCACCGCAAACCATAATGCTGGACTCAATGGAAATGCAAACAAACAAAGACTTCCTAAAATAGCTCCAATTAAAAAATATGGCTTTCGTCTTCCCCAACGTGGAGACCATGTTTTATCTGACATTGCTCCAATAATTGGTTGAATAATCAGTCCTGTGACAGGTCCTGCAATATTTAAAATTGGCAACATATCTTCTGCTGCTCCCAAAAAAAGGAAAATTGGATTGATAGCTGTCTGCTGTAAACCGAAACTATATTGAATGCCTAAAAACCCAACATTCATATTAAATATCTGCCAAAAACTTAATGTTGGTTTTTTAATCAATCCCATATTCTTCTTAATTTATATATCTATTGAAAATTTCATAAAATTAAAGCCTTTCGAATATAGTATTTTTAATTTTTCCAATAAAAATTAGAGTAATGAAAATGATATAGGAAAATTATTTAAGAAAATCAATATTCCGTTTTAACCCCGTAAACTTGGTACGCTTTACAGCTGATTTTTGAAACACTTTTTTAAAAACATCCTCGGTTATCTCTTCCCAATCCTTTTTGGACATGGACAACAGTTCAGGATGGGGATTAAACAATGGTTCATTATGTGCTTTTGAAAACCGATTCCACGGACACACATCTTGGCATACGTCACAACCAAACATCCAATCATCAAACTTACCATGAAATTCATTGGGTATTTCATTCTTTAATTCAATGGTGAAATACGAAATACACTTACTACCATCCACAACATAAGGCTCAACTATTGCCTGTGTCGGGCAGGCATCTATACAAGCAGTACATGTACCACAATGATCAGTTACCGGGGAATCATACTCCAGCTCTATATCAATAATAAGTTCAGCTATAAAATAAAAAGAGCCTACTTGCTGAGTTAGCAAATTACTGTGTTTTCCTATCCATCCCAAACCACTTTTGGCCGCCCATGCCTTATCTAATACAGGAGCAGAATCTACAAAAGCCCTACCATGTACTTCCCCTATTTCTTCTGAAATAAATTCTTGTAGCTGCTTTAATTTAGATTTTATTACATGGTGATAGTCTTGACCATAAGCATATTTAGACACTTTAAAGGTGTTCTCTGTTTGCTCTTCTTCTGGAAAATAATTAAGCAACAAAGAAATAACCGATTTTGAACCTTCTACCAATTTGGTTGGGTCCAAGCGTTTGTCAAAATGATTTTCCATATAACTCATTTCGCCGTGCATGTCCATATTGAGCCATTTTTCCAGTCTTGGAGCTTCTTCCTCTAAAAACTCGGCTTTGGATATACCGCATGACAAAAAACCGAGGCGTTTGGCTTCAGTTTTTATTAGCTGTGTATGTTTATCGGCATTCACATGCCTAAGATACAGTTATTCTTTTTTCTTATAAATAATGTCAAAGACATTAAGGTTTTATCCCTGCAAGTTCCATATAAAGTATAAAAATGGACATGACAAAAACAAACCCTCCAAACCATTTTTTAAGTTTTTTTGCATTGACAAAAGAGGAAAGATATATTCCAAGAAGCATTCCCATAATAGCTACTGAAGTAAATCCCAAAAGGAATATCCAATCAATAAAAATATGATTGCCCAAGTCACCCAAAAACCCTGCTAAAGATTTTAATGAAATTATTAATAGCGATGTGGCCACAGCTTTTTTTATAGGTAATTTTAAGAACAAAACCAATACTGGAATAATAATAAATCCGCCACCAATACCAACAATTCCTGTAAGCAAGCCTATAATTGCACCAACAACACTTAAAAAAAGATAGCTGCAATTTCCGTCATGCACCGTTTCTGCATCCTCTTTCTTTTTAAAAATCATACAAAGTGACGCAGATAGTGCCAAAAAGGCAAAAAAGATCATAATGCCCATGTTTTTAGTCATATGAAAATTTCCAATGGAGAATAACTCCTCAGGTATCATAGCAACCAAATATTTACGAGCTATAAATACTGAACCTAACGACGGAACAGCAAAGAACAAAGCCATTTTAAAATCTACAACATTCTTTTTAAAATTCCTAAGAACACCTACCGAAGCTGAGGAACCCACCACAAACAAGGAATATGCCGTAGTTGTGACTGGACCAATATGAAAAAAATAGGTGAAAATTGGGACAGTCAACAAAGACCCACCACTCCCCATTAATCCAAGGACAATCCCAATTAACATTGCTCCTACATAACCTAAAACCTCCATAGTTTCCATATTGCCAGAGCTTCCGTAAAAAATTAATTTATTTTATTTCTTTTATATAAGCCCAACCTTGATGTTGTTTCATAGCAATCTCATAAATACCATCTGGGACGGTTCCTACTCCTGGTATTAAATCTTCTTTGGTTTTCTTATTTCGCTTTAGCGTATTCTCACATGCAATTATGGACACATTATCCATCTTTATAATTTTGCGCAAGGTTTCACCTGCTGCTGATGACTTACCATCAACCATACTGTAAGCCCCACTATAGATAACCATTTCGAATTGAGAATCTGGATAAGATTCAGACATCAACCTTAGATGCCTAGCTGCTGATTTATGTATTTCTGGGTCTGCACTGGTTACATCAAATACCACTTTAATTGGTTTTTCTTGTGCCGCCAATCCTATAGAAAAGCACATTACTAGAATAAGAATTATTACTTTTTTCATTTTTATGGTTTTAAGATGATTAATTATTCTCCCGCGAAAATATACCCGCAGCCATTTTCTTGTGCTCTACCCAATGCCCAAACACCTGAGGGTACTACCTGAATTCCTGGTAATACTGCAGCAACCCACTCTTCATAGGTTTCCTTTGGATCCAATCCCATCTGCTGAGCTATGGCACCACTGTAGACTGAAATTGCCAAATTGCATACACAAAACATAGCACCACGGGCTTGCATATCTTTTATTCCTTGAATCATTGGTAGTGGAAAATCTCCGTCTTGAGGTTCATAGTAAGGATTTCGTTCATAATTTGCACCATCGGCCTTTTTAACATGAAAAACTTCTCCTAGTGGATACTTCTTCCATAAATCCGACTTAAAAGCAAATGGAATGGCATCATGACGTAACACGGTCATTGCCGTAATATCATCGTCTTTAGATCCTGTTTCATTGTTAGACAAGTAAAAAGCCCAGTTCCAAATTATTGGAAATCCTGCATGAGGTTTAGATCCATCGTATACAATACGATGCTTACCCTTAATTTTCTTGAACCATTCATCCGCTTCGCTCATTTGGTTTTCATTAAAATCGGTCATACCTGCAAAGGCTGGATTGGAAAGTACTGAAAGTGTGCTTGCCGTGGCACCTAGCATTATGGCGCCCATAAATTTTCTTCTAGAATTTGTCTCTGTTTTCATACTTATTTATTTAGATTTAATAATATTGAACTCTTTTTTATAGTAATCCATAATAGGTTTAAAAGGACCCATTTGGTGTTGTTCTATTGGAAAGTCATCGGCATATGGCCCATAGGGAGTAGATACTGGTTTCTTGGTCAAATCGGGAAAATCTGACTCCCTGTTGGCTTTTTCTGGTCGATGTTGTTGGTTAATATAGCCTGCTACATCATAAGCCTCTTCATCTGTTAGCTTTGGAGCATCATATGTAGTTCCATAAGGCATATTACCCTTAATAAATTGAGCTGCGGTTATGACTCGGGTCATACCAGCACCATTATTATATGAATCATCTCCCCATAGGGGCGGATACTCATAAGTAAGTCCATCTAACCACTTTTTACCTTGTCCATCAACTCCATGACACTCGGTACAGGTAGATTCAAATATGTTTTTTCCATTCTTCATATTTACTTGCCTATTTGGGACTTCTATACTTAAAAATCCTTGCCCTATAATTTTACCATCTTCGGGGGCATATCTACCCAACCAATTTAAATAGGCCACAAATGCCTTCATCTCTTTACTATCTTGGGGTAAAACTTCGCCATTCATACTCCGTTCCATGCAACCATTGATACGTTCCTCAATAGTGCCTATTTTATTTTCTCTTCCCCTGTATTGTGGGAACCTCTGAACTATTCCTATCAGCGGTGCTGAATATGGTTTTGTGCCAGATAATAGATGGCAATTATTGCATGCCAAATGGTTGCCAGCATAGCTCTTATTTAAACTTTTAGAATCTGGTCCAAGATATTTAGGCGTGTATTGGAACAGCTCGAAACCATATTTAATTTCTTGCTCTATTTTAGAATTCCCTAATTGAGAAACATCATAATTCAAATAAAAAACTTCATCCAATTCACTTCTATTGAATAAATCTGTTGGTATTGCCCCAAAACACAATAGCACTGTGACAAAGGAAATCATGAGAATACTTATAAAGAATACTTTGATGATACAAAGCAGTCTTTCTATTCCTTTTAGAGATTTATCATTACAAACTGACATTTTTTCTGAACTTATTTACAATTGAATCTGAATCTATATAAGGTTGATAACAACAACCAAAATCAATGCTATGTATTTCCTTATCAATAGTACATACAAGCACGTAGATGTGCTTTCACTAAATGCTCAATCTGGTGAAGTATTTTTGCGGAAGAAGTAAAATATGATGTACTATTCTTGAGCCTGAATGCTCAAATAGTACAAGCCAGGCTTAGTATTGGGAATCTCTAAAGTCTGTTGGAGAAGTACCATACTCTGTTTTAAAAGCTCTGCTAAACCAAGAAGGGTCATTAAAGCCAACTTCATAGGCAACCTCTGAGATGGTTTTATCTGTAGTTACAATAAGTTCTTTACCTTTTTCCAAGCGTACTGATCTAATAAAAACTGCGGTTGACTTTCCTGTTACCGCCTTAAGTTTTCTGTACAATTGAGATTCACTAAGAGAACACTCATTAGCCAATTGTTCAGAATTAAGATTAGGGTTATCTATTTTTTCTTGAATTAGTTGAACTACTTTTTGAATAAATTTTGTTTCCTTACTATCGGTAGGTTCTTGAAGTATTTCATTTAGATTCCCTTTTTCATATTTTGCTCTAAGTTGTTTTCTAATCTTTACCAATTGGTCCAATCTAGCAAACAATTCATCTTTAATGAAAGGTTTGGACAAATAGGCATCAACGCCTGTTGCAAAACCTTCCAAACGATCCTTTTGGGTGACTTTGGCAGTTAACATCACAATAGGGATGTGGTCTGTTCGTTCATCAGATTTTAGTTCCCTACATACTTCAAATCCATCCTTGCCAGGCATCATTACATCGCAGATAATAATATCAGGTACTTTTTCTATGGCTTTGTCAAGACCAATAAACCCGTTTTCTGCATGAATTGTAGTGTATTTACCTTGAAGACAATCCTGTACAAAAATGGCTACATCCATATTATCTTCTATAATTAATACTATTGGAAGCTCACTATTCTCCTCAGCTATTATAAGGTTATTTCCTGTAGGATTTTCTTTTAATTTGTCCTTGGTATGGGAATACATTTTATCTATTATTTTTCCCCTTATATATACAGGGACTTTAAGTAAGAATTCTGTTCCTTTCCCCAATTCACTTTTCACTTGTATTGATCCATTTAATAATTCAACCAATTCTTTAGTCAATGCAAGCCCAATTCCTGTACCCTCACCACTTCGCGAACTGGTTGAATCCGCTTGATAAAAGTGATTAAAAATATGAGGCAGTGCCTCTTTAGAAATACCCATTCCATTGTCTCTTATTTTAACTATTAGGTATTCACTTTCTTTTTCATGTATCTTATTTACATGAACAATAACTTTATCATTTTTTTTGGAAAACTTTATGGCATTTGATAGTAAGTTCGAAATTATGGATTGCATTTTATGATCATCAAAATCCATTACCAATTCATCTATTTCCGAATACAGTACCACAGTAATATCAGACTCCTTAGCCAAAGACTGAAAACTTTCGGTCACATATTTTATAAAAGGAACAATATCAGATGTGATATTGTTTACTGCCATTTTTCCGCTTTCTAATTTTGCCAAATCCAACATTTCATTTACCAAATCCAACAACCTTAGTCCATTACGTTCAATCATTTCCAAAGAGGAATTCGTTGCCGCCAAAGTTTTGGTCTTGGATTTTTCTTTTAAAGATTCTGTCATTCCCAAAATTACGGTCAAGGGTGTTCTAAATTCATGTGTAATATTCGTAAACAGGCTATTTCTTAATTGATTTATCTCTTTTAGTTTCTTATTCTCCGCAACCTCTAACTTTCTTGATATTTGAAAGCGATAAAAACCATATAACAACATTGCAGCAATACTTAAATAAAACAAATATGCCCACCATGTAGCCCACCATGGAGGCAAAATGTCAAGTTTCATTTCAAGTGGTGGTTGATTCCATTCTTTACCTCTTGAAAAACCATTTACTTGAAGGGTATAATTCCCTGTTGGGAGGTTCAAAAACTGTATTTCGGGATCGGCGAGCATATTCCACTCACTATCGCTTGGATTTAGCTTATAGCCGTAGCTCATATCTTTATGCCTTCTATAATCTATTGAAGAAAATCTTAAGTAAAAAGGAAATTGTTTCTTTTTAAACGTTAATCTCTCAGTACTAAATAAGGCTTGTGGTAGCTTCCCCAGGGTTGAGTGTGAAGTTCCGATTATTTCGTCCTTAATTCGGAATTCTGAAAAGTATAGAGGCTTTGGAACGTCTATTGTAGACAAATCATTGGGATTAAAGTAAGTTACACCTCCAATACCACCAAGGTATATTGTTCCATTAGAATCCCTATATCTGGCATGTATATCAAATTCCTTACTCTGAATTCCATCATTGACCCCGTACTGTACAAAATTCTTACTTTCTGTATTAAACATAACCATTCCATCATTGGTGCCCAACCATAAATTTCCATTTTCATCATCTTGAATACTATAAACAACATCATTACTAAATTGTTTCTGTGCTTTCCATGATTCAAATTCCTTATTTCCAAGATATAGGTTAAATCCACTTCTAGTGCCTACCCAGATTCTATTCTTTTGGTCAATTAATATATCATAGACGGAATTATGTGACAAAGACTTATCCTCATTTTCAATGTTTTCAAAGTGTTCAAAATTTGGTGGCCCATAGACAGCAGGCACCTCAAAACTTAATTTTGTAAGCCCTTCTTGTGTGCCAATCCATATGTTGTTTTCATTATCTGCCCCAATACAATGAACAAAATCATTTTTTAAAGAGTTTGGGGTTTTGCCATCATTTTTATACTTAACAATGCTATACTCACTTTCATTAATATAATCTAACCTAAAAATACCCTGACCATAGGTTACTCCCCATAAATTATTGTTTTTATCAAGAATTAAATCTTTCAAAAAATCATTATTTATAGAATTTTCATCATTAGGATTATGTTTAAAGACAGTAAATTCAGGGCTGTCAGGGTCAAATGTTTTTAAATCAATCATACTTAACCCTCGTGTTGTTGCCAACCACATTCTTTGATTAATTTCATCTTTAACAATAGCTCTAATGACACCTCCAGAAATGCTCTTGGTGTTGTTCTGGTCACCAACAAAGTAGTACTGCTTTCCGTTCTTTAGCAAGTTCAATCCACCATCAGAAGTTCCAATCCATAGATTATTATTTTCTTTTAAAATTGAGAATATGACATTATCACTGAGTAAATGTTTCCCTTTAAGATTTTTTGAAAAATTTTTAAAATAAGGTTCAGAAAAATCAATAAGGTTTAAATAGTTCGCCGTACCAACTAGTATTTGTTTTTCTGATATCTTTAATAATGCCTGTACTGTACTACTGCTAAGTCCTTTTTTTGAATCTCCTGAATATAAAATCTTATTGGTCACCCGTTCATTGACCCAATCGTATAAATACAAACCATTACCTGTTGCTACCCATACAGTAGAATCATTATGCTTTAAAAATGCCAATACATGCCTAGTGGGAATATTGTCCTCCTTACTAAGTTCTACTAAATTAACTTCGTTATTTTTTAAATCATAAACAAAGAACCCTTCATCACTGCCAACCAATAAGGATTTGTCCGTTTTGTAAAAAGATTGAATATGACCCCTTGCATTTTTTTGGGGTTTTAGATTTAAAGCTTCATTCTTTGCTAGGTCAGATCTAAAAATTCTTCCATTAAACCCAGCCGCCCATAAATAATTATTTTCATCTATTGACAGAGTCGTTATAGGTTGATTATAGTAATTTTCCTGCACAAAAGTTGTTCCACTAGGGCTTAATTTATGAAGGCCTGAAATTCTTGACCCAACCCAAATATTTCCTTCTTTGTCCTCAACTATAGCAGAGATAATTTCATTTGTCCCATTAGATTTTTTTAATTTAACCCTATGAAAAACATCTAAATGGGGGTCGTAATAGCACAGCCCATTTCCAATAGTTCCAACCCATATTCTACCAGAGTTATCCTCCAACAACCTATTTATAAGGTTTCCAGAAACTGTTAATGAATCCTTTTCGTTATGTTTAAAATGCTTAAATATTTTTCCGTCAAAACGATTCAACCCATCTTGTGTGGCAATCCAAACAAATCCTGAGCTATCTTTTAAAAGATCATTGGATGATACTTGGGAGAGTCCATCTTCTAAAGTGAAATATTTAATTGAGTAGTCATTATTGCTCTGACCAAGTACCAAGTGACTAAGAAAAATAACAACAAATAATTGTTGCAGTTTAAGGAAATGCCCAATTTCAACACCAAGGTGTTGCTGAAGGTCAATGAGCTTCAAAAAGCTATTTTTTAAAATCCTTATAACCAACATAATTTATTTTATGAGCTTGTCCAACTATAGATATAAACAAAGAATATTTTATTCCATAGTCCGATTGGGGGAATTAACAACTAGCTACTAAAGCTATTTTTCTAAATGTAGTTAACTTTTTAACATTTAGAAAGAAAATGAAATGTAAATTATGAAAGTAAAACTTTTGGTTTTGGTCCTTATATGTCAGTCCTTTTAAATTGAAAACCCTATGCTAAGCTCGTAAAGTAAATTTCATTCTTAAATCTACTGGTTTTAAAGTTATTAATGGGTTCACCTTAATTTCTTTGGTAGAAGTGGTTATATTAAAGTTTTTAATAATTTCTTTTACAGCTAAAATCATTTCAAAAAGGGCAAAATTATTCCCAATACATAAGCGTGGTCCCGCACCAAAAGGCATATAGTAACTAGATTTATGTACTTGTTCATCCTTACTGAATCTTTCCGGAGTAAATTGTTCGGGATTTTTCCAAAAGTCGATATTTCTATGAAGTTCATAGATTGAAATACCCACCACTGTTCCTTTTTTTATATAAAAATCTCCAATTTCATCATCTTCTACTGCCACTCTATCTGTAATCCAAGCAGGTGGATATAACCGCATACTTTCATCAACACAGTTTTTAATATAAGAAAGGCTTCCTATTTTCTCAAATGGAGATAATTTCATATTATTTTTAAATACTTCATTTTCAACTTTATGCAACACATCTTTGTTCTGGGCTATTAGAGTTAGAGTAAAGGTCAAAGCATTGGCTGTAGTTTCATGACCTGCTACAAATAGAATTAAGATTTCGTCTATTAATTGGTCATTGGTCATTCCTGTGCCGTCTTCATATTTCGCATCTAAAAGCATTTGCAAAAGATCATCATGAGATTCTTTGGACTTTTTTCTTTGGTCAATAACAGTATTAATGATAGCTCTGCTTTCCTTTACCATTTTCATGTTGCTCCTTACCTCACCACTTAAAATATATAACAGTTTTTTGGGAGGTTGTCTAATTTCTTTAACTATATATTTTTGAAGCTGCTCAACAATTTCCTGTAATCGTTTTAAAGTTTTTTTATCAGCAGAAAAATTAAAAAGTGATTTTGCCACAACTTCAAAAGCTAATTCATTCATGATTGAATATAAATCTAATGATATATCGGTTTCAATCTTTTTTACTTGTTCTTTTACAGAGGAATCAATTATAGAAATCAAATTTTCCAGCTTTTCCTTATGAAACCCAGGCTGAATTAAACGCCTTTGCTTTAACCAATAATCCCCACTAGAAGTGAGCAACCCATAACCAACATACTTAGATAAAGATTTGGTTTGTATCTCTGACTTATGATATATTTTATGTCTTTTTTGAAGAATATGCTTAATCATATCCGCATTTCTGGTCAGAACAATAGGTGATTGAAATGGTGGAGTAACTGTAAAAGACCCTTGATTTTCATTAAACCATTTATTTTGAAATGGTATTGGGTTTTTTGCGATTGCGGAAGAATTGACTAAAAATTTAAAAAAAGGAACTTTATCTGGATACCTATACTTGCTCATTGAATAGGCCTCCTTGTGTATTTCCTTTTATTCTTCCCAAATGCTTGTAAGCAAGCTCTGTAACTTCTCGTCCCCTTGGCGTTCTCATAATAAAACCTTGTTGAATAAGAAAAGGTTCATAGACTTCTTCAATAGTTTCTGAACTTTCAGATACAGCGGTAGCTATTGTAGTTATACCCACTGGGCCCCCTTTAAATTTGTCAATTATGGTGGTTAATATTTTATTATCCATTTCATCCAATCCATGTGCATCTACATGCAATGCTTTTAGACTGTATTTAGAAATCTCCATATCTATCTTTCCATTTCCTTTTATTTGGGCAAAATCTCTAACCCTTCTCAATAGCGCATTACAGATTCTAGGTGTTCCCCTACTTCTCCCGGCAATCTCTATGGACGCATCATTGGTAATAGGAACTTTTAATATTTCCGCACTTCTTTGAACAATGGTAGACAGTAATTCTGTAGAATAATACTGCAGTCTACTTTGAATACCAAATCGTGCTCGCATTGGGGAAGTCAAGAGGCCCGATCGTGTTGTAGCCCCTATCAAGGTAAATGGATTTAAATTAATCTGAACTGACCTAGCATTGGGGCCAGTTTCAATCATAATATCAATCTTATAATCCTCCATAGCCGAGTATAAGTATTCTTCTACTATAGGACTCAAACGATGGATTTCATCAATAAATAATACATCTCGCTCCTGTAGGTTGGTCAACAGCCCTGCTAAATCACCTGGCTTGTCCAACACAGGTCCAGAAGTTATTTTTATACCCACTCCTAACTCATTGGCCAAAATATGAGCTAAAGTTGTTTTTCCCAATCCCGGAGGTCCATGAAACAAAGTATGATCCAAGGCTTCATTCCTCATATTTGCTGCCTGAACAAAAACTTTTAGGTTTTCTAACACTTGTTCCTGCCCTGTAAAATCCTCAAAAGAAATGGGTCGTAACGCCCTTTCTATGTCCAATTCTTCTTGAGAAAAATTATTGGTCGATGGATCTAGATTTTCATTCATACACTAGCAAAGATAGTGGAAAAAGGGATAGTTTTTTAAATTGCATCTTAAAGAAAAGAGCTGTCATATTCACCAAAATATTGTAATTTAAAACCATGAAAAACACAAGTTACTCTTCTGGAATATTACAGTACATTCCTTTCTTTTACGTCATATGGTCAGATGACCTTCTATCTGTTTCTGAAATTGAAGTAGTTACCAAAGTATTGAATCTAGATAGTAATCTTAATACAAAGGATAAGAGCATATTAACCAATTGGCTTAGCAAAAATCGCCCACCAAAAAATTCAGAACTAAAACAATGGAAACAACTTATATCTTCATCAAAAATCAAGTTAATTGAAAGTGAAATCTATCCTCTCACTTCTTTCAGTCAAAAATTGGTTATCAAGAGTGATTCTGAATTTATCTTGAATGAAAATTTAAAAGAAATTGAAATTAATCTTGGCATACAACCCAACCATTATAATCACTTATTTGATGTTGAAGTTATTCATGAAAAAACCTCAAATTATTACAACGCAAAGGAAATTGATTCCATTTTAAAAGGGAAACATACCAAAGAAATTGATGCCTTTCGGGAATTCTTAAAAAGCCCAATCTTTCATTGGGATATTCAACGGAATAAAGAAAAATTTAGAGAAAAGGTGTTAACTCAAGTACAGTTTTTAGCTAAAAATGGATATGGCGCTATGGCTTATCCAAAAGAATATGGTGGAACTGGCAATATGCCTATTTATGCTTCAATCTTTGAAAATTTATTATATGTAGATGCCAGCCTTACCGTTAAATTTGGCGTGCAATTTGGGCTTTTTGGTGGTAGTGTTCAAAAACTAGGAACCAAAAAGCATCATGACAAGTATTTAACTGATACTGGTAAAGCAAAGCTTTTGGGGTGTTTCGCTATGACAGAAACTGGCCATGGCTCCAATGTTAGGGGTGTAAAAACAACTGCTACTTATAATAAAAAAACGGGTATTATTACCATACATACTCCAGGTAAAAATGACAATAAAGAATATATTGGGAATGCTTTACATTCCACAATGGCCTCTGTATTTGCACAGTTAATAGTAAATGGAAAAAATGAAGGAGTACATGCAATTTTAGTACCTATTAGAAATGAGAAACATGAATTAATGAAAGGTGTTACCATTGAGGATAATGGTTATAAATTAGGACTAAATGGTGTTGATAATGGGAAGATTTGGTTCAATCAAGTACAAGTGCCACGGGAAAATCTACTTAATAAATATGGTGATATAACTGCAGATGGGAACTACCATTCAGAAATCAAAAACCCTAGCAAACGCTTTTTTACCATGTTGGGAACTTTGGTCGGGGGTAGAATTTGTGTGGCAAAAGGAGCCATCAGCGGTGCAAAAATGTCCTTGGCAATTGCAGTGAAACATGCTTTAAAAAGAAGGCAGTTTAATGATAGTGTTAAAATCCAGGAAGATTTATTGATGGATTATCCATCACATCAACTGCGGTTGACTCCGGCCATTGCCTCTTCATATGTGTACCATGTGACCATGGACCATATGATGAAAATATATAGTGATGATACCATCACTGATAAAAGAAAAATTGAAACTCAGGCTGCAGGTCTAAAAGCAGTTATTACAGATTTTGCCAATGAGACCATTCAAGAATGTAGAGAGGCTTGTGGTGGAAAAGGATATTTAATCGAAAATAGAATTGCAGACTTAAAAGGAGATGTGGACATTTTCACAACTTTTGAGGGAGATAATACCGTTTTATTACAATTGGCCGCAAAAGGGATTTTAGCAGATTTTAAAACCGAATTCAATAGTGCTGGATTTTCATCAGTTTTAAAACTACTGGGAACACAATTAAGTGATAAACTAACCACCATTAATCCTATATATACAAATAAGGTTGATAAAGAGCATTTGTACAATTCTACATTCCATAAACATGCATTTGAATACAGAACCAGAAGACTTACATATACTTTGGCCATGCGAATTAGGGATTATATTAAAAAAGGAGTGCCCTCTTACCAAGCCTTCCTAAAAGTCCAGACCCATCTACTGGGACTTGGAAAAGCTTATAGTATAGAATTGGCATATGAAACATTTACCCATTTTACCGAAACCATTTCAGATGAAAAACATAAGTTACTATTCCAAAAATTGGGTACACTATATGCGTTGCATGAAATTAGAAAAGATGCCAGTTGGTATTTGGAACAAGGCTATATTGGAGGAACAAAATCCAAAGCAATTAGACAACGTGTAGAGCGTCTATCCACAGAACTAAGACCACATGTCGATGTACTTGTTGATGGTTTTGGTATTCCCGAACATTGCCTTACGGCCCCAATAGCAAATTAATCCTCTTCCTTTCTTAGTAAGGATTTATTTAAAAATTCTGTGATTGTTATTTTTGGGTTCCCAGACAATATTGTTTTGGAAGTGCCACTAGATATCAATTCAATATCCTTATATACATATACTCTTGCAGTTGGTGAGCCTTCTAAATTTAGTAACGCGTTTGCGGCCTCCAGTTTAGCACCTTTAAAATTTGAGTTTTCAACCAACTTAAGACCTAAACTATCAGTCGTTCCATCAATTTTAACAGTTGCATTTTTGTACATTTCAAAATTTGCCGTTTCGCTAACAGAGTACATACTCACATTAATTTTATCCTTTAGAGAAACATAAAGAGAATCACTATCCATATTCAAATCTCCAGAACTATTTCCTTCCATATTGACATGCAATAGACTGGCACTTACATTTAGTTTTAATTTTGATGAACCAAAAGTGTTTATATAAAATTTATCTGAAGATATCATACTTTCAGCAACTACCTTTCCTTCTCTTAAAGTAATAGCTTCCAACTCTTGATAGTTGACCGTTATCTCTAATTTTTTCTTAGCCGTTACTTTATAAAATGAACTAATAACCAGCGTGCTATCCTCCACTTTAAATTTAAAGATATCTAGCAAATTATCATCCGCGGTAATATTATAACTTTCCTCAGAAGATTTCTGCAAAACAATGTCTAAATCATCATTTAATTCTATTGCTTTAAAAGCTGGCAAATATTCTCTGACTTCCACAACATTTTTGTTACCTTTTATTTTGGGTTTTTTTTGAGCTTGAATATAGCAACTGGACAATACCAATAGCAACAACAGTGTTCCTTTTTTCATTTTCTTTAGATTTTGTTAACGGTTATAGTGTGTTTTGTTCTTAAATATATTACAAAAAAGCGATACTGTCCATTTTTGGGTGCAGCCAACAAAAAAAGCCCATCTAAAAAATAGATGGGCTTTTAATTTATAGTTATAATAAGTTAATGCTGTAACTCTTCTTCGTTATCTTGTAAAGGTACATCTTGAGGCACAAAATCTTGACCTGGAATAATGTATTCGCCATTTTCATACGTTTTACTATAATCATACGCCCAACGATGTACATGAGGTATTGCACCTGGCCAGTTACCATGCATATGCTCCTGTGGTGCCGTCCATTCCAATGTATTGGATTTCCATGGGTTTTGAGGACCTTTTTTACCATAGAAAATACTGCTGATAAAATTGTACAAGAATACTAACTGTGCTGCACCAGCTATCAAAGCAAAAACAGTGATTAGCACATTTACATCTGTTAATTCATCAAACAAAGGAAAAGCGGTGTTTTCATAATATCTTCTTGGGACACCTGCCATACCAACAAAGTGCATAGGGAAGAATACACCATAAGCACAAACAGCCGTTACCCAAAAGTGTACATACCCCAAGTTTTTATTCATCATTTTACCCTCAAACATTTTAGGGAACCAATGATAAACACCAGCAAATAATCCATAAAGGGCAGATATACCCATTACTAAGTGGAAGTGTGCTACCACAAAATAAGTATCATGTACATTGATGTCCAAAGTACTATCCCCCAATATGATTCCTGTTAAACCACCTGATATAAAAGTTGATACCAGTCCAATCGAAAATAACATTCCAGGGTTTAACTGAAGGTTACCCTTCCACAATGTAGTAATATAGTTAAAAGCTTTTACCGCAGACGGAATCGCAATCAATAGTGTTGTAAAAGTAAATACAGAACCTAAGAAAGGATTCATTCCTGAAATAAACATATGGTGCCCCCACACAATTGTTGACAAAAATGCAATTGCTAAGATAGATGCAACCATAGCTCTATATCCAAAAATTGGCTTACGTGCATTGGTGGACATAACTTCGGATGTAATACCCAAGGCAGGCAATAATACAATATATACTTCAGGATGCCCTAAGAACCAGAACAAATGCTCATATAATACTGGTGAGCCTCCTTGATAGTGCAATACTTCTCCTTGAATAAATATATCCGATAAGAAAAATGAAGTCCCAAAGCTTCGGTCCATTATCAATAATAAAGCTGCAGACAGTAATACAGGGAAAGAAATTACCCCAATAACTGCGGTTACAAAAAATGCCCATATAGTCAAAGGCAACCTTGTCATAGACATTCCTTTAGTTCTTAAATTAAGAACTGTAACAATATAGTTTAGAGATCCTAATAAAGAAGATGCAATAAATATTGCCATGGAAACCAACCAAAGTGTCATTCCCATACCAGAACCGGCCTGTGCCATTGGTAAGGCACTTAATGGTGGATATACAGTCCAACCTGCAGAAGCAGGCCCAGCTTCAACAAAAAGGGAAATTACCATAATAACACTGGATAAAAAGAACAACCAGTAGGAAATCATATTCAAAAAGCCAGAAGCCATATCCCTAGCACCAATCTGCAATGGAATAAGAAGATTACTAAATGTACCACTTAAACCAGCTGTAAGTACAAAGAATACCATAATGGTTCCGTGAATGGTAACCAAGGACAAATATATGTCAGCATCCATCACACCATCTGGAGCCCATTTCCCAAGCAATGTTTCGAGTATTGGAAAAGATTCCCCTGGCCAAGCCAGTTGCATTCTGAACATCAATGACATGGCTATACCTATAAAGCCCATAATCAAACCAGTAATTAAATACTGTTTTGAAATCATTTTATGATCCTGACTAAATATATATTTAGTTACAAAGGTTTCCTTATGATGATGTCCATGATCATCGTGTGCGTGATCATCTCCGTGTTCGTGTCCTGTTGACATAATCAAATATGCTTTTTATATTACTTTTTAACGTCTTAATTATTGTGCTGCTATGGTTTGTCCAAACTTCTGTTGGCTTGCCATCCATGCATTGTATTCTTCTTCGGTCTCTACTATTATTTTCATTTGCATATTGTAATGAGATTTTCCACAAATCTTATTACAAAGAAGAAGGTAATCAAACTCCCAAGGATCCGAATTAGGTTCTCCGTTGGCCGCTTTTTCTGCTCTTATTGCATTGGTTCTTTTTACTTTATCCATAACATCTGGATTTTGCCTCATATCCGCGGTTGTTATAGTAGGAGTAAAAGAAAATTCAGTAGTCATTCCTGGAACACAGTTCATTTGCGCTCTAAAATGTGGCATATATGCTGAATGCAGTACATCCTGAGAGCGAAATTTAAAATTAACTTTTCTACCTACAGGTAAGTGAAGTTCCTTAACAATAATATCATCAGAAGCATTTGGGTCGGATTCATCCAAACCTAACACATTGGCGCGGTCAATATCAATCATTCTAACATTTGCATCACCCAAAACATTATCATCCCCTCCATATCTTGCAGTCCAGTTAAATTGCTGTGCGTACAATTCTACAATTAAAGGGTCGTCCTCATCATTCACTTCCATAATATTAGTCCAAGTATACAGTCCCCATAAAATCAATCCAGCCAAAACTATTACAGGGATGATAGTCCAGATTAATTCTAATCTATCATTATCTGCGTAAAAAAGTGCTTTTTTTCCTGTTTCTCCTCTGTATTTATACCCAAAATAGTGTAATAAAAATTGAGTAAGTGTTTGTACGATAAATATGATAACAAATGATACCAACATTAATTGGTCGTACTCTCCACCATGCTCAGAAGCAGCTTCTGGCAACAAGAATTTACTATACTTCCAAAAACTAAAAATGGTAATTGCGTAAATGAATACCAAAAATGCAAATAACAAATACCCATTGGTCTTGTTATCCGAATCATTAGCTACTTGGGAATTCTCTGTACTATATTGAGACAGTTCAAATATTTTGGTCATTTGCCAAATTGCAATTGCCACTAATATTAAAACAGCTATGGTTAATAATGCAGTCATCGTATGGTATGAAATTATACTTTAAAACTTATTAATAATGAAAATGCTTGCTTTCTCCTATAAAAGGATTTCGTTTTGGTTGCAATGGTGCTTTTGTTAATGCCCTGAATACCCAGAAAATAAACAATCCCGCAAAAAACAACACTGAGCTTATTTCTGAAATACCTATCCCCCATTGGTCTCCCACTGTTGCTGGCATTATCATATTGAAAATATCTAAATAATGTCCCGCCAGTATCACTATACCAGCCATTATTACAAACCAATTGATTCTTTTGTAATCACTGTTCATTAATAATAATACAGGGAACAAAAAGTTCATGGCAACCATTCCAAAAAATGGAAGTCTATAATCTTCAATTCTTGTTACAAAATATGTAACTTCTTCTGGAATATTAGCATACCAAATTAACATAAACTGGGCGAACCATAAATAGGTCCAGAAAATACTAATCCCAAACATAAATTTTGCTAAATCATGAATATGACTATCGTTTACATCTTCTAAATACCCTTTAGACTTTAAGTAAATAGTTACCATAGCAATCACCGTGATACCAGATACAAACATGCTCGCAAATACGTACCAACCAAATAAGGTACTAAACCAATGTGGGTCAACACTCATAATCCAATCCCAAGACATGATAGATTCTGATATTAAATAGAATACCAAAAATGCTGCTGAGATTCTAAAATTTTTCTTGAAGTTAGAATTATCATCTGATTCATCCTGAGCTAATGAAAATTTTCTTGAAAATTCTCTATACAATATCCAACCACCTAAAAAGATAACCGCACGAATTAAGAAAAATGTAGGATTTAAATACCCAGCTTTTCCTTGCAATAGCTTATCATGTGCCACAACATCTGCATCCATCCAAACAAACATATGATTCATATGCATTACAGAAAGTACCAATAAAACAAATACTATAATACCTCCAGGAACCAAATAGGCCGTTATCCCTTCCATTACCCTAAACAATAAAGGAGACCATCCTGCCTGTGAAGCACGTTGAATGGCATAAAATGCCAACACTCCCAATGCAATCATCATAAAAAAGAATGCTGCAATATATAATGCAGACCAAGGCCTGTTTTGTAATTGATGAAGTAAATGTTCATCATGTGAAGCATCGTGTCCTTCCTCATGATGTTCTTCTACCTCTCCATGCGCATCAGTTTCTCCATGTACTGCTACTTCTTCATGAGTAGCTTCCACAGCATGTGAATCTCCATGACCATCAGCATGTGCCGCCACTTTGGCCTTAGCTTCTTCAACAGTACTTGGTGCCGATACAAAACCAATTCCTATACCCAACACTCCAACAGCCATTAGAATGAAGGAAGCAATTCTTAATCTATTTGAAAACGTGTACATATTACTATTGTCTATGTATTATTTTGTTAAATCTTGTTTCAATTTCACAACATACTCGGATACTTGCCAACGTTCCATATGGTTCAATTGGTTGGCATAAGAACCCATAGAGTTCAATCCGTAATAAATTGTATGATATGTACTGCCCACTGTAATATTTCTTGCTGCATCTGCATATGTAGGCACACCCAATATTTTTTCTCTCTTGACTAAATTCCCTTGACCATCACCTTTAGAGCCATGACAAATAGCACAATAAATGTCATACAATTCCTTACCAACAGCTAGATTCTCATCCATTTTAAGTGAATCCAGTGGACTCATTGCCAAAATAGCTAATTCTTTACCTTCTGGTGTGTTCTCAAAACTATATGGAACAATACCTCTTGGGATTGTGTTTGCTACAGGTTGCATAGCTTCCATTTGTCCCGGTAAAAAATCTACCTTCCCATATGTTTCGTAGCCAACTGGCTCGTACATATTAGGGAAATATTGATAGTTTGGACGATTCTTATCCGCACAAGCAGATACAAGAATAACCAACCCCAATAACAATCCTATTTTCTTAAAACTATTCATACTATTATTATATGACTACTTATCTGAAATATTAACTTCTACAGCACCTGTATTTAACAACAGTTCCTCTAATTCCTTTTGGTTTCCATGAACTTCAATTTCCATAACAAAATGGTCGTCTGTAGTTCTAACATCTGGATTTTCTGCTTTTTTAAAAGGCCACAATCTACTTCTTAAATAGAATGTGATAACCATTAAGTGGGCAGCAAAAAATACTGTTAACTCAAACATAATAGGAACAAAAGCTGGCATGTTTTCTATATAACTAAAACTTGGTTTACCACCAATATCCTGAGGCCAATCACTAATCATGATATAATTCATCATAGTAATTGCCACCGCAAGTCCTAAACATCCATACATAAAAGAAGTTATAGCAATTCTAGTAGGTGCAAGACCCATTGCCTTGTCCAATCCATGAACTGGAAATGGGCAATACACTTCTTCTATATGATGTTTGGCCGCTTTTACTTCCTTGACAGCATGCATCAACACATCGTCATCGTTATAATACGCCTGTATAACTTTAGATGCCATATTATTTTTTCTTATTTAATTTTTTAGCTTGACCCGCCCAATCATCTCTTTGCGCCCTACCTGGGAATTTTTCAATGATGGAATCCAACAAATCATACTCTTTCTTGGTCATTTTACTAACCTGTCCAAAACTGAATATTCCAATTTTATTTAAGGTTTTTTCCATTTCTGGGCCAACGCCTTTTATCAACTTTAAATCATCTGCCACATCTTTTGATGCATCAAATAAACCTAACGAGCCTAAAAGATTTGAAACTTTACTATCTGAATCATCATCGACTACTTCTTTTACCGCTTTTGTTTTCTTAACCGCCCCAACCTTTTCAATCTTATACAAAGGCTCGCCTGCATCTCTTAATTTTTTGTATCGTTCTCCAGAGGATTTCAAAATTGATTTTACTTCTGCCTGCGCAATTACAGGGAATGTTCTTGCATACAGCAAGAAGAGTACAAAGAAGAAACCAATTGTTCCAATAAAGATTCCTATGTCCACGAATGTTGGGGAAAACATAGTCCACGAGGAAGGTAAGTAATCCCTGTGCAAAGAAGTCACAATAATTACAAATCGTTCAAACCACATTCCAATATTTACAACAATAGAAATAAAGAAAGAGAACATAATACTAGTTCTAAGTTTTTTGAACCACATAAACTGTGGAGAGAACACGTTACAGGTCATCATTGCCCAATATGCCCACCAGTAAGGTCCAGTTGCTCTATTCAAGAATGCATATTGTTCATATTCCACACCAGAATACCAAGCCATAAAAAGCTCTGTAATATAGGCACATCCTACAATAGAACCTGTAATCATGATTACAATGTTCATTAATTCTATATGTTGAACTGTAATATATGCTTCTAAATGACATACTTTTCTCATAATGATAAGCAAGGTATTTACCATTGCAAACCCAGAGAAAATAGCTCCCGCCACAAAATACGGAGGGAAAATTGTTGTATGCCAACCAGGAATTACCGATGTGGCAAAGTCAAATGATACAATAGTATGTACAGAAAGTACTAAAGGTGTAGCTAAACCTGCCAATACCAATGAAACTTCTTCAAAACGTTGCCAATCTTTTGCACGGCCACTCCATCCAAAACTCAACAAACTGTAAATTTTCTTTTGGAAAGGTAAAACGGCCCTATCACGAATCATAGCAAAATCTGGTAACAGTCCTGTCCACCAGAATACCAATGAAACTGAAAGATATGTTGAGATTGCAAACACATCCCAAAGTAAAGGTGAGTTAAAGTTTACCCATAAAGAACCAAATTGGTTAGGAATAGGCAATACCCAATACCCCAGCCATGGACGACCCATATGAATAATTGGAAACAAACCAGCTTGTATTACAGAAAATATGGTCATTGCTTCTGCAGAACGGTTAATTGCCATTCTCCATTTTTGTCTAAACAATA
>NZ_JBWFBN010000026.1:0-5589 GCF_056326165.1 Saonia sp.
ACATTCTACCGTTACGCCTAATGGGTTACTCGCCGTGGGGTCGGTCGTATCATTCATTGTAATGGTAGTAGTAAAAATAGAACTAGTATTTCCTAAATCATCAGTAGCTTGATACGATATTACACGTGTAAAAGAATTATCACAACTACCAGGTGTAGTAACATCACTTATTTGAGTAACAGTTGGAGTGCTGCAATCATCCGTAGCAGTTGGTACTGTAAATTCAGCTATTGAACCACATAAGACTGTAATTCCATCTGAGGTTGGCACAAAACCAAAATTAACGCCTGACCACTCTATATTCCCTCCAGGAATTCCTCCAAAAGCAGGTATTGTTGATGTACCTCTAATAATTAAATCATAAGTTCCATCTCCATTATCTATTTCTCCATACGTAAATGCAGACTGGTTACTTAATTGTGTATCATCTAATTGATAATTGGCATTTGGGATTAAAACCTCCCAGTAATCTATTGCTGAGCCTGTTGAGTTTTGAAGCCCAAACCCCCATGAAGTTTGAAATTCATTAAAAAAAGTAGTGCTAATAGCCCCACATGCTCCATGTAAAGGTAATTCTCCTATACATTCGTATAAAGTATCCAAAGCACCAGCAGCAGTTAACCATGTTGGACCAACATTATCTATTGTAATAGTAGTAACACCAGTAATATATAATGTTGGATCACCTGGCATTCCTCCATATTCCACAACATAGCCTTGGGACTGATAATCTCCAGAACTTGCAGTCGTATTTGGTAAATCATTCCATGATCCATTTGAGTTAACATTTGGATGTACAATATGTGCATAATCTTCATTTCCAGCCTGATTTGGTTCTCCGCTATTCCAAAAAGCAAAATTATAAGGTGGAGTAACACTTCCACCAGCTGTTCCACTCCAAAACGAAGTGCCAGCTTCTGGTCCTGTAACCCATCGCCAATCTCCTTCACTGGCAGCATCACTACCTCCAATCCAACCCACTCCCTGTGCTTGAGAGCCAGAAAAATCTGCCTCTACCTGTGAAGTTAACGTTGCTAAATACCCTTGTAAACCAAAATGAGTCCTAGCACTTGCGGCAGCATTTGCATCAGTCCATGTAATGCTCAAGTCAGCCACATACTCATAATAATGACCCGTATCTGGCAAATAATTAGCTTCGCCTACTGTAATGGAAAATTGCCGAGTACCCGTAGGAGTGCCAGAGCTGGAATATTCTACAGCAGCTATAGCTGTTTCATATTCTACATAAGTTGCTGAGCCGGTTAAAGAAAGTTCTCCTTGAACTGCGTCCCAGCTAGCAGAAATATTGGGATGGCTTCCGGTAAGTGTTAATAAATCTTCCCCATTTACATACCCAGAGGATATTTGAATATAAACAGCTGTAGTTGTAGTATCATCAGCATCTGTTATACTTATGGTTTCCACAATTGGCATTGAAGTCCCAGGACAAAAAACCTGGTCCCCTGTTGCAGTAAGTACTGGTGGGTCGTTTGGAGCAGGAAGTGTAACCTCTATTTGAAAATTATCTATATATACAAATTCTCCGCTTTCCCAATCTCCCCAAGACTGAGTACCTACATTAATAAATCTTATAGTAGTACTCCCAGATATATATGCTGTTATGTCAAAACTAAAACTCCCTGTTGCACTTCCAGTAAAAGTGCCTATAGTCGTATAACTACTTCCATTTGAAGATGCTTGAACACTTAATTGCTCTCCCGTTGACCCCCCATCAAGTCCAGATGTTTGCCAGTCAAATGTCAAAGTTGCACTAGTTGATCCAGTTAAAAAAGCAGTTCTACTAATCTGATGGTTATTTCTTGATATATCCTCAAAACGTAAATCCCCTCCTGTTATACGTATTCTTCCTGATCCTACATTGTTATTATCATTTACCTCATTCCAATCAGCTGCAAAATTAGACGTACCATCATTATTTGAATATGATGCGCTACTAAACTCGTCTCTATATGTTTCTTGTCCATATACAAACGAGGCCAATAAAATAAAAACTAATAAAATTTTGTATCCAAAATTGGTGTTCATACAATTAACTGTAAACTAATAATCAGATAAAAATATAGTTGTTGTATGGAGGTGCCTAAAATTTGTTGTGTAGCACGATATAATCCTAGTGAACATCAATTATTTAGGTGTTAACACATTAAAAAAGAAGAAAAAGAGATGAAAAAATAGAGGTATTTTACCGATAAGCCCTTATAAAACATAAAGCTTTCAGAGCACACAAAAAAATAAAAATCCGTTGCTTTAGGCAACGGATTTTTTGTATAAAACTATAAGTATTTTACTCTAGAATAATGAATTCTGATCTACGGTTTAACTGGTGTTTTTCACTAGAGCACCTCACCCCATCAGCACATTCATTTATCAATTTGGTTTCTCCATATCCTTCATCATCCAGTCGGTCACGGGCAATTCCTTTCGAGACCATATACTCCATTGTAGATTGAGCTCTTTTTTGTGAAAGCCATAAATTATAAGCATCATTACCTCTACTATCTGTATGGGAGTTTACCTTTATTTTTAGGCTAGGATACTTTTCCATTGCAGCAATTACTTTCTGTATTTCAATTTCAGCATCTGAGCGAATATCAAATTTGTTCAAATCAAAATATATAGTGCTCAATTGCAGCAATTTAGCTAAATCGTCACCAAAACCAGCCGTTACAGTTTCCCTCTCTAAATAGAAATCTATTATTCTATTTTTTCCATCAGATTGATTTAAATATTCCTCTGATGGAACATACCCCTCTATAGAAGCTCTTACAAAATTACCCTTATTACAGTCCAATGTAAGGAAATATTCACCAGAAGAATCTGTAAGAGTAGATGATATTACTTCATTATTTTCATCAATAACCATTACTGTTGCGCCAATAAGAACATTGTTAGATATTCTATCCCTTACAGTACCTGTTACTTGTTGATTGCATTCAAAAGAAAGGGGTTCATTCTCAATAAACTTATAGATATCATCTTCTCCCATACCTTCTTCACGGTTAGATGCAAAATATCCTATTTTATTATCTTCATTTATAATAAATGTAAAATCATCTTCTTTACTGTTAACAGGTCTACCAACATTCAATATGGGTTCATGGTACTTATTTCTTAATATTTTAGTAGCAAAAACATCTAAGCCGCCCAAACCTAAATGACCATCAGATGAAAAGTATAAAATTTCATTTGTGGTAACAAATGGAAAAGTTTCTCTAGCTGTTGTGTTAATATTATCGCCCAAATTCTCTGGTGTTCCAAACGTTCCATCTTTATTAATTGCTACTTTAAAAATATCTGATTCCCCTAATGTTCCCGGCATATCAGAAGCAAAATAAAGTGTTCTTTCATCTGGGCTAAGCGATGGATGGGCAACAGAGTAAGAATCACTATTGAAAGGTAAATCCTCAATATAAGCCCATTCTCCATTCTCCATCACAGCTCTAAAAACCTTAAGTCTTATAAATCCATTTTCATCTTTTATATACTTCCCATCTTTACTAATATTATTTCTTGTAAAGTATATAGTATTACCATCTTTAGTTGCAATAGAAGTGGATTCATGCAGCCTTGTATTTATATCGTCACTGAGTTTTGATACATTATCTTTTGAAACACTATCTGAATTAATTTTATACAAATCCAAAAAGTCCTTTGAATTCCATGTATGCCTATATCTGGCCAAATTACCTGTATCCCTATCTGAAGAAAAAATAAGACCTTCCTTATAAAAGGATGGAGCAAATTCCGAGTATACAGTATTATATTGAAAAGATTCCACAGTATATCTACCAGAATTCTTCTCAATTTCTTCCATATAATTTCTTTCCGATTTATCCGGATTAGCGGTAATTTTTGCGAATTCCGCCATTAAAGCATCGGAACGTTCATATTGTCCCAATGTCCTTAATGTCTGTGCATATCTAAAGTAATATTCCGGACCCAAATCTTCACTATATTCATTAACCAACTTTTCATATACATCCGCTGCCTCTTTATAATCCGCATTGAAATAATAGGAGTTTCCAAGTTTTTTTAATAGGTCTGAGGAAGTATATCCTTTGTCCAGAACTTTTTTATAAATATCAATAGCAGGGCTAAATGAATACTCCTCGTATTTATCATTAGCCTTATTAAGCAATCTTTCTTGGGAAAACAAATTGCCAGTTATGGCAAATATTATCGCTATAAATAGTATTCTTTTTGTCATTTATGATGATATTAAAAGAAACGTGGTGATACCAATCTTTGGAATGATTTTACCAATTCCCAACGTAAGAAAAACTCGAATGAGCCATCATTGAATTGAGTTCCTCCCAATTCAGTTGTTTCCTTATCATATGCCAATCCAATCATTAATTGATCAGATAGCTGGAATCCTACCAAGCCACTAACAGCTGCATCCCACCTATAGGCTGCACCAAAACTGAACTTTTCATTAAACAAAAAAGTGCCTGAAAAATCTAATTGAAGAGGAGCCCCACCAACTACTTTGGATAAAACGGCTGGTTTAAACTTTAAATCTCCATTTAAATCAAAAACATACCCAGTTATAAAATAAAAATTAATTCTCTCTTTGGACAAAAAGTTAATTGAGTTGGCATTTCTCTGCGAGTTATCAAAAAACTCCGTTTCCAATACATTTGGTACAGATACACCAGCATAAAACCTATCCGAATGATAATAAGTCCCAAAACCAAAATTTGGACTAAAACTGTTGCTTATGTCATTTCCATCAACAACTTCGGAATCAAAATTTCTAAGTCCGTTAAAATCCAGATTCAAAATATTTCCTCCTGCCTTAAGACCAAAAGACAATTTTGCATCTTGTGATACATCAATGGTATAGGAAATTACAGCGTCCAAATAAGTTTCTTGAACCACCCCGTCACCTATATTATCATTTACCAATGATATTCCATAACCCAATCTACTATTTCTTATTGGGGAATGAAGATTTAATGTAAATGATTCTGGAGCTCCTGCTAGTCCTACCCATTGGGATCTATATAAAGCTGCAACACTTAATTGCCCTCTTGACCCAGCATAAGCAGGATTTACAGTAATAGTATTATACATATACTGTGTATACTGAGCATCCTGTTGCGCAGAGATATTCTGTATTACTAAACCAAACAATAAAAATAAGAGTAAGATAGTTTTTTTAATCATTTTACAATTTTGAATATTGTTATTTACTTATATACAGATAATTGCTATCTACAATTCTACCATCTGGACTTTGATATTCAAAGATATAAAAATATATTCCGGAAGGAAGAACTTCTTGTGCGCTTACCGTAGACCTACCCTTTGACCTTCCATCAAAAACGTTATTAATATTGTTATAGTTTAGTCCATCATATACCGAAACCCCCCATCTATTAAAGATTTTTAAAGAGTTATTCTTTGCATTCTCCACTCCTTTAATAAATAGAAAATCATTTTTTCCATCACTATTTGGTGTCACCATTTGGTTTACTTCCACTGCAACAGTTTCTGTTGGTGGAGTATCATCCGTTGGGTCCAAATAGTCCGGGGTGCCATCGTTGTCACTATCATCATTGGTCG
>NZ_JBWFBN010000026.1:5689-22632 GCF_056326165.1 Saonia sp.
AGCCATCCGTGGTCTGGGCCTCTACATTGTCCGGAATACCATCATCATCACTGTCAATGTCAATACTATCTGCATAACCATCATTGTCACTGTCGATGTCCCCGTCTCCCTCTACTGTATCCAAGATACCATCGTTGTCATCATCTATATCTGTTACATCTGGAACGCCATCACCATCCGTGTCGGGACCATTGTCGTCCGTTGGGTCCAAATAGTCCGGGGTGCCATCGTTGTCACTATCATCATTGGTCGGGTCACCATCATTGTCAGCATCCTCATCTGGAGTATCTATTCCATCTCCATCATCATCCAAATCCCTATAGTTAACATCCTCCGTACCATCTGTATCTGGTAAATCGTTCGCAGGATCGTCTATCTCATCGTTCACATCAAAACCATCATCCACATCACTGCCCTCATAACCATCATCCAAGCCATCACCATCCGTGTCTGTTCCAGTATAGGTCCAATCTGGTACACCATCATAATCAAAATCATTGCCCTCATTGTCATCTGACACCAAATCATTGTCACTGTCATCATCCAAATAATCCGGGTTGTCAGTACCATCGGTGTTCACCGGTGTAAGACCTTCATCTCCCGTGCCCTCATAAGCATCGTCCAAGCCATCGTTGTCTGAATCACTGCCCGTTGGTCCTACATAGCCATCCGTGGTCTGGGCCTCTACATTGTCCGGAATACCATCATCATCACTGTCGATGTCAACTCTATCTGGTATACCATCACCATCACTATCAACATCATCATTGAATGTAGTAGTCTGTGGATTAACAAAATTATCAAGACATGAAAACTGAATTCCTGCTTGTCTAGCTACATTAGTAGTAAAATTATCTTGAGTGGCTGTTTGAATTCCAAAACGAAAAACAAAACTAGAAAGGTCTACAAATTCTACTGCTACATTAACAGATGGGTTTTGATTAGAAATACCATCATATTCTTTCATTCCCCCATTAACCAATAAACCTCCAGAGGTATTGTTTATCAAAACTTCATTATTTTCATCTACAGTATAACTTGCGGGGGTATCAAATCTATTATATTCTTGATATTGCTCATTACCATCTACATCTATAAAATTCATAATTATTTCATTCAACACAACAGGATTACTGGTCCCTTTACTTACTAATGTAATTTTAAAGTCTACATAGGGACGTCTTTCATCATCAGTTGTTGTGAAAAAAATTTCAGGTTTAAAAAATCCAGGGTCAATTTCATTTTGATCAAGAATTGCAATTTGTCCGTTTACAATCTTATCAATAGTTACCAAAGCATCTAAATCAACTGTAATATCCTTTATTCTATATATTGCACCTTCATTATAGCCATTTCCGTATTCGAGTACTGGCGTGGTAGAAAAATCTAATTTTGGAATAGTATTACAATCAAAATCTGTAGTTATTGTGCTCGACTCACTTCTATCTAAAATACCATCATTATCAGAATCTATATCTAAATAATCGAATTTTGAATCATCATCAGAATCCACCGGGTTTATTCCATTGGAACTAACCTCATAAGCATCATCCAGACCATTTACATTATTATCTATTCCTGATGGCTCGATGTAATTAATTGGTGATTGACCTTCTATGTTGTCCGGAATTCCATCATTATCAGAATCTATATCTAAGTAATTAGGAATTCCATCATTGTCAGTATCCAAATTATAGGTTTCTACTACATCGATAATACCATCCCCATCGTCATCAAAATCATCATTATTAAATACTCCATCACCATCCGTATCCACATCGGTTATATCAAATACATTGTTGTGAGCATTAAAGGAGGTATTAAGACAAAACAAAAAAAGAAAAGTCATTAATCCTTTTCCATAAATCACTAATATTCTAAGTCTTAAGAAAGTAAATTTTTCCATAAATGATAGTTTTTATTATAAACTAATCACCATGGCATTAGGTAGTATAAATCGTAAGAAGGTGGGGCTTCTTAATTATTAATGCAAGATAAAGTTAAATTTTTGATCAACCATGTTTTATAGATTATCGACAGACAAAAATCTTCAAATAACCTCTTTAGTAGTTCTAAAGTATAACTCTAAAATTTCTTACTTACATTAAAATACGTAACCCATAACGTAAAAAGTTTACGGATATTTTAATTAAATTTTTCATGCAAATAAATCATTTTCTCCTTTTTCAGCTAAACACTGCCAACAACACCATAATTCTATTATTTTTGCCCAAATTTTATTAATGAATTTTGAAGAAGAAATAAAAAAAAGGCGGACGTTTGGGATTATATCACATCCAGATGCCGGTAAAACAACTCTTACTGAGAAATTGTTGTTATTTGGAGGCGCAATACAAGAAGCGGGTGCTGTTAAAAACAATAAAATAAAGAAGTCGGCAACTAGCGATTTCATGGAGATTGAGCGTCAAAGAGGGATTTCTGTGGCCACCTCCGTATTAGCATTTTTATACAAGGATAAAAAAATAAACATCCTCGATACACCTGGACACAAAGATTTTGCAGAAGATACCTTTAGAACATTAACGGCAGTTGACAGTGTTATAGTTGTTATTGATGTTGCCAAAGGTGTTGAAGAACAAACTGAGAAACTGGTCCAAGTTTGTAGAATGCGTAAAATTCCCATAATTGTTTTTATTAATAAGTTAGATAGAGAAGGTAAAGATGCGTTTGATTTACTTGATGAAGTAGAACAAAAATTAGGTTTAACAGTTTCACCTTTAAGCTTCCCTATTGGGATGGGTTACGATTTTAAGGGAATTTATAACATCTATGAAAAAAACATTAACTTATTTAGTGGTGACAGTAAAAAGAATATAGAAGATACAATTGCTTTTGATGATATTAATAATCTCAATCTTGATACTATTATTGGAGGAAAAGCCGCCGACGCTTTAAGGGAAAATTTAGAATTGGTAAACGGTGTTTACCCAGAATTTGACAAGAAGGCTTATTTAAATGGAGAACAACAACCTGTTTTTTTCGGTTCAGCACTCAATAATTTTGGGGTGAGGGAATTATTGGATTGTTTCATTGAAATTGCCCCTATTCCCAAAGATAAAATGTCCCAAGAACGTTTGGTAAAATCAAATGAAAAAAGCTTAACAGGATTTGTCTTTAAAATCCATGCAAACATGGATCCCAAACATAGAGACCGATTAGCGTTTATAAAAATTGTATCGGGCACTTTTGAAAGAAATAAGCCCTATTTACATGTACGTTCAAATAAAAAAATGAAATTTTCTAGTCCAAATGCCTTTTTTGCAGAAAAAAAAGAAATTGTTGACATCTCCTATCCTGGAGATATTGTGGGCTTGCATGATACTGGGAATTTTAAAATTGGAGACACTTTAACAGAAGGAGAAATACTACATTATAAAGGTATTCCAAGCTTTTCACCAGAACATTTTCGTTATATAAATAATGCTGACCCAATGAAAGCAAAACAACTTTCCAAAGGAGTAGATCAACTTATGGATGAGGGTGTGGCTCAGTTGTTTACTTTGGAAATGAATGGAAGAAAAATAATAGGAACAGTTGGAGCACTTCAATATGAAGTCATACAATACCGGTTAGAGCATGAGTATGGTGCTAAATGTACCTATGATAACTTTTCGGTTCACAAAGCATGTTGGGTAGCCCCAGAAGATGCAAATAATGACGAGTTTAAGGAATTTAAAAGGGTAAAACAAAAGTTCTTGGCAAAGGACAAAAGGGGGCAATTGGTTTTCTTAGCCGATTCACAGTTTTCATTACAAATGACACAGCAAAAATACCCAACAGTAAAACTTCACTTTACATCTGAATTTGAATAAAAAAAACGCAAAACATAGTTTTGCGCTTTTTTTATTTATGCCTCTCCCGTGGGGCCAAAATTTAATGGTATAGGAGGTTGGTCATAGTCTTTAATAGTGCCATGAGCGTCTTCAAATTTGCTAACATTATCATTAAGCGCCTTTAAAAACTTTTTTGCATGCTGAGGTGTTAAAACAATTCTGCTCTTCACCTTAGCTTTTGGAGCTCCGGGCATCATACTAATAAAATCTACTACAAATTCTGAAACTGAATGGTTAATGATTGCCAAATTGGAATAAATTCCCTCAGCAGTCTTTTCGTCTAGCTCAATATTAATTTGTTTTTGATTTTTATCAGCCATATCAAATATTATTAAAACTTCAACTCTTCCTTACGAGCCATAATCTCATCATATTCTTCCTTAGAACCAACAATGATGTTCTCATAATCTCTCATACCTGTTCCTGCAGGGATTTTATGCCCAACAATCACATTTTCCTTCAATCCTTCCAAAGTATCTACTTTACCACTTACGGCAGCTTCATTAAGAACCTTTGTAGTTTCTTGGAACGATGCAGCAGAAATAAATGATTTAGTCTGTAAAGATGCTCTTGTAATACCTTGCAAAATTGGTGTAGCAGTTGCAGCAACAGCGTCTCTAGCAGATACTAAAGTTTTATCCGATCTTCTCAATAAAGAATTTTCATCTCTTAACTCACGAGCAGTAATAATCTGTCCAGGCTTTAGGTTTTCCGATTCCCCAGCTTCCTCAACAACTTTCTTGCCGAAAATTTCATCGTTCTCTCGGATAAAATCATCTTTGTGCGCTAATTGATTTTCCAAGAAAATAGTATCTCCCGGATCTTCAATACGAACTTTCCTCATCATTTGCCTTACAACAACTTCAAAGTGCTTGTCATTAATTTTTACCCCTTGTAAACGATATACTTCTTGCACTTCGTTTACCAAGTACTGCTGAACAGCTGAAGGTCCTTTAATTGCTAAAATATCTTCTGGTGTTATAGAACCATCGGATAATGGCATACCTGCTCTAACATAATCATTCTCTTGAACCAAGATTTGATTTGAAAGTTTTACCAGATATTTCTTTATCTCACCTAGTTTAGATTCAATAATTATTTCTCTGTTACCTCTTTTGATTTTACCGAAAGAAACAACACCATCAATCTCTGAAACAACTGCTGGGTTAGATGGGTTACGAGCTTCAAATAATTCGGTAACTCTTGGAAGACCACCAGTAATATCACCTGCTTTAGCAGATTTACGCGGTATTTTCACCAATACTTTACCTTCTTTAATTTTGTCTCCGTCATCAACCATAATGTGAGAGCCAACTGGTAAGTTATAAGAACGTAATGTCTCTCCTTTACTATCTTGAATCAATAAAGTTGGAATCAACTTCTTATTTCTAGATTCTGAAATTACTTTCTCTTGGAAACCAGTTTGTTCATCAATCTCAACTTGATAAGTAACACCTTGCTCAATATTTTCATAAGCAATCTTTCCTGCAAATTCAGAAACAATTACACCATTAAATGGATCCCATTGACAAATAACATCGCCCTTTTTAATTTTAGAACCATTTTTAACAGACAATTGTGAACCATATGGAATGTTGTTTGTACTCAATGTAATACCTGTATTAGCATCAACTACTTTAATTTCCGAAGTTCTAGAAATAACTATTTCAACCAATTGACCATCACTTCCTTCTCCTTTTACAGTTCTTAAATCTTCAATCTCGGCTATACCGTCAAATTTAGCTTCTAATTTATTATCCTCAGAAATATTCCCCGCAATACCACCAACGTGGAACGTACGTAATGTTAACTGTGTACCTGGTTCTCCAATTGATTGTGCGGCAACTACTCCTACAGCTTCTCCTCTTTGCACCATTTTATTGGTGGAAAGGTTTCTACCATAACATTTGGCACAAATTCCTTTTTGAGCCTCACAAGTTAATGCGGAACGTACTTCTACTTTCTCAACAGGAGATTCTTCAATTTTCTTTATATCTGATTCCATTATTTCCTGACCAGCAGTCAATAATATCTCCTCATTCAATGGATTATAAACATCGTGCAAAGAAACTCTACCAAGAATTCTTTCTCCTAAAGTTTCTACAACCTCTTCATTCTTCTTTAAGGCCTGTACAGTTACACCTCTTAATGTCTCACAATCTTCTATATTAATGATTACATCCTGAGAAACATCTACCAATCTACGTGTTAAGTAACCCGCATCGGCTGTTTTAAGTGCAGTATCCGCAAGTCCTTTACGGGCACCGTGAGTAGAAATAAAATATTCTAGAATTGATAATCCTTCTTTAAAGTTAGAAAGGATTGGATTCTCAATAATTTCTCCCCCACCAGCAGTAGATTTCTTAGGTTTGGCCATTAATCCACGCATACCTGTCAACTGTCGTATCTGCTCCTTAGAACCCCTAGCACCAGAATCCAACATCATATATACAGAGTTAAATCCTTGTTGATCCTCACGGATACGTTTCATGGATAATTCTGTAAGCATAGCATTAGTTGATGTCCAAACATCAATTACTTGATTGTAACGTTCATTATTGGTGATAAGACCCATATTATAATTGGTCATAATACCATCTACTTGCCCATTAGCATCAGCAATCATCTCATGCTTCTCTTGTGGGATAATAATATCACCTAAACTAAAGGACAATCCACCTTTAAAGGCAAATTGATATCCCATAGTTTTTATTTGATCTAAGAAATCAGCTGTAGTTGGCACATCAGTAACACTTAAAATATTACCAATAATATCACGTAAAGCCTTCTTGTTCAATACTTGGTTTATATACCCCGCCGCTTCTGGCACAACCATGTTAAATAAAACTCTACCGACAGTAGTTTCAACAATTTTGCTAACCAGTTCTCCTTCTTCATTAAAGTCTTTAGTTCTCACTTTAATACCAGCATTTAGATTAACCATGCCTTCATTAAAAGCAATCTCTACTTCTTCATAAGAATAGAATGTTAATCCTTCTCCTTTTATTTTTACTTCTGGAGTAGATTTTCTTTCTTTGGTCATATAGTAAAGACCCAAAACCATATCCTGAGAAGGTACCGTAATAGGAGAACCATTTGCTGGATTCAATATGTTTTGAGAAGCCAACATTAATAATTGAGCTTCCAAAATAGCTTCTGGACCTAAAGGAAGGTGCACCGCCATTTGATCTCCATCAAAATCCGCATTAAATGCTGTACATGCCAAGGGGTGTAATCTAATTGCCTTCCCTTCTATAAGTTTAGGCTGAAAAGATTGAATACCCAATCTGTGCAATGTAGGAGCACGGTTTAGCAATACTGGATGCCCTTTTAATACATTTTCTAAAATATCCCAAACTACAGGTTCCTTTTTATCTATAATTTTCTTAGCAGACTTTACTGTTTTTACAATTCCTCTTTCAATCAGTTTTCTGATTACAAAAGGCTTGTACAGTTCAGCTGCCATATCTTTTGGAAGACCACATTCATACAATTTCAATTCAGGTCCCACAACGATTACCGAACGAGCTGAATAATCAACACGCTTACCAAGTAAGTTTTGACGGAAACGTCCTTGCTTACCTTTAAGTGAATCTGAAAGTGATTTCAATGGTCTGTTTGATTCTGTTTTTACAGCAGATGCCTTACGAGTGTTATCAAACAATGAATCCACAGACTCTTGAAGCATACGCTTCTCATTTCTAAGAATTACTTCTGGAGCCTTAATTTCTACCAATCTTTTAAGACGGTTGTTTCTAATGATTACACGTCTGTACAAATCATTTAAATCTGATGTTGCAAAACGACCACCATCCAACGGCACTAAAGGACGTAATTCTGGTGGAATAACTGGAATAACCTTCATAATCATCCATTCCGGTCTATTTTCCCTATTTTCCTGAGATTCTCTCAAAGCCTCAACAACTTGAAGGCGTTTTAAAGCCTCTGTTTTACGTTGCTTAGACGTTTCTGTATTTGCCTTGTGTCTTAAATCGTATGACAATTGGTTCAAATCAATTCTCGCCAATAGGTCGATAAGACATTCAGCACCCATTTTAGCAATAAACTTATTAGGGTCTGTATCTTCTAAATATTGATTTTCTGCAGGAATAGATTCCAAGATAGTAAGGTACTCCTCTTCAGTTAAGAAATCCATTTTCTGAATTTCTTCCCCTTCTGCACCTTTAGCTACCCCAGGTTGTATTACTACATAACGCTCGTAGTAAATAATCATATCCAATTTCTTGGATGGCAACCCTAAAAGGTATCCTATTTTATTAGGCAATGAACGGAAATACCAGATATGAGCAACCGGCACAACCAAATTAATATGACCTACTCTGTCTCTACGAACTTTTTTCTCTGTTACCTCAACTCCACAACGATCACATACAATTCCACGGTAGCGGATTCTTTTATATTTACCACAGGCACACTCATAATCCTTAACAGGTCCAAAAATACGTTCACAGAAAAGCCCGTCACGCTCTGGTTTATGAGTTCTATAGTTTATGGTTTCAGGTTTTAAAACCTCACCTCTTGACTCTCCCAAAATTGCTTCTGGTGATGCCAATCCGATTGAAATTTTATTAAACCTTTTTATTGGATTATTATCTTTTATTCTAGCCATAACTTGTGATGATACTGTTTTAATTTATTTGATGTAAAATAGTTTCTACACTATTTTATTATTCTTCCAATCTAATATCCAAACCTAATCCCTTAAGTTCGTGCATTAATACATTGAAAGATTCTGGCAAACCAGGCTCTGGCATTGTTTCTCCTTTAACGATAGACTCATATGTTTTTGCTCTACCAATAACATCATCAGACTTAACCGTTAATATTTCACGCAGGGTTGCAGATGCTCCATAAGCTTCCAGAGCCCATACTTCCATCTCTCCAAAACGTTGACCACCAAACTGGGCTTTACCACCCAATGGTTGTTGTGTAATCAATGAATAAGGTCCAATAGAACGTGCGTGCATTTTATCATCAACCATATGTCCTAGTTTCAACATATAGATAACTCCTACAGTTGCAGCTTGGTCAAAACGTTGTCCTGTTCCACCATCATATAAATACGTATGTCCAAATCTTGGAATACCAGCTTCATCTGTATATTCATTAATTTGATCCAATGTAGCTCCATCAAAAATTGGAGTAGCATATTTTCTACCCAATTTAAGACCGGCCCAACCAAGAACAGTTTCATATATCTGTCCAATATTCATACGGGATGGTACGCCAAGCGGATTCAATACAATATCAACCGGAGTTCCATCTTCTAAGAAAGGCATATCTTCTTGACGAACAATACGTGCAACAATACCTTTGTTACCATGACGACCAGCCATTTTATCACCAACTTTAAGCTTACGCTTTTTAGCAATATAAACTTTGGCCAATTTCATGATACCAGCTGGCAATTCATCACCAACAGAAATGGTAAACTTATCTCTTCTTAAATTTCCTTGAAGGTCATTTAATTTGATTTTGTAATTGTGCAACAAATCCGCAACCAAAGCATTGGTATCCTTATCCGTAGTCCAACTTCCACCAACCAAATGCGCAAAATCATCAACTGAATTTAACATTTTCATGGTGTACTTCTTACCTTTAGGAAGTACTTCTTCACCCAAGTCATTTAAAACGCCTTGAGAAGTTTTTCCATTAATTAAGGTAAATAGTTTTTCTACCAATACATCTTTAAGCTGTTGGAATTTAACTTCATAGTCCATTTCCAATTTAGAGATTGCCTCCTTATCCTCCGAACGCTTACGCTTGTCCTTTATAGAACGAGAGAATAATTTTTTATCTATTACAACACCTCTAAGTGATGGTGATGCTTTTAATGAAGCATCCTTAACATCCCCAGCTTTGTCACCAAAAATGGCACGAAGTAATTTTTCTTCTGGAGTTGGATCAGATTCTCCTTTAGGTGTAATCTTACCTATTAATATATCTCCAGGTTTTACTTCAGCACCAATACGAATCATACCGTATTCATCCAAATCTTTTGTTGCTTCTTCAGAAACATTTGGAATATCATTTGTCAATTCTTCAGCACCCAGCTTAGTATCTCTAACCTCTAAAGAATATTCATCAATATGAATTGAAGTAAAAATATCCTCACGAACTACTTTTTCAGAAATCACGATGGCATCCTCAAAGTTATACCCTTTCCAAGGCATAAAGGCAACCTTCATGTTTCTACCCAATGCCAATTCACCAGCTTCAGTAGCATATCCTTCACAAAGAACCTGCCCTTTTTTAACCTTATCTCCTTTTTTAACAATTGGTTTTAGGTTAATACTAGTTCCTTGATTGGTTTTTCTGAATTTTACTAATTGGTATGTTTTAGAATCCTCTTCAAAACTTACTAATCTTTCTTCTTCAGTACGTTTGTATTTAATGGTTACTTTTTGAGCATCCACATATTCTATAACACCATCTTCTTCTGCATTTATCAATACTCTAGAATCAGAAGCAACCTGTCTTTCCAAACCAGTACCAACAATTGGTGATTGTGGTTTTAATAATGGAACTGCTTGACGCATCATGTTTGACCCCATCAAAGCACGGTTGGCATCATCATGTTCCAAGAAAGGAATTAATGAAGCTGAAATTGACGCAATTTGATTGGGAGCAACATCCGTATAATTTATTTCAGCTGGATCCACAACAGGGAAATCACCTTCTTCTCTGGCAATAACCTTTTCAACATCTATCTCGCCATTATCTTTCATTGGAATGTTGGCCTGAGAAATTTTCATTCCCTCCTCTTCCTCTGCACTCAAATAAACAAACTCTTTGGTATTTACTTTACCTTTGGTAACCTTACGATACGGCGTTTCCAAGAAGCCCATTGGGTTAACTTTTGCAAAAACTGAAAGTGAAGATATAAGACCAATGTTTGGTCCCTCTGGTGTTTCAATTGGACAAAGTCTACCATAGTGAGTATAGTGAACATCACGTACCTCAAAACCAGCTCTTTCTCTAGAAAGACCACCTGGCCCAAGGGCAGACAATCTTCTTTTATGAGTTATCTCTGCTAATGGATTTGTTTGATCCATAAACTGAGATAATTGGTTGGTACCAAAAAATGAATTGATTACAGAAGATAATGTCTTCGCATTAATCAAATCAATTGGAGTAAACACTTCATTATCACGTACATTCATACGCTCACGAATGGTTCTTGCCATACGGGCCAAACCAACACCAAACTGAGATGATAATTGTTCTCCAACTGTTCTAACACGACGATTAGAAAGGTGGTCAATATCATCAATCTCTGCTTTTGAGTTGATAAGCTCAATTAAGTATTTAATAATTGTAATGATATCTTCTTTGGTCAAAACTTGTTTGTCCATTCCAATATCTAACTGTAATTTTTTATTCATTCTATAACGACCAACTTCACCTAAGTTATACCGTTGATCAGAAAAGAACAATTTATCTATAATACCACGTGCAGTCTCTTCATCTGGCGGTTCTGCATTACGTAATTGACGGTAAATGTGCTCTACAGCCTCTTTTTCAGAGTTTGTAGGATCCTTTTGAAGCGTATTATGGATTATTGCATAATCACTTTGGGCATTGTTCTCTTTATGTAAAAGAATAGTTTTTACATCTGCCTCAATAATTTCTTCAATATGACTTTTTTCTAAAATGGTATCACGATCAAGAACAATTTCATTTCTTTCAATAGATACAACTTCTCCAGTATCTTCATCCACAAAGTCCTCGTGCCAAGTATTTAATACTCTAGCCGCCAATTTGCGACCCAATACTTTTTTAAGTCCTGCATTAGAAACTTTAACTTCTTCAGAAAGGTCAAAAATTTCTAAAATATCTTTATCTCTTTCAAAACCAATAGCTCTGAAAAGTGTAGTAACAGGTAATTTTTTCTTTCTATCAATGTAGGCATACATTACGCCATTGATATCTGTGGCAAACTCTATCCAAGAACCTTTAAATGGAATTACTCTAGCCGAATACAACTTAGTACCATTGGCATGGAAGGATTGTCCAAAGAATACACCAGGTGATCGGTGTAATTGAGATACTACAACACGCTCTGCTCCATTGATAACAAATGTACCACTTGGCGTCATATATGGTATAGTACCTAGATATACATCCTGAACAATAGTTTCAAAATCCTCATGTTCTGGGTCTGTACAAAATAGTTTTAATCTAGCTTTTAGAGGAACACTATATGTTAATCCACGCTCTATACATTCTTGGATTGAATATCTTGGTGGATCAATAAAATAGTCTAAAAACTCTAATACGAATTGATTTCGTGTGTCTGTAATAGGAAAGTTTTCCATGAAGGTGTTGTACAACCCTTCATTTCCTCTTTCATCAGATTTAGTTTCAAGCTGAAAAAAGTCTTGAAATGATTTAATCTGAATGTCCAAGAAATCCGGATAGTTCGGTATGTTCTTAGCGGATGCGAAACTTATTCTTTCAGTCTTATTTGTGAACATCGATGGACAAAATTTTGAACGTGAATACTATACTAGTTGGGTGGTATATAACTTTATATACTATTATATATAAAAGGGTTTAGGTCTAACCGCCAAACTGGCGAAAAGACCTAAACCAACATACTATGGTTGTTGCTATTATTTAAGCTCAACTTCTGCTCCTGCTTCTTCCAATGATTTTTTGATACCTTCAGCCTCATCTTTGGCTACACCTTCTTTAACAGCTTTTGGTGCGCTATCAACAATGTCTTTAGCATCTTTCAACCCAAGACCTGTCAATTCTTTAACCAATTTAACAACTGCTAATTTAGATGCTCCTGCTGCTTTCAAAATTACATCGAATTCTGATTTTTCTTCAGCTGCTTCTGCATCACCACCAGCTGCTCCACCAGCTGCTACAGCTACTGCTGCTGCTGCTGGCTCAATACCATACTCATCTTTTAATATATCAGCTAACTCATTAACCTCTTTTACGGTCAAGTTTACCAATTGTTCTGCGAAATCTTTTAAATCTGCCATTTTTCTATCGTTTAATAAATTTTTAAAATATAATTGTTTTTAGTGCGTGCTACTATTTTTCTGATAATGTTTTTAGGATACCTGCTAGTTTACCTCCACCAGATTTAAGTCCAGAAATAACATTCTTGGCTGGAGATTGTAACAATCCAATAATCTCGCCAATCATTTCTTCTTTAGACTTAATACTAACCAAAGTATCTAGCTGATTATCCCCAATGTAGATTGCTTCTTCTACAAAGGCTCCTTTTAATAAAGGTTTATCAGATTTTTTTCTGAAATTTTTAATGAGTTTTGCAGGACCATTTCCTGTCTCAGAAAACATCAATGAAGTATTTCCTTTTAATACTTCAGGGAGTTCTCCAAACTCTTTTTCAGAAGCTTCCATTGCTTTTGACAGCAAGGTATTTTTAACTACAGCCAACTTAATATCGGCTTTAAAACATGCTCTTCTTAAATTAGAAGTTGTTTCTGCATCCAATCCAGATATATCTGCAAGATATATAGTAGAACTATTTGCCAATTGCGCAGTTAAATCTTCTATTACGGTTGCTTTTTCTTCTCTTGTCATAATTATAAAAACTTAGAACTACCGGTTAAACTGCTTTTGGATCTAATTGAACACTCGGACTCATGGTGCTAGACATGTAAATACTCTTTACATAAACACCTTTAGACGCAGTAGGTTTCAACTTCATCAAAGTATCTATTAATTCTTTAGCGTTACCAGCAATTTTATCTGAAGAAAAGGAAGCCTTTCCTATTGCAGCATGTACAATTCCTGTTTTATCCACTTTAAAATCAATCTTACCAGCTTTTACATCAGACACTGCTTTTGCCACATCCATTGTTACTGTACCTGTTTTTGGATTAGGCATTAAACCTCTTGGTCCCAATACACGTCCCAAAGGTCCTAATTTGCCCATAACGCTTGGCATAGTGATAATAACATCAACGTCTGTCCAACCGCCTTTAATTTTATCCAAATACTCATCTAACCCAACAAAGTCTGCTCCAGCCTCTTTGGCTTCCGCTTCTTTATCTGGTGTTACCAAAGCCAAAACTTTTACATCTTTACCTGTACCATGAGGTAGTGTTACTACACCACGAACCATTTGATTTGCCTTTCTTGGATCTACACCCAAACGTACAGCTAAATCTACAGATGCATCAAACTTTGCATTAGTTATCTCTTTTACTAAAGCAGAAGCTTCATCAATAGAATAAAGTTTATTCTTATCTATTTTACTATGAGCTTCTTTTTGCTTTTTAGTTAATTTTGCCATTTTAAATTGCTTTTAAGATTTTAAAAAGGACGTTTTCCTGAAACTTTAAGACCCATAGATCTTGCAGTACCTGCCAACATACTCATAGCAGATTCAACAGTAAATGCATTAAGATCTACCATTTTATCCTCCGCTATTGTTTTAACTTGATCCCAAGAAACGCTACCTGATTTTACTCTGTTAGGTTCGCCAGATCCTTTTTTAATCTTAGCTGCTTCCAATAGCTGAACTGCCGCTGGCGGTGTCTTTACAAGAAAGTCAAAAGACTTATCCTTATATACGGTGATAACAACAGGCAATACTTTGCCTTGTTTGTCCTGTGTACGTGCATTAAACTGCTTACAGAACTCCATGATGTTAACGCCGGCAGCACCTAAAGCGGGTCCAACCGGTGGCGACGGATTCGCAGCACCTCCCCTAACTTGTAGTTTAACTACTTTACTTACTTCTTTTGCCATTGTTTTAAATTAAATTTAAAGTGTGTCAATTGGAAGCAACACAACTTTTATATATGTAACAATTTTATTATACTTTTTCTACTTGCATATAGCTTAGTTCCAATGGTGTTTTTCTTCCGAAAATTTTCACCATTACCTCTAGCTTACGCTTTTCTTCGTTGATTTTCTCAACAGTGCCATTAAATCCATTGAAAGGACCATCTATAACCTTAATAGTCTCGCCCAACACAAACGGAATGGAAACACTGTCCGTATTTACAGCCAATTCATCTACCTTTCCTAACATTCTGTTTACCTCTGCTTTTCTTAGTGGAACTGGATCTCCTCCTTTTGTTTCTCCTAAAAAACCAATAACATTGGTGATAGAGCGAATAATATGGACCATTTCTCCACCTAAATTTGCCTTCACCATTATATAACCAGGAAAATACACTCTTTCCTTGTTTATCTTTTTTCCATTTCTAATTTGGACCACTTTCTCTGTAGGTACCAAAACATCCTCTAAGTAATCTGAAAAACCAAGTCTAGCTACTTCACTCTCTATATAGCCTTTGATTTTGTTTTCTTGACCACTTACAGCCCTTACCACATACCATTTTTTTTCCAATACTTCTGACATAGGGCTTCTTAATTAATTACATTATCGAAATACAATTTTATCAACTTACTGAACAAACTATCCACTCCCCAAGTTGCCAATGCAAACAAAATGGAAAAAACAGCTACAATAACCATAAGGTTAGAAGATTTTTCCCTTGTAGGCAACGTTACGTTGTTCCTAAGCTCTTCAATTGATTCTTTAATATATGTAAACATCAACTTAAATTTTTCAAAAAATGATAGAAAATCTTAAACCTTTGATTTCCTTTTGGCACGGGAGGAGAGACTCGAACTCCCGACACCTGGTTTTGGAGACCAGTGCTCTACCAACTGAGCTACACCCGTTTATATTTACATTGAAAGGTATCCCGCAAAAACGGGACACCCTCAATGAAAATTATTGTTTTAGAATATTAATCTAAAATTTTTGTAACCTGACCAGCACCTACTGTTCTACCACCTTCACGGATTGCAAAACGTAGACCTTCACTCAATGCAATTGGTGAAAGTAAATCAACTATAATAGTTAAGTTATCGCCTGGCATAACCATTTCAACACCAGAAGGAAGGTTTATTGTACCTGTAACATCTGTTGTTCTTACGTAGAACTGTGGACGATAGTTATTATGGAATGGTGTATGACGACCACCTTCTTCTTTTTTAAGGATATAAACCTCAGCTTCAAACTTAGCATGTGGCTTAACAGAACCTGGCTTACAGATTACCATTCCTCTTTTGATATCAGATTTTTCAATACCTCTTAAAAGAATACCAACATTATCACCAGCTTCACCTCTATCTAAAATCTTACGGAACATCTCAACACCAGTAACTGTAGAAGCTAACTTTTCTGCACCCATACCAATAATATCAACTGCATCACCAGTATTAGCAACACCAGTTTCAATACGACCAGTAGCAACAGTACCACGACCAGTAATAGTAAACACATCTTCAACAGGCATCAAGAAATCCTTGTCAACATCTCTTTTTGGAAGCTCAATCCAATCATCAACAGCTGCCATTAATTCCATAACAGTATCAACCCATTTTTGCTCACCATTAAGTGCGCCTAAAGCAGAACCAGCAATTACAGGCCCATTATCACCATCATACTCATAGAAAGAAAGTAATTCTCTAATTTCCATTTCAACAAGCTCTAAAAGCTCCTCATCATCTACCATATCCACTTTATTCATGAATACAACAATTCTTGGAATACCAACCTGACGACCTAAAAGGATGTGCTCACGAGTTTGTGGCATTGGTCCATCTGTAGCGGCAACAACCAAAATTGCACCGTCCATTTGAGCCGCACCAGTTACCATGTTCTTAACATAATCCGCGTGACCTGGACAATCTACGTGCGCATAGTGACGGTTAGCTGTAGAATATTCTACGTGAGAAGTATTAATAGTAATACCTCTTTCTTTTTCCTCAGGAGCGTTATCGATAGATTCGAAGCTTCTCAATTCAGAAAGACCTGCGTTAGCTAATACAGTTGTAATAGCAGCAGTCAATGTAGTTTTACCGTGATCTACGTGTCCAATAGTACCAATATTTAAGTGCGGTTTGGAACGATCAAAAGTTTCCTTTGCCATGTTTAATGAATTTAATCTTAGTTTATATTATATTAGTGTACAAATTCTTATTTATCGTTGAGCCAATGACGAGATTTGAACTCGTGACCTCTTCCTTACCAAGGAAACGCTCTACCCCTGAGCTACACCG
>NZ_JBWFBN010000027.1:0-11874 GCF_056326165.1 Saonia sp.
GGTGTCGCCATTTTTTTTTCTTGATACAAATTTACTACATAGTCCACACCTTTTAAAATTGCAGGGTCTATTTCTTTAAAGCAGACAGCCGTAGGATTTCCTGAAACGTTAGCAGAGGTTGACACCAACGGCTTTTTGAAATTATTTATGAGATATTGGCAGAATTTATCGGTTGCAACTCTAATTGCCAATGAATTATCTTCCGCAATAAGATTTTTTGCGACTCCTTTTGGGTTGTCATATACAATAGTGGTTGGTTTTTCTGCCAAATCAATAATGTCATAAGCAACGTCCGGTACTTTCTCAACATATTTTTCCAACATAAAATCATTGGCAACCAAACATATCATAGTTTTTGTGTCTACTCTTTTTTTAAGGGCATATATTTTTTTTACTGCTTCTTCATTGGTAGCGTCACAGCCTATTCCCCAGACAGTATCTGTGGGATAGAGAATTAATCCGTCTTTTTTTAAAACTTCTATAGCCTTATTTATTTCTTCGGTCATTTATTTTATTGATGAATATTTATTTTAAAATGTTTAGATACGGCCAGCCATTGCGTTCGGTTTTTATCATTATCCACGTTGGTTTTTTTAAGGGATTCTATTTGCGAACCTATTATAGGGATTGGCTCTCTTGGAATTTGTTCTGATGTTCTACAGATAGTTCCTTTTAAAAATGACATAGCTTTAAACCACAAATCATCTGCCCTTGGTGTTAATTTTAAGAATAAATCTCTATTGGTTGTTTGCTCGGAAAGTACACCGTTGGGATAAAGAACACCCCCTGCTCCAATGGGTAAGATTGCATTTTGATTAAATTCTGCGCCCTCTTTTTTTATCCATTTTTTGTAGGGTAATAACTCACCGTTTGCATCATAGTTAATATGACGGGTTTGATTTGCAATAATATTGTTCGGAAATTTTAAATGTTCATTATATAGTAGTTTTAACCAATTGGAGTCATAAATCATATCATCATCACAGGTGATAATGGTTTTTGATGGAAATGATTCCAATGCATGTACCAGTTTTCTATGTGAACAGGTTAATTCTGAAAACCGAATTTCAAAAATACTCCCTTCAAGCTTCGTCAACTTTTTAGGAAGTTTTTGTTTTAAATCACTATGTAACCACAATACAATTTTATCTGGAGACACAGATTGCTTTAGCAGACTTCTGATTGTTATATGAACAATGGAAATTCTTGACGGGATTGATGTCAAAGAAACTATTGCCGATACTTTTTCATCCTTTAGGGCATTGAGTTTTTTACTTGAAGTCATTAAAAGCTTACAAGTGTAAAAAAGTGAAACAGGAATTTCTTTAACTTTCATGTATTAGGAATAAAAACATAAAAGAACAAAATTACAGATATACAACTAGACTTTTATATTTTTGCCCACAATTATAAATATGACAGAGGCTCCAAAAATATCGGTAATTGTTAGTACCTACAACTCAGAAGAATGGTTGCAAAAAGTTCTTTGGGGTTTTAATTGCCAGACGTTTAGAAATTTTGAAGCAGTTATTGCAGATGATGGTTCTGGTCCAAAGACAAAGAAACTTATAGATAAAATGCAACAAGAAGTGCATTATGATATAGTTCATGTTTGGCAAGAAGATGAAGGGTTTCAAAAATCAAGGATACTTAACAAGGCCGTTTCTGCGTGTAATTCGGAATATATTATTATGACAGATGGCGATTGTATTCCTCGCGAGGATTTTGTACAAGTACATTATATTAATAAAGAAATTGGGTATTTTATTTCTGGAGGTTATTATATGTTACCGATGAATATTTCCAAAAAAATCACAAAGAATGACATACTGCAACAGCATTGTTTTAATATAAATTGGTTAAAGAATGAAGGCCTTCCAAAGACTTTTAAAAACAATAAGCTTACAGCAAGAGGTTTTCTTTCCAAGTTCTTTAATACAGTGACACCAACAAATGCTAGTTGGAACGGACATAATTCTTCTGGATGGAAAAAGGATATTTTAAATGTGAATGGTTTTGATGAACGGATGCAGTATGGTGGTCAAGATAGAGAATTAGGTGAACGACTTTTTAATTTTGGTATAAAATCAAAACAATTGCGCTACAGTGCGGTCTGTATACATTTGGATCACAAAAGGGGATATAAAACTCCAGAATCCATTGCCAAAAATATGACGATTAGAAAAGCTACCAAAAAAGAGAAAAGTGTTTGGACACACTATGGCATTACCAAATAATAGGCAAGCTCATTTTTCTTTTCCAAACGTTTTAGTTCTTTATATCTTTCCATGACCCCAAGAGCATTTAAGTAACAAATGGTCATGCCTTTTTTGCCATCAAGAAATCCTAAACGAAGAATATAATGATTAACGAATTTCCATACAGGTTTTATAATATAGAATAAGTAATTAAAATAGTTTTCTTTGTAAAAATCTTCTTTGGCTTTTAATCTACCATAATTTAGCATTTTTGCCTTGTAGTCTTCATAATTCTTATAACAATAATGAACAAGTTTTTCATTAAGAATACCAGAACTACCATTGACTACCAAGGTTTCATGCACTATTTTTTTGTCTGAAAATTTAGCTTTACTTTTTCTGAACAATCGATAGTTTTTATCTGTTTGCCAACCACTATATCGTAATTGTTTTTTTCCAAACATAAATTGTCTGTAAAACCAGAAAGCAACATGTTCAGTATTGTGGCTTACTGTGTTTACAATCTCGTGCTGTAATTTTTCTGAAACCACTTCATCAGCATCCAAAAACAATACCCAATCATTTGTTGCCTGTTTTAAGGCAAATGATTTTTGAGATGTAAAGTTTTCAAAAGGATTTTGTATCACCTTTACTTTTGGGTGATTTAATAAATACTCATAAGTACCATCTGTACTATATGAATCTACTACAATGATTTCATCAGAAAATTCAATAGAGTCGATACACTTTTGTATGTACCCCATTTCATTGTAGGTTATTATTAAGGTGGTTATTTTTGGGTTTGGCATATTAGAATTATTATCTAAATATATTAAAAGAGATGTTAAGGACTTTAATTGGTTGCGCCTTACTCCTTGTTTTTTAATATATAACAAAAAAAGAAATGAAAAATTGTATATAATGATAAAATTCCTACATTTTACACAGCAACATCATATTCTCTCAAAGCATCGTTCAAAGACGTTTTTTTGTTTGTGCTCTCTTTTCGTTGTCCAATAATAAGGGCGCATGATACTCCAAAACTCCCAGCTGAGAATTCCTTTGTATAGCTCCCTGGTATAACAACTGAACGTGCAGGAACCCTACCTTTTGTTATAATTGGTTCTTTGCCAGTAACGTCTATTATCTTAGTAGATGCTGTTAAAACAACATTTGCCCCAAGAACGGCCTCTTTTTCTACACGTACACCTTCCACAACTATACTTCTAGACCCAATAAAAGCATTGTCCTCAATAATTACGGGTGCTGCCTGTAGGGGCTCTAAAACTCCTCCAATACCTACACCACCACTTAAATGTACATTCTTTCCTATTTGCGCGCAACTACCAACAGTTGCCCATGTGTCTACCATTGTACCTTCATCTACATAGGCTCCAATATTTACATAACTCGGCATTAAAATGGTTCCGGGAGAAATGTAAGCTCCATGACGTGCCACTGCACTTGGAACTACACGGATTCCTTTTTCTTTGTAACCCTTCTTTAAAGGAATTTTATCATGATACTCAAAAATACCTGCTTCTAAAGTTTCCATTTTTTGAATAGGAAAATACATGACCACCCATTTTTTTACCCATTCATTTATTTGCCATCCATCGGCTGTTGGTTCTGCGCAACGTAATTTTCCGTTGTCCAATAAATCAATCACTTCTCTTATGGCATCCTGAGTTGTATTCTCTTTTAAAAGCTCACGGTTATTCCAAGCACTTTCTATAAGTTGTTGTAGTTCGGTCATTTTTTGTAAAAATTTTAGCAAAGATAAGGGGTACTTCCCAATAAATCTTTCAATTTTATACTTATAACATTTTATGGTTTATTTTTGCCAAAAAAGTAGAATTGGCAAGAATTGTAGGATTGGATTATGGAAAAGTACGTACTGGAATTGCGGTGACTGATGAAATGCAGCTCATAGCTTCTGGTTTAACTACTGTAGCTACTAACGAGCTTTTAGTTTTTTTAAAAAAGTATGTGGAAGAGGAGCCAGTGGAGTTGTTTGTAGTTGGGGAACCCAAACAAATGGATAATTCACCATCTGAATCTGAAGTTTTAATTCTTCCTTTTATGGAAAAATTGAAACAGACTTTTCCTAAGATTCCCATAGAGCGCCAAGATGAACGTTTTACCTCCAAAATGGCCTTCCAGACCATGTTGGATAGTGGTTTAAAAAAGAATCAACGAAGAAATAAGGCCTTGGTAGATGAAATTAGTGCCACAATCATATTGCAGTCCTATTTAGAAAAAACTAATTTTTAATATTTGAAAGGTCCAGAAATATTTATAAAAAGAAAAGTTAGACAATACTTAGAGACTTATTTCTCTAAAAAGGACCGTAAGCGTTTAAAGAAAACTGACTTTGTAATCATAAGCAAAAATTGTTGGGGTGGACAATTATATAAATGGTTGGATTTGCCCTATAATACGCCTTTTGTTGGATTGTTTTTTTGCGGACCGTGTTATATAAAGTTATTAGAGAATTTTGAGCATTATCTTAATCTAAAATTAAGATTTGTTGAGGAATCCAAATACGAAATTAATGTAAAGGAGGTCTATCCCATTGGAATGTTAGATGATATAGAAATTCATTTTCAACATTATGCGAATGAACAAGAGGCAACAGAAAAATGGAATAGAAGAGTGGAAAGATTAAAAAATAATAAGAACTTTGACAATTTCTTTTTCACTATTTGTGATAGGAGAGGAGCATCAAAGGAAATTATTAAACAATTTCATGCACTCCCTTTTAAGAATAAAGTTTCTTTTGGATTGAATAGTATAGAAGGACTAAGCGCAGATCAACATATGGCAGTTTATGATAGTCCAAAGAATCAGAGAAATGAAGTACAAAACGGAAAAAAATTATTTAAACTTACATTCTTGTATTTTGATATAATAAAATGGCTTAACACAGGAGTTGTAAACAGAACAAGATTTAAAGAATAATAAACATGATATTACCCATTGTAGCCTACGGAGATGCTGTTTTAAGAAAAGTAGGGAAAGATATAGATATGGATTATCCAGAGTTGGAAGCATTGTTGGAGAACATGTGGGAGACTATGTACAATGCTGCTGGAGTTGGTTTGGCAGCACCACAGATTGGTCGTGCCATCCGTGTTTTTTTGGTGGACACATCACCATTTGCGGAAGATGAGGAACTGTCCAAAGAAGAGAAAAAAGCGCTTTCTGGTTTTAAAAAAGTATTTATAAATGCCCATATGGTTGAAGAAACAGGGAAGGATTGGAATTTTAACGAGGGCTGTTTAAGTATACCAGATGTTAGGGAAGATATTTCCAGAAAGGATACTATTACCATTTCTTATGTAGATGAAAACTTTAAAGAACATACAGGAACCTTTGATGGGCTTTTAGCTAGGGTTATACAACACGAGTATGATCATATAGAAGGTATTCTGTTTACAGATAAATTATCCTCGCTTAAAAAACGCCTTTTAAAGAGCCGACTTACTAATATTTCCAAAGGAAAAATTAAGGTGGATTATAGAATGCGTTTTCCAGATGCAAAAAAAGGAAGATAAAAGCATTTAATTATTGATGTAAAAGTGTAATATTTGTCCAAAATTTCTAGAAAATGAGCTTAGACAAGATTTTATCCATTGGTGGCAGACCAGGACTCTTTAAGTTGGTAACACAAACACGTACTGGTTTTGTGGCCGAATCTTTATTGGATGGCAGAAGAGTTACGGTAAGTCTAAGTAATAATGTGAGTGTCTTGTCAGAAATTGCAATTTATACTTTGGATGAAGAACTTCCACTTAGAGAGGTCTTTCAAAAAATAAAAGACAAAGAAAAGGGTGGTAAAACTGCTGTGGGACATAAGGAAGAAAAAATTAAATTAGAAGAATATTTCTTTGAAGTTTTGCCTAATTATGATGAGGATAGAGTCTATGCCAGTGATATAAAAAAAATAATACAGTGGTATAATTTATTGATTGATAAAGGTTTAAACGATTTCTCCGAAGCCGATGAAGAAGATTCTTCTGAGGAGGAATAAAAAAATAGAAACATATTTTGCACTTTATAAATCAGCCTGCTCATAATAAATGGGCAGGCTGAATTATTTTTATTTATGTCAATTAATCATCAATTCCACCTTTTCTTTCAGGAGAACGGGGTGTAGGCCAAACAAGCTGTTCGCCTGTTCTGCTACTTATAGGCAACACGGCTTTATCTCTAGAAGTTTTTTCTGGGTCTTCACTGGCCATATAGGCAAGGATGGCTGTAAGAATTGCATTATTTCTAACGTCATCAAAAATAATTTTATCATATGTGTCTCGGTTGGTATGCCAAGTGTAGTTCCAATACGACCAATTTAAGGAACTTAGACTAAAAGCAGGAGCTCCAGCAGCCTGAAATGATGCATAATCTGACCCTCCTCTGGCCGGAGTACCGGGAAAAGTGGTTTCAATTTCCGAGGTAATTTCTTTTGGAACGGCATAAAGCCATTTGTTAAGATAATTGTATGCATTTAAAAAACCACCTCCAGACATTCTTACCACACGACCAGTTCCATTATCCTGGTTAAAAACGGCCTGTACACCCGCAACAATTTCTGGATGGTCTTCTACAAATGCCCTAGAACCATTTAATCCCTGCTCCTCACTTCCCCAATGCCCAACCAAAATGGTACGTTTAGGGTTGGGATAGTGTTTTTTTAGAATACGCATGGCTTCCATCATGGTTAAAGTTCCTGTGCCGTTATCCGTAGCTCCAGTACCACCATCCCAGGAGTCAAAATGAGCAGAAAGAATAACATATTCATTAGGTTTTTCTGTTCCCTTTATTTCTGCCATTGTATTAAATGTTGGCACGGTTCCAAGCTCTTTGGACTCAGCCACAATATGAAGCTTTGGTTTTTGCCCAGATTCTACAAGGCGGTACAGCATTCCATAATCTTCTAATTCTAAATCTACTGTAGGGATTTTTTTTGTGTAAGCAGCAAAAATCTTGTTTACCCCAAAACCACGTGACCAGTAAGAGGCAACAATTCCAACGGCACCTGCTTTTTCCAATACAGGAGTAAGGGTTCTTCTCCCATAACCAGTCTTCCTCATATTATCATTCCACTCTTTCGTTTGTTTTTCACGGCTTTCTTTCATTTTTTCAAATGATTGCTCAGTAGCAAATTCTTCCCAATTATAATCTGGTCTTCCAGTGGGTTGTAACATGGATATCATCACTAATTTCCCTTTGACTGATGGCAACCATTTTGCAAATTCCAATGAGTCTTTTACCATAGGTAATACCACGAGCTCTGCAGTGACCCCTTTTTTAAATGTACTGGGATTCCACGCCAATTGTGTTCCTTTTAGACTTTGTACTCTAGGATGTACCATATCTATATGTGTAATACCACGTTCCCATCCGCGCCATTCTCCCCATTGTTCATTATAGGCCTCTATGCCCCAGCTTTTGTATTTGGCTACTGCCCAATCATGGGCATTTTTCATTTGAGGTGTTCCTACAAGTCGTGGGCCAATACCATCCATTAGTTGATGGCCTAGGATTTCTAATTGGGAATTTTCATTGGCTTCTTTAATAATTCCTTTAATGACAGGATTGGTTTCTTGTGCAAAGAGTACAATGCCATTGAATAGCATTAAAAAACAAAGAGTAAAAAGAGTTTTCATACAGAACTAATTTAAGATGGATAATTTACCTAAAAATAGACCTTATAAAGTAAACACAAAGCTCGCGGCCCTTTGTTTTTTCCTTAAATACCATTTTCTATAAACGTTTTAATGAAATCAAGAGTTTTTTTGGATGTTTTGTTTTCCAATCTTCGTAGTAGTACCCAAGTATTAGATCTCTAGGGCTGTTTTTTTGCAGAATTTAATTAGATTTCTAATAATATCTTTAAGTGCATAGACAGCGATAGCAGTGCAACAAAAGTACGCCACAGGCGTATTGGACATCATTGATTTTGTGTATGATTTTCCGATGAAGACTCAAGTTAATTAATTCCGAGGAATTTCCGAGAAGGAAATTCATTAGTAATTAATTATACATGTCGTTAGCACCAGTTTTTACTTTTTTTCTTCTCGTAAAATTTTCTCCATTTTACGACCTCTTGCCAATTCATCAATAAGTTTTTCCATACGTCTGCATTGCTTATACAATTCAAATTCATCCTCTATTTCTTCAATTCGATAACCACAAACGACTCCTTTAATCAAGTGTGCATTGGGATGTATTCTTGCTTTTTGAAAAAATGTTCTAAAAGTTACTTTTTCTTCAATAAGCACTTGCAAAGCATCTTTACCAAAACCGGTAAACCATTCTATTACTTGGTTGAGTTCTTCTTTTGTTCTACCATTCTTCTCCAACCTATCCAAGTAAAGTGGATAAATGGATGCAAATATCATATTAGCGACTTTTTCATTTTTTTCAGCAGTAACTTTCATTTTTATATGATTATGAATTGATTGGTGCTAACACTGCGCTATGTACGACAGCTGCGAAAGCAGTATGCAAGAGGTAGCGTTGGCATTGAATTTTAAGGAAATATAGCAAAATCGCCTGACTGTTATTTGAGAATTTGTCTTTTTTTGGTGTTTGCATCTTAAATAAGCACTTGCCAAAGCAATTAATTATAAACGTTGTTGCGCATAGTATTTTATTCTTCAACTTCTGCGACCATATAAACAGAAGCTGCAATATTGTGAGGCACACTAACTCCAACTGCTGTTCGAGTGTGTTTTCCAATTTCTCCAAATACTTCAACAACAAAATCAGAAGCTCCATTCATTGCATCCGCTTGTTCAGTGTTTTCTAAAGTAGAATTTACTAGTCCGTGCATAGCAACAATACTGGTTACTTTGTCAAGAGAGCAAATTGTTTTAATTGCTGCTAAGCAACCAATTGCACAAAGTTTAGTTGCATATTTACTCTCTTCTAAACTTAAATCTTTACCAAGCCTTCCTTTTTTTATAATTCCCCTTTCTACAGGAATTTGTCCAGCTATATAAATCAAGTTTCCAGTCCGTTTGGCAGGAATATAATTTGCAACAGGTTTAGGAACTTCTGGTAGTTGAATTCCTAATTCGGATAATCTATTTTCAATTTTATTCATCTGCTTTGGTTAAATTATACACACCGTCGCAGGCGTATTCAACATCATCGGTCTTCTATAACTGTCAGTTACGGGATTAAAGTTACTAATTTTCGGTTTAATACTAATATTAGTAATTCCGAGTGAATTCAGCCTGTCCTGAGCTTGTCGAAGGGTAGTCGAATTCGCCGTAATTGTGGTTATACATTGTTATGTGCAGTAATTTATTTTGTTTTAGCTTTAAAGAAATTCCAAACTTCATTTGCCATTTCTATATCTCTATTTTGATTCCCTACTATCAATAAATAAAGGTTACTATATAGTTCAGACAGACTTGGTTCTGTATGTCCTCCATTGTTAATTTCATAAAGAGCTACTTCCGTTTCGTTTTGACCATTTTTATATAGATATTTTGTGACTGTGGAATTGTCATCTGTGTTTATGTCAGTAAGATTTGTGATTTCTGGAACTGTATCAGTTGAATTTTTATTTACCCAATAATTAATTGTGCTTTCCGTTGATTGCACTTCACCACGATTTGCGGGCATTTGCCCACCAGTATAAGGCAAAATTGGGTCGTTAGTTCCATTCATAAAAAGGGCTGAAACTTCTATTTGTAAGCTATTACAGTTTGAATTTATAGAATTAGAAGCTACAATTGAAGCAAAAGCCGTTATTCTATTTGGTATTTCTTCTGCTAAACGAATGGCAAAATGTCCACCATTCGAAGTGCCAACTGCATATACTTTAGATTCGTTTGATTTATAGGTTGTTTTAACATAATCAAGCAGCTTTTCAATGAAATTTACATCATTTATAGTTGGATTTTCTAAAGCATCAGTTCTACAATCGTTCCAACCTCTTTTATCATTTGAACCAAGTGTGCCGTTTGGCACAATTATTATTAAGTCTTCCTCTAATGCTATATCAAGCCAAACCTTATAGGGTGCTTTAATTCCTGATATACCTAACATATCATCGTTATTTCCGCCATTTCCGTGGAACAACAAAACTACAGGTGCATTTATAGAATTTTTAGGTATATAAATGTGATAGTTTCTATCAACTCCCCCAATGTTTATGACTTGGTTTTCTAATAGACCTCTTTCTATTTCAGGACTTGTTTCCTCCTTGTTACAACCTAAAATAAAAAGTAAGATTGTAAATATTATAAGTTTTTTCATTGCTCTTTTTTTATCTTATCAATCTTAAAAGCCAAATTTAAAAATTTGGCTGTCTTTGTAAACAAGCACAAGCCTTTTAGAAAGCCTTTATTAGCTATGTTTATATACGTGTTACAACCAGTTTTAATCTTTTTTACTATTAATTGTATTTCGATAGAAAAAGTTAATATCGTCTGAATTACTTTCAATTATATCTAATCTACTATCATTGTTTAAGTCGGCAATTATAATGTCGTAAGTTGCTGATTTATCATTTCTTAAACTGACTTTTTTCCAAGATGTTCCTTTTTCAAAATTTAGAAATACCTGATTTGGTTCTCCTGAATTTGCTACAACAATATCTATAGTTCCGTTACCGTCTAAATCTCCAAAATCTAATGAATATGAATTATCAGAAGCGTCATCAAAAATTACTTTTTTTTCATAATTCAATTCACGATTCCCAAAATAAATTATGTTTGCTTCTTTGATGTTAGCAGTAATAATATCATAAAACCCATCATTATCAATATCAACCACACCAACCGACCTCGTTTCGTCATTTCCACTACCAAAAGGGATTCTTTTAACAAAATTTAAATTTTTATCATTCAAATAGATAAAATTTTGTTGTTTGTCCCTATTAGCTAAAATTAAATCTTTATGACCATCTTTGTTTATGTCTATAACGTCTACATCAATAGTTGAGTCATCTTTTGAGCCAAATTTCACAATCTCATTAAACTGTCCTTTTCCATTATTTAAACAAATTTCATTTTCTCTTCCTCTATTTGTAATAAGAATGTCAATATCTCCATCAGAGTCAATATCAACTGTCTTTAAATTACGGGTAGGTGCATATTTTTCTCCAAAGTTTCCTGATTTAATAAATTCACCTTGACCATTATTGATGTATAGTGTATTTGGAGCCATATCGTTACCAACAGCAATATCTAAATCTCCATCACCATCAAAATCAGCCAATTCAGTTGCATAACTAGTTTCGTTTACATTATCGAGTAGTTTTGATACGGTAAAAACGCCAAAACCATTATTAATAAAGATTTTATTTGGCTCTGGCCAATGTCTTCCGTTTGCTACTATTAAGTCTATGTCTCCATCATGGTCTATATCTCCAGCGCTGATTGAAGCGGATTTATCTTTTGCAAAACCTAATATAGTTCTTGAGTTGGATTTAAATTCAATTTCTTGAGCATTTACAATGTGCTGAAATAATATTAATGGAATTATGAATAGATATTTCATTTGTTTAAATTGGTTGTAACGCCGCGCTATGTACGACAGCTGCAATAGCAGTGCAACAAAAGTACGCCGTAGGCGTATTCGACGTGTATGATTAGTTGCGTTGGTTAGCACTTAACTTTGCAAGTACACACCAAACTGAAAATCCGCGAGGATTTTC
>NZ_JBWFBN010000028.1:0-11039 GCF_056326165.1 Saonia sp.
AGTAGGCCGCCGCCTTTCTTGAAAAGCTCCTTACAATCGTAAGGAGCTTTTTTTTGTTTTACACTGTGGTCAAAGATTATATTTGAACAAATGAAAACCAATATACATAAAGGAGAAGAAAAACTAAATGCTATATCACACGCAGTTGGTATTTTACTCAGTGTAATTGGCTTTGTGCTTCTCTTGAACAAAAACACAAATAAAACAATATATAGTACCAATGCTATTGTAATCTATTCAGTTTCAATAATTGTTTTATATACTGCATCCACCATGTATCATATGGCAAATGGACCCAAAAGGAAAAGTAGATTAAGAATTTTTGATCATGTAAGTATTTATTTCTTAATTGCAGGCACTTATACTCCTGTAACACTTATAACATTGGAGCAAGGTCAGGGTTGGTTTATATTCTATATTATTTGGACAATTGCCATAATAGGGACATTATTTAAATTATTCTTTACAGGTAAATTTGAAATTCTTTCTCTGGCATTATACCTAATAATGGGGTGGTTAATTGTATTTGATTTTAATAGTTTATGGAATCAAATTTCAGAGAAAGGAAAGTGGCTGTTTTTTTTAGGTGGGGCCTTTTACACTTTTGGGATTATTTTTTATGCTTTTAAGAAAATTCCTTATAACCACCTAATTTGGCATTTTTTTGTCCTTAGCGGGAGTATTTCTCATTGGTTATTTATTTACAATGATGTTGTGTGAAACAATATATTAGATTGATAATCAATAATATAACCTACAAAAAATAAGCTAAAGCAACTCCTAATACAATTACAATCAGTTTGTTAAGATTAAAAGAGTGTCCTTCCGAACTTTCGAATAAAATTACAGTGGAAATATGTAAAAAAACACCAATTACCAAACCGGTTATTTGTGGTTCATACGAATGTAAAAAAGCCAAATTTGCAGCTAAATAAGTTCCTAAAGGTGTCATTATTGAAAATAAAACAATAAAAAAAACCGCCTTTGATAGTTTTATTTTGGAACCAATTAAAAAGATACTTAATATAATAGCTATAGGTATTTTATGAATTAAAACCCCGTAGATGATACTGTCATACTTTTCAATTGGAAACCCTTCTAAAAGCGAATGGATTGAAAGGCTTATTAATAGTAATAATGGAAATGTAGTATTCTCTTTTTCCAAATGAACGTGACCATGCTCAGCTCCTTTTGAAAAGAATTCAAGAAATATCTGAAACAAAATTCCAAGCATTATAAAGACCCCTACAGTTTTTGTATTAGTTCCCTGATATATAGATGGAAAAAGTTCAAAAATTGTTAAGGCCAGTAGGAAAGAACCACTAAATGCCAAGAGTAATTTTACTTTTGCTTTGTTTTTTGGTTTTATAATAAGAACAAAAACAAAGCTTGAAAGAACTGCCAATATGGGTAAAATGTATATCATGTATCAAATGCATTTTATATTTAAATGCAAGAGGTTAAAATTAGCGTATTTTTGTCATATTCTTTTAGAAATATATGGGGAACAATTTTAGAATGTTAGCAAAAACCTTATTTGGTTTTGAAGAAATTTTGGCAAAAGAGCTTCGTAATCTTGGCGCGGGGAATGTAAAAGAGGGTGTAAGAAGTGTCTCATTTGATGGTGATATGGGCTTTATGTATAAAGCAAACCTTTGTTTAAGAACAGCTATAAAGATTATTAAACCCATCCATTCTTTTCAGGTAAGGAACGAAGATGATTTATATAGGAGAATGTATACAATCAATTGGGATGAATATATTACTCCAGATACCACCTTTGCTATTGATACGACAGTGAATTCAGAAAATTTCACACATTCACTTTATGTTTCTCAAAAAGCAAAGGATGCCATTGTAGATAAAATTAGAGATAAAAAAGGACGTAGACCCAATGTTGATGTTAAGAATCCAGATCTTCGTTTAAACATACATATACAAAAAGACCAATGTAACGTTTCATTGGATTCATCTGGGAGGTCTTTGCACCAACGTGGTTATAGAATTGCTACCAATATTGCTCCTATTAATGAAGTTTTGGCTTCTGGACTTCTCTTGTTGAGTGGATGGGATGGTAGAAGTGATTTTATTGACCCTATGTGCGGTAGTGGTACATTTTTAACTGAAGCAGCCATGATTGCCTGTAATATTCCTGCAAATATCAACAGAAAAGGTTTTGCATTTGAAAAATGGTCAGACTTTGATGAAGAACTATATGGCAAAATTGTTGATGCGAGCTTAAATAAAACCAGAGAGTTTCATCATAAAATTATTGGTTATGACAAGGCTCCGTCAGCAGTACGAAAAGCAATTGAAAATATTGATAATGCCAATCTGTCGGAATATATAACTGTTGAAAGAAAAAACTTCTTTAAAACGTTAAAACCAACTGATAATCATTTACATATGGTTTTTAACCCACCCTATGGAGAACGGTTGAATATTGAAATGGAGGAGTTCTACGCATCTATTGGAGATACACTAAAACAGAACTATCCAGGTACTGAAGCTTGGCTAATTACTTCCAATTTTGAAGCCTTAAAATATGTAGGGCTTAGACCATCACGAAAAATAAAAGTTTTCAATAGCCACTTGGAATCACGGCTGGTAAAGTATGATATTTATGAGGGAAGCAAAAAGGCTTCAAAAAACCAATAATACTTCAAATTACATACTACTTTTTTTGAAGTCCATTTTGAATAGTTTTGAATAGAAAAGTTTATAGTATCTATTCAATATCTGGTATCATTGTTTAAATAGTATAAGCAATGAAATCAAAAAAAAGAAGGATTCAAATATGGAAATATGTTTTTGGTGTTATAGTAGTATTTCTATTTTCAATTCAAGGTTATGGGCAATGGTCATTTGGAATGGAAGTTTCACCACGTCATAGCCCAGATAAGAAGCTCTATCATAGAATAGGATATACAGGTATAGATATAAAATATAGTAGCCCGTCTGTTAAAGGAAGAAATGTTTGGGGAGAACTAGTTCCTTATAATAAAGTTTGGAGAGCTGGTGCAAATAATGCTACTACCATAGAGTTTGGTGAGAATGTTGAAATCAATGGAAAAAAATTATCAGCAGGTAAATATGGCTTTTTTATTCTTCCTAAAGAGAATGACCAGTGGGAGTTAATTTTTAATAAAGTTTATGAACAATGGGGTTCTTTTAGATATGATGAAAAGGAAGATGTACTTAGAGTTAAAAGCCTTCCTGTCCAATCTAGATTTACAGAAAATCTTACTTATTCTGTTGAAAATAGAGGGCCAGAGTTTGGTACTGTTTATCTTAATTGGGAACGATATAAAATTGGGTTTGAAGTTAAAACCAATCACATATTGTATATACAAAATGCATTGACGGAAAGTTATAAAACAGCCGACCCTTTGTTAAAGTGGGTTAGCTATATGGAAGGAGCGGAATATTTATTAAAACAAAACACAAAAATGGATTTGGCTCTGGAATGGATAAATAAGAGCGAAGAAGAAGTGTTGAAATTGAAAAACGGTTGGAATCCAAATTATACGGCAAAAGAGTTTCTAATGGGAAACATGTATTGGATAAAAGCACGAATACTAGCCAATAAATATAATTTTAAAGAAGCCTTGAAATCAGCTGATAAAATGAAAGCACTTACAGGTAGTTTTCTATACTACCACACTTTTAATGAACAAATGCAAATAGATAAAACTATTGCAAATTGGGAAAAAGAAGAAAATTAAGTTAAGCCTTTAATTGGCAGGTCTATAAGTTATTTTGCATTTTGGGCATGCCACATTTTCATTCTCTTGTTTTAATTGAATGTTATGCAAATGTTTTTCTGCATATTCCTGTACCCACCCTTTTTTGCTGTCTACAGTGTTAATATCAATACCTTCATTTTTAATGGCCATGTAGAACTGCCCACTATATTCTTGCCTTCCCCAACAATTTGGGCACAAACCCTCAGGAGATGTATTAGATACTGTTTCCTCTTTATTTTTTATGAAATTTGACAATGATTTAAATAAATCCATGCTAATGTTTGTTTTGTTTGAAATTTACTAACCTATATATGGTACTTGCCCTTGAGCTAATTTTAATCGTGTCCAAATATTCATGTTTATAATTATGGCAGCAATTTCTGCAATTTCTTTTTCAGAAAATCTACCTAATAATGCATCATGATACTTTTGAAAATCTTTTGAAATTCCGTCCGTGAGAACATCGCAATAGGCCAATACAATTTTTTCGTCACCAGTATACAAGTCGCTATTATACCAGGATGATATATTATCTACTTTTCCTTCTGAAATACCAATATCTCTAGATGCTTTACTATGCAAAATAATACAATAAGCACATTCGTTTTTTTGAGCTACTCTAAGCCGTAATAATTGCGCCAAATGCTTATCTATAGACAAATCCGCGGTATAGCCATAAGCTTTTGCTATTTGAACCGATAGCTCTTCAAAAGGAGTTATGGATGGATTAAAACGTGTGTTTTTAAATTTAATTTCGGACATAGTTTTTACATTTATTAAAGCTAACAACTTTATTGTTCATAATAGTATTTATTGTAAAATAAAACAAAGGGTAGTGCATTTGCACTACCCTTTGTTAAAAACACAATGTTTTATACTTAAGTCGATTACAACCTAAATACCTTACAGTTTTGGAACTATTTTAATTAATTCCCAAGCCTTTTGTAAACTCCCATATTTTATTATAGGCCATGGTCATTTCTACTTTGCTAAAATTCCCATGTTTTTTTCCATCAATTGTTAGAAACTCATTTTTAAGTCCCATTTCATTTAGTTTTTGATGAAGAAGCACTGATTGTTCGTAATTTGCTGAAACGTCTAAATTTCCGTGTATAGATAGAATTGGAGGTGAGCTTGTTCCTAAATACGAAATTGGGGAACACATCTCTAAATATGCTTTTGGATTGGAAGCATTTCCAGTAACCAGCTTAATGCGTTCATCATCCCAATTTTCGGATGCCAAGTTAAGGTCAGCAACTCCAAACCAATTGATGATGCCAACAACACTCAATTTTTTGTTGGTTTTTGGCGCTTGAAAATCTTGATCATTGGAAATAAGACCAGTCATTAGCGCTAAATGACCACCTGCAGATTCACCCGACACTACAATTTTTGAAGTGTCAAACTTATACTTGTCACTGTTTTCATATATCCAATTAAGAGCAGACCTAGAATCGCTAATACAACCTGCCAAATCTGTTTTGTCTAAATGTCTGTAATTGGCAGTTACTACACACCAACCTTTCTGCACAAAAGGCATTAAGTATAGAGAACGGGATATTTTGTCACCACTGGTCCAACCGCCACCATGTAAAAATAAAAGTGTAGGCTTTTTATCATTTGAATACTCTATCCATGGCGGACCACCTATTCTAATTGCTGGTACATAGGCATCCAATTGCATGCTTGTGCCGTTTATGTCTAAATATTCAATATTAGATATAACTTGGTGGTTAGAAAATAGTCCAGCCACTTGGTCTATTTTTGGAACAGTCTCTTGAGTTGTCTTTTCTTTTGGTTTTGTATCGTTGCAGGCTACAATTAGTAGTACGCCTATAATCCAAAAATATTTTTTATAATTCATCATGTTAAAGGCTGGTTTTTGGTATTTAGATTAGTGATTAGAATTGTATATATAATACTAATTTAAACTTTTATAAGAGAAAAAAGTATTTTGTTAAACAAAAAAACGCAGCAATGCGAAGTTCTATTTTATTGATTTACAGCCTCTTCCTTTTTCTTTTTTGCCTTTTTATAAAGTGGTAAAAAGTAGGTAATGGAGTAATTGTAACCGACACCAAAATTACTGCCATCTGTAACTTTGTTAAAGCCAGGAATCCAAAGGTTTGGGAATCTATCAGATTCTTTGTTAGAAATTAGATAACCCAGTCTAACACTGCCACCAAGGTAGATATTAGCAAAAAGTTCTGCTTTTATTCCCAGAACAAATTCTAGCCAGCTGGCATTAAGCCCACTAAAATCTTCAGGAGCAGTAGAACCTGTAACAAAACTGCTAGGGTTCCAGTACCTATTGGTATCATAATATTGATACTCGTTCAAAGTTTGGCTAAAGGTGCTAAATGCATAGCGGCCTCCAATATGTATGGAATTGTCCATACCATACCAATTTTCATAAGTATTGTAATCTACACCCAACTTAATATAACTACCAGATGTAGTAAAATTATACAAGTCTTCTTGCTTGGTTCTTTCCTCATTCCCCAACTCAGCTGCCAAATAGAGCTTGTATGTTAATCTATAATCTCCAACTAGTTCCAAACCAGTATAATCATCATTTAAAAATGAAAGAGCAATTCTACTCAAATCTACTCCTGCTCTAATACCATACTGTTGTTTATGTACCACTGTATCTTTTGGCTGTAAGTCTATGGACTCATTTTGGCTGTATCCTAAACCAAAAGACACAAGGAATAATAGGCTAATGATATATTTTGACATGGGCCGCAGTTTGATTTTGTATTAGGGTATCCACTATAATTATATCTTGTATCCATTGATCCGCATCCGCTGTAAGACTTACAGACAAATTTTCATAATTGGCAATAAAACCACAAGCTCTGGAAACAAACGTGTCTTTCACCATATAATTAAAAGTAAGCACATCTGGGTTCCCAATTTCATTGCCTTCATCATCATCAGCAGAATCTTTTATTAACGCATAACTGGTAGTTATATCATCGGTTTTAAGGGGAATGCTTATGCTTTCTAAATTTGTTCGGTCATTTACAGTGTTTACCGTAAATTCTTGGTCTAGGCCACCTACTCTTAATTTAGATACTGCCTTTACAGCCGAAGTATCGGCAATATTATAAAAGTCAATAACTAATAGGGGAGTATCATTATCCACACAAATATCATCTTTCTCACAACTGCCAATAAAAATGATTGTTATGACTATAAAAAGGACAATGCTAATTTTCTTCATAGAAAAATTGGGAAAAGCAGTTTATGAATTTCTTTTTTTCAAAAGTACAACATTTTCAACATGATGAGTTTGTGGAAACATATCTACAGCCTGACATTTTTCAATACTATACATATGGTTCATTAGCGCCAAATCCCTTGCCTGCGTTGCACTATTGCAACTTACATAAACTATTTTTTCTGGGGCTATATTTAATATTTGATTAACAACATCTTTATGCATACCATCTCTTGGCGGGTCTGTAATAACAACATCTGGTTTTCCATTGATATTAATAAAATCTTCATTAAATACATTTTTCATATCTCCAACAAAAAAATCAGCGTTTTCAATTTTGTTAAGAATTGCATTAGCCTTAGCATCTTTTATTGCCACTGGGACAGCCTCTATGCCCACCACTTTTTTTGCCTTTTTTGCTACAAACTGAGCAATAGTTCCAGTTCCAGTATACAAATCATACACCAATTCATCTCCAGTAAGTTCAGCAAAATCTCTGGTTACTTTGTATAATTCATAGGCTTGTTCTGAATTGGTTTGGTAAAAGGACTTGGCATTTATTTTAAACCTTAACCCCTCCATTTTCTCAAAAATGTGGTCTTGCCCAGCATAGCAGATTACTTCCTGGTCATAAATGGTATCGTTCTGCTTTTGATTTATAACGTAGAGTAATGAAGTAATCTCGGGAAAGGTGATTTTTAAATGCTCTAAAAGCAAAGCTCTTTTTGCTTCATCATTTTCATAAAACTGGATAAGCACCATGAGTTCTCCAATAGAAGTTGTTCTTATCATTAGTGTTCTAAGTTGTCCTTTTTGATTTCTAGGATTAAAAAAAGACAATCCATTCTTTGTAGAAAAATCCTTTACTTCTAACCGAATTGTATTGGATGGGTCTTCTTGTAGATGACATTTTTTTACATCCAATATTTTATCCCACATGCCCGGGATATGAAACCCCAATGCATTTTTGTCTTCAATTTGTTCATCAGAATTAATCTCGTCCAGTGTAAGCCAACGACTATCAGAAAAGGAAAATTCCATTTTATTTCTGTAGAAATATTGCTTTTTAGAACCTAGTATGGGCAATGTTTCCGGGAGTTCCAAATGTCCTATTCTAACTAAATTATTCTCAACTTCCTTTTGTTTGTAGTACAATTGATGCTCATAGCCCATATGTTGCCATTTACACCCTCCACATACACCAAAATGCTCACAAACAGCATCTACTCGTTTATTGGATAAGGTGTGGAAGTTGGTGGCAACTCCTTCAAAATAAGCCTTTCGCTTCTTTGTGGTCTGTACATCTACAATATCACCAGGAACTGTGTTTGTTAAAAAAATGACTCTGCCATCGGGTGCTTTACCCACGGTTTTTCCCTTGGCACCAGCATCTATCACTTCAACATTTTCAAAAACTACTCTATTGTTTTTTCTTCGCATGCGGCAAAAATAGGAATAGGTTTGCATATAGAACAGGTATCTTTAAGATGAACTGATAAAAATGTTTAGATTTTTTGAACCTTTTAAGTTTTTTTATGTCCTTATGATAGAAGCCAAGCATGAAAAATACCAATAAAATATTTGATGGACTACTGGTATTGGAATATCAATCCGGGAACAAGAAGGCCCTATCTTTATTGGTAAACCGTTACCACGGAAAATTTTGCAGACATTCCTTTTGGTACACAAAAGATTTTGATGCTTCCAAAGATATAGTGCAAGATTGCTGGAATGTTATCATCAACAAATTAGGAAATCTTAAAGAGCCAAACAGTTTTGGAAGCTGGGCCACTAAGATTGTTACGAGAAAATCTTTGGATTTTATAAGCAAAGAAAAAAGAGATAAAAACAAACTTGAAAGCTATTACCATGTATCAAAAGTTAATGAAGATAGCTCAGAAAGGGAATTAGAGATTACTAGGCTTTTAAATACGATTCGTTTGTTGCCCAATAATCAGCAAGTAGTGTTAAAGTTATTTTATATAGAGGAATATTCCTTAAAAGAGATTAGTGATATACTAGAAGTATCTGTTGGAACTGTAAAATCTAGACTGTTCCATGCAAGAGAAAAATTAAAAACAATTTTAAAAAACAATAAAGATGAAAAAAGACATTGAAAAAATAGATGAAATGATAAAAGAGGCATTAAGTCAAGATGAAGCAAAGTTTTATGATAATTTAGGTGAGCAAAATTTGTTTGGAAAATTGGGTGGTCTCTATAAAGGCAGAATGGGATGGCTAGCAATTATTATGAACATAGCTAGCATAGGCCTTTTAGGGTTGCTAATTTTTTGTGCGGTTCATTTTGCCGATACAAATAGTACGAATGAGTTGCTAGTTTATGGAACAGGTATTTTTATATGCCTTATGGCGCTAAGTATGATAAAACTTTATATGTGGATGCAAATGGATAAAAATGATTTGTTACGAGAATTAAAAAGGTTAGAGTTGCAAATATCCGTTCTATCTCATAAGTGATTTGAACTACTTGGTAAAGAGAAATAAAAAAAGCCTTATTTTAAAATAAGGCTTTTTTCTTGCATTGATTTAACAATGCTGGCGTGTTTGGGGAACCACCAAAATTTATTGAGAACATGTTTTAATACCCATCCTACTTATTAGACACGGATTTTTCTTACAAGTCACTTGTCAGGAAATATTATTTGGAATTTATTTTCTAACATTTGGAAAACATCAAAATGTCATAAAAATTAGTAATTTAGCCGTTCTACAAAGGATGATTTCTCTCCCTAAGAAGGAATTGCTATAGTTTTACTTAAATAATTTAAAATCATGTCAGTTTTAGAAAGAATCACTTCTGAGGATGCTATTGCTTTGGAGAATAAGTATGGCGCCCATAACTATCATCCTTTGCCAGTTGTATTGAATAGGGGAGAAGGTGTTTTTGTTTGGGATGTTGAAGGAAAAAAATATTACGATTTTCTGTCAGCCTATTCAGCAGTTAACCAAGGACATTGCCATCCTAAAATAGTTGGTGCAATGGTAAACCAAGCACAAAACCTAACACTTACCTCAAGAGCATTTTATAATAATATGCTTGGTAAGTATGAAAAATATGCTACAGAAACTTTTGGTTTTGACAAGTTGTTACCAATGAATACAGGTGCGGAAGCCGTGGAGACTGCGTTGAAAGTATGTAGAAAATGGGCGTATGAGAAAAAGGGAATTTCAGAAAATGAAGCACAAATAGTAGTTTGTGAAAATAATTTTCATGGTCGTACCACAACTATCATTTCTTTTTCCAATGACCCAGTAGCTAGAAAAAACTTTGGACCCTTTACTAACGGGTTTATAAAAATTGAGTATAATAATCTTGAAGCCTTGGAGAATGCATTAAAGAACGATAAAAATATTGCAGGATTTTTAGTGGAGCCCATACAGGGCGAAGCTGGAGTTTATGTGCCTTCTGAAGGATATTTAAGTTCAGCAAAAGAGCTTTGTGGTAAGTACAATGTATTGTTTATTGCTGATGAAGTACAAACGGGTATTGCCAGAACGGGAAGAATGCTTGCTGTTGATCATGAAAATGTAAAACCAGATATTCTTATTCTTGGGAAAGCCTTAAGCGGGGGAGCTTATCCTGTTTCTGCTGTTTTAGCTAATGATGACATTATGAATGTTATTGGGCCAGGTAATCATGGGAGTACTTTTGGCGGAAATCCAGTTGCCGCTGCCGTTGCAATAGCAGCCTTAGAAGTTGTTAAAGAAGAAGAATTAGCAAAGAATGCAAACGAGCTCGGAAAGCTATTTAGAGAAGAATTGAACAAGTTTATTCCTAGTTGTGACCTGGTTACTAAAGTAAGGGGAAAAGGATTGCTTAATGCTATATTGATTAATGATTCTGAGGATAGTACTACAGCGTGGGATATTTGCATGGCGTTAAAAGAAAATGGATTGTTAGCAAAACCAACTCATGGTAATATTATTCGTTTTGCGCCTCCTTTGGTAATGAGCCAAGAACAATTGTTGGACTGTGTTTCAATTATAATTAAAACACTGAAAGACTTTAATAAATAAAAAAATCCTCGGGCTTTACCGAGGATTTTTTA
>NZ_JBWFBN010000029.1:0-7637 GCF_056326165.1 Saonia sp.
AGTTTTTTTGCTTCAACCCCGTAAAAATGTTCTTCTCTATTATATCTAAATTTAGCACCAAGATTTATAAATCCTTCAAAATGGGTATCCAATCTTCTCCTGCCAATCTTATCTCCTCCTGGTTTTGGAATATACCCTTTACCAAAACGAGCCAATAATGGTCCCACAAGCATAATAGAACCTCGCAATCCCCTGCCGTCTATTTTAAATTGCTCTGATTGCAAATAATCCAAATTAACATCATCCGCTTTAAAAGTATAAGAGCCTTTCCCTTTCTTTTGAATCTTTACACCCAAATCTTCCAATAAGGCTATCAATTTATTAACATCCACAATGTTAGGGATGTTATTAATTGTAACTTTTTCTGAAGTTAGTAATACAGCGCAAAGGATTTGTAAAGCTTCGTTTTTGGCACCTTGAGGGGTAATTTCTCCATGAAGTTTGTGCCCACCCTCTATTTTAAATATTCCCATTTACGGAAGAAAATTAATATCGTTTCTTATTTCGGTTGTTATTGTTCCTATGATTCTTTTTCCCACTGTTATTATTCCTATTGTTGGACTTAACGGGAATGTTTTTAAGAAATTGGGCACTATCAGTAAGTACAATATCAGATGAAGCTAAATTAATCTGTCCATCACTCAATTCAAATAAATGTTTAAAGATTACTGTATCCTCTACTGTATCTTTATTCCAGTTTAGGTAACATTTCTTCATGTGATTGGCAATAGCATACTCCAACCCATCTCTCATATCACCTTTGTCCCACCCAATGGCAACATCAATCATACGTTTTATGTTGTTTCCATAAAAACGATATTTTGGGAAGTTTTGGGGATAATCCAATGGCTCAGGTCTTTCCTGCAACATTTCCTTTGTAGTGATTGGGAAAGGAGAATCTACATCCAATTTAAAATCGGACATAATAAACAACTGGTCCCATAATTTATGTTGGAAATCTGGCACATCTCTTAAATGTGGTTGTAGGTTACCCATAACACTAATTATGGATTGCGCAACCTTATTTCTTTCTTCTCTATCTGCTATAGATACAGCATGATCCACCATTTTTTGGAAATGACGTCCATATTCTGGAATAATGAGCTGTGAACGCTCAGTATTATATTCTAAATTTTCTACTAAGTTCAAATTGATTTTTTTTGCTTAAAATGTATTATGGAAGTGTAGTAATAACGCTTGCAAATTAACAAAATTATACCACAAATACTATTTTATAATGATATTACCCCTTTTACCTTACCTACTTCTTGGTATTTTTTAATGACCTCATCTGGCCCATTTAGGTTAACTGTTACAGAAATACTAGTATATTTTCCTTTTTTAGATTGTTTTGATTCTATTACAGCTCCTGTATTATCAAAAACCTTATTTATTTCTGCTATCTTGGAAGCATCAGTTGGAACAATGAACTTGTAGAGATAATCAGCTGGCCAGCTATTATTTTCCTCTAATTGTTCTTTTAATCTTTTATAAAATTCTTCTGATTTTTCAGTGTCCATTTCAACTTTTTAGCAAATATACTGCAACAGTCCTAATTTTTTAGTCTAGTAAGGATTTCATTACTTTGTGGTATAAAAATTCTTCATTTGGATTCAAAAAGAATAGTTATCACAGGGGGGCCTGGAACAGGAAAAACTTCCGTGATAAACAAATTGGAACAGGGTGGTTACTACTGTTTTCATGAAATTATAAGGAGTATGACTTTAAAGGCAAAGGAAGAGGGTAATCCCAATTCATTTGTATCGAACCCCCTAGCTTTTGTGTCAGACCCGTACGAATTCAATAGACAGTTATTGTCAGGCCGCTTGGAACAATTTAAAAAAGCAACAGAAATAAAAAAAGAAATACTTTTTTATGATAGAGCGCTACCAGACGTCTTGGCCTACATGGATTACTTTAACCAAGAGTATGGAGTTGACTTTATTGATACTTGCCAATTAAACAGGTATGACAAAGTGTTTTTATTGCCTCCTTGGGAGGAAATATATGTATCTGACAATGAGCGACTAGAAAATTTTGAAGAAGCAACACAAATTCACGACCAATTAGAAAAGACGTATCAGGATTTAGGATACAATGTCATTGAAGTTCCTACTGGAAAAGTTATTGAAAGAGTTCAATTTATTCTTAAAGAATTAAGATAGTGAAGAAAGACCCTAAGGACATTCTATTGCACTATTGGGGGTTTTCAGAATTCAAAAGCTCACAAGAGAAGGTCATCAATGCTGTAATGGGCAACAACGATGTTCTTGCATTATTACCCACGGGAGGTGGAAAATCCATTTGTTACCAAATACCAGCATTAATAAAGGATGGCATTTGTATAGTGATATCGCCATTGGTCGCTTTAATACAAGACCAAGTAAATAGTCTTAAAAACAAAGGAATAAAGGCTATTGCCTTGACAGGAGGTATTCCCCAAGAAGAAATTATAAATCTGCTTGATAACTGTCTCTATGGTAATTACAAATTCTTGTACATGTCTCCAGAACGTTTGGAGCATGATATAGTAAAGGATAAGATTTTACAAATGAATGTGAGCCTCATTGCAATTGATGAGGCACATTGTATTTCTCAATGGGGCAATGACTTTAGGCCCGCATATCTTAATTGTTCTGTTCTACGAGAACTTGCACCCCAAGCATCTACCATTGCTCTTACAGCTACAGCAACACAAGTGGTTGCTAAGGATATTCTGACCAGTTTAAAGTTAATTGATCCAACAATAATTAAAGAGTCTTTTTTAAGAAACAACATTTCTTTGAACATTCTTTGGGAGGAAGATAAACGCTACAGGATAAAGGCATTGTGCACACAAGCAAAAAAGAGTGTTATTATTTATGTGCGTTCTAGGAGATTGGCAGAAGAAATGGCTAATTATTTAAATAAAAATAGCAGTAAGGCAAACTACTTTCATGGGGGAATGAACAAAAAGCAAAAGGCCAATACCTTAAACAATTGGTTAGAAAATAAAACCCAAATAATAGTCGCTACCAATGCCTTTGGAATGGGGATAGATAAGCCCGATGTAGAAATGGTGATTCATTATCAAATTCCAGATAGCATTGAAAATTACTTTCAAGAAGCAGGTCGAGCGGGTAGGGACGGCAAGCCAGCTAAAGCAATTTTAATTACCAATAAGGATGATGAACGCCAAGTGCAAAAACAATTTTTAAGCATTCTTCCAGATGTGGCATTTATAAAACTTCTGTATCAAAAACTAAACAGTTACTTTCAGATAGCTTATGGCGAGGGCTTTAACGAGGTCTTCCAACTTAAATTCAATGAATTGTGCGATGTATATAAGTTAAATCCAATGCTAACATACAATGGACTTAGATTGTTAGATCAAAACTCCGTCATTGCTCTGTCTGAAACATTTTCCAACAGAACTACAATTCAATTTATAGCTTCAAAAAATGTGTTGTTCAGTTACATGGAATCAAACAAATTAATCGCTCCGATTATACAGACCATTATAAGAACCTATGGAGGTTTGTTTGAATATCAAACCAAAATAAATACGTTATTAATTTCCAAAAAAACTACGGTTACTGAAACAGAACTCATTAAAGTATTGGAGCAGCTTAAAAAAGATGAAATCATTGAATACCAAAGCAAGCAAGGAGATTTAGAAATTACATTTCTTGTTCCTAGAGAAGATGACAGAACCATTAATCGTTTTTCCGATAAAATTGAAAGTCAAAAAGAGCTAAAGATCAACAATGTACAAAGTATGCTCAGCTATATTAAAAATGACAGCGAATGTAGAAGTATACAGCTACTTAAATATTTTGGAGAAAAAAGAACAGAAAGGTGCGGTATTTGTGATGTGTGTACAAAAGACAAAAAACCAAGCAAAGAATTATTAAGTATTATTGAAAGTGAAATAGTTAATCTCCTTGAGAAAAAAAATAGTACTTCAAGAGAATTAATCGGTTCTTTGGCTTATAAAGAGAATATTGTCCTGTCTATTATCCAAAAACTTTTGGAAAACGAACAGATATCAATCAACAAAAAAAATGAATACCAGCTTAGATAAAATAGAGAAATTACGAATTGTATTTATGGGTACTCCAGACTTTGCAGTAGCTACTTTAGATGTGCTACAGCAAAATTCCTATAACATAGTTGGAGTTGTCACAGCTCCAGATAAACCAGCTGGAAGGGGTAGAAAATTAAATGAGTCAGCTGTAAAGAAATATGCGATTAACAAGGGTTTTAAAATATTGCAACCAACCAACCTAAAAAGTGAGGACTTTATAGAAGAGCTATCGGTATTAAAACCTAACCTTATTATTGTAGTGGCTTTTAGAATGTTGCCAAAAATAGTCTGGAATATGCCCAAATATGGAACTTTTAACCTCCATGCATCTTTATTACCCAATTATAGAGGTGCTGCGCCCATTAACTGGGCAATTATAAATGGCGAAACCCAAACAGGGGCAACTACGTTTTTTATAGATGATAAGATCGATACTGGAGAAATTATTCTTCAAGAAAAAACACCCATAAAAAATGATGAAACGGCAGGTGATTTACATGATAGATTAATGAATTTAGGGGCAGAACTTGTATTAAAAACAACAAAGTTGATTGAGAAAGGTGTTGCTACAACAACAAAACAAAAAGATTTTAAAGAATTAAAGTCGGCTTACAAAATACATAAAAACACATGTAAAATTGATTGGGAACAATCCATAACCAATATATATAATCATATTCGTGGGTTAAGCCCCTACCCTACAGCTTGGACAAATTTGGTCAATGACGAGGGAATAATTCCAATCAAAATATATTTAGCTTCTATAGAGTTACAGGAGCATGATTTAAAAATAGGGACACTACTTTTTTCAAAAAAAGAATTAAAAGTAGCCGTTAAAAAAGGATATATAAATCTATTAGAAATACAATTACCCGGGAAGAGAAAAATGGATATAAAAGATGTGTTAAATGGACTGAGTTTGTCAAAAAATGCATATGTTCTGTAAACCCTTGCTATCACTAGGCTGAGAAGAATCGTAAAAAAAGCCTTACTTTATTAACAAACACCCCAAGTTATCAACAAAATTACGGATTTACATTGGTTTTACTTGCGTTAATGCCAAATCCATATAAATTTGTTCTGATATAAATTATTTTAACAACAATTAATTTACTTACATTATGAACAAAACAGAATTAATCGATGCCATGGCAGCTGATTCAGGCATCACAAAAGCAGCAGCTAAAAAAGCATTGGAATCTTTCTTGGGAAATGTTGAAGGGTCACTTAAAAAAGGTGATAGAGTTTCTTTAGTAGGTTTTGGATCTTGGTCAGTTTCTAGGAGAAATGCTAGAGATGGAAGAAACCCACAAACAGGAAAAACTATCAAAATTGCAGCTAAAAATGTTGTTAAGTTTAAAGCTGGTGCTGAATTAGGCAAAGCAGTAAACTAAATCATCCTTTTTAAATATATAAAAAAGCATTTCCCCCCAAGGAAATGCTTTTTTGTTTAATAATCTTTGCTAATTATAAGATTTATCTTATTTTTAATTGTACCATAACTATAAAACATGGATGGTCTTGAGCCCAAAAAAGGAGAGCTTTTAATAGCTGAACCTACACTTACTGGCGATGTCTCTTTCAACCGATCTGTTGTACTGTTAGCAGAACATAATGATGAGGGTTCAATAGGTTTTATTTTAAATAAGCCCCTAGATTATGACATTAGTGACTTAATAAGTGAAATAAACATTCCTTTCCAAGTGTTTAATGGTGGGCCCGTTGAGCAAGACAACCTCTATTTTATACATAAGGTCCCGCATCTAATAGATGACAGTATTGAAATTTCCAATGGTATCTATTGGGGAGGAAACTTTGAAAAAACTGTGGCCTTAATCAACAAGAAAATGATAACATCAGATGATATACGCTTCTTTTTAGGCTATTCTGGCTGGGATTCTTTTCAACTCCATCAAGAACTGTCTTCCAAATCATGGGTGGTGGTACAAAACAAATATAAGAGTGGTATTATCCAGAAGTCTACCAATGCCTTTTGGAAAGAAAAAATGATAGAATTGGGTGGTGATTACCTTTTGTGGTCCAATGCGCCAGAAAACCCCAATCTTAACTAACCTCCCCTTTAGCTATAGCTATATTATTTAGCTTGTTAAGTAATTGTTTAGCCACAGTATTCTTAAATTCCTTTTTTCTATACTTAGTTACTGGTTGTATTCCAACAATACTATTTGTTAAAAATAATTCGTCCGCTTTTTGCAATTCAAAAGGAGAAACAGAGACTTCTTCAAACACATAATCCTTATGCTTTTCTAGAATGGAAATAAGTTTTTTTCTTACAATTCCGTTTAAACATCCATCACTTTTAGGTGGTGTTTTAATAATGTTATCCTTAACAAGGAATATATTTCCATTTAGGGCCTCTACAACTTGTTTGCTGCCATTTAACAATAAACAGTTGTCATATTCATTTTCATTGGCAAAAACGCTGCCAACTACATTAATTACCTTATTATTGGTTTTTAATGTAGACAACATATCTGCGTTCACATAAAAATCTTTAAAAAGTTCCACCTCGTATGGAGAATCCTTTATTTTAAAATCTGTTGCAAGTAACAAACTAGCTTCAATAACATAAGAAACCTCATTGTTCTTAGGTAAATATAGCCCTCCATCGTTTCTATAAACAGTTATACGAACACGTGCAGCACCATTCTCTAGGCCATTAGAATCTATGGTTTGCATAATTTGTTCTTCTAAGAACTCCATAGTGAAATTCATAGGGATTTCCATACGTAAAATTCGCATGGACGCCATTAATCTTAAATAATGGTCTTCCCAAAAAACAACCCTTCCATTCACTACTCTAATCGTTTCAAATAGTGCATCACCATACCGTAATCCCCTATTTTGGTGATTTAGGTAGTGTGAGTCTTTTGGAGTTAGTTTTCCACAAAAATTAACCATAAAAAAAGCCTTGAAAATTCAAGGCCAAATATAATCTTATTCTATTTATATTTTTTAGGTAGAGCCTAATACATGTTTTAAGTCAGATATTTGGTTAGTCCAAAGCATTTTGGATTCTTCCAATTCATCTTCCTCAGCAAAGTCAGAAATAAACAAAGAAACATCTTTGGTAATTTCATCAACAATAATTTTCATTTCAAAAAAACTATCATCGTCATTTTCTACCCAAGTAAACTTTACAAATTCATCTGTCTTCTTTTTCAAAAGTTTAGCCTCTTCTTCTGAGCCATCCCAAATAAAACTAAAAATTTCTCCCCTAGAATTTACGTTGTCCGCAAACCATTCTGAAAGACCAGAAGGAGTAGATATATATTGATATAATAATTGTGGTGAAGACTGAATCACAAACTCAATCTCAAATTTAATTTTTTCACTCATTCTCTATAACATTTTCCTATGGGCAATATATATATTTCTTTATGATAAAAAAATAAAAGCCCAATAATATTTTAATTAGACTAATTTTGATGGAGCAAAAATTAAGCTTTATATTTGCAGCCGTTTTACAGTACACGGCGAGGTAGCTCAGCTGGTTAGAGCGTCGGATTCATAACCCGGAGGCCGTGGGTTCAAGTCCCACTCTCGCTAC
>NZ_JBWFBN010000030.1:0-6813 GCF_056326165.1 Saonia sp.
TTTTTTAGGAGACGTAACAGCCCCTGAATTTATAGGTGGTGGTAGTGGATTAACTGGTGTGCCTACATTGGCAAATGCTGACCAAACAATTACAGAAGATAGAAATCTACAACTAAGTGGTACCGGAACACATTTGGATATAGGGGGTTTATTTAGGGCACAAGAAGGTGCTACAGCAGCAGATGATTTATTGTATCTAGGAAATTTAACTCAAGGTCTTAATTTTTCTGTAAACAACGGATGGACGTTTACCTCTCCATTTGCTTTCTTCCAAAATTCTACACCGCCAACTAATGTAGAAGCAAGGACTTATTACGATACAGATACTAACAAGCCATATTTTTACAATGGAATTGCATGGGAACTTTTTGAAGGCACTCATGCTACTGCTGCAACAATGTTACTTACTGGATATTCAGAAGGTACAGATGATACCGATGTGGTTGAGACCGATAATGTACGTCAAGCTTTTGCTAAGTTAAAGAACAAAATAGATGGTGTAAGTGCTGGGAGTTTTGATAATCTAACAACTTTTAAAGACGTTACAGCAACCACCTATACTTTGTTAGATTCAGATGCATCTAATAACACAAAATTAAGATTTAATAATGCTTCTGATATAACAGTAAGTGCTCCTTCTTCTCCATCAGACGGACAGGTATTTCGACTTGCTCAATATGGAGCAGGTAAAGTACAAACCAATTTTACTGTTAATGTTACTGATGCTATAACTATGTTGCCATCAACTACAGCTCCGGGAGATAATTTTATATTAGAATACGATGCTGCTAATAGTAGATGGGATATTACAGGAAAATATGAAGTAGCTGTTGACGGTACGGCACCAAGCGTCCCTACTGGATTAAATTCGCCTAGCCAAACCACGACTTCTGTTACACTTAACTGGACTGCATCAACTGATAATACGGCAGTAACGGGCTACGAGGTATCTGTGGATGATGGTGCGCCAATTGATGTGGGCAATGTAACCACTTATGAAGTTACTGGACTTACAACATCAACGTCTTATGACTTTAAGGTAAGGGCTTATGATGCTATTCCTAACACATCTGCCTACACATCAAATATAACGCAATCTACTAGTGGAGGTGGAGCTGTATTTAATGGTTTAAATGCTGCTGACCCAGTCAATGAGGTAAATGGCATTGCTAATACTGTTCCAGATGCAAATTCAACTGTAACCTCTACAAGTAATGACCCCCATACAGGTTCTTATGAATTAACTATTACACATAACGCAGCGGGAAGTATAGATACTGAAATCATATTGGTAGGGGTAACTTCTGGTCAAAATATAACTACAACATTCCAAGGAAAACAACATACAGGTCTTGCTTGGACAACCAGATTGTTGAGTGGAGATTGGACTACAACGGAACAGGATAATGCCGACGATGGTGTTGCGGGCAATTGGGAGCCATTTACAATGACTGGAACCGCAGCGGTTGACAATCCAGCCCTTGTAATTAGAACTACATCAGGAGGTGCGTCTGGAGATGTATTTACCGTTGATAATATAGTGATAACTGTAAACTAGAAGTCAAATGAAAAAAATATTGATTCTGTTTTTATTACTCATGATTTCACATATGAGTATGGCACAAGCCAACCCGCTTTATGGGGTTATTGAAAGTTCTAAGGATGGAACTAGTTATACACCTCCCAACCCTGACCCTGACCCTGACCCTCCTACTGTTTTAAAAGCATTTCCAACAGCTTATGGTGGTGGTGCTGAAGCAACCGGTGGAAGGGGTAAAGCTCTAGGAATTGTCAATACTCTTGATTTCTATGCAGGGGTAACTTATGTTGCAGCTAGTGGTGGAGATGATGAATACTATACTGGTGGCTATAAAAATCTGATGGAGAATGATAATGTAGGCCACCTTGTTTTTAATGTGTCTGGAAACATAGAGATAAACGTGGGGGATTATGTTTTTACCAATGTTAATGGAAAGTCTGTATATGGGCAATCAGCACCGCAAGGAGGGATAACTCTTTGGGGTGGTTCCCACAGATTTCAGAGTTATAACAGCAATGGAATCAACAATATCATTATGCGGTATATGCGTTCCAGACCTATACGGTTGCAAGATGGTAGTATAGACGCTGGAGCAGATGACGCATGGTCGTGGTCTTTTCTTTTCAGGGGTGGGAATGATGTCATATTGGACCATTGCTCTGGTTCCTTTGCAAGTGATAAGGTCATAGGTGGTTCTACTAGGGAACAGCATCAAAATTTTAATGGAAACTTTCCTGATTGCCCATGTTGGTTGAGAAGGGTTACGTTTCAACATGGTCTTTATGCTGATGGAGGAACGGCTATGTATGTCACATCCAACGGAGGAAGGCCAGACGACCCAGAAGAGCTTATTGATAAGATTTCTTTTCTGAACAATGTGGCCGTATCAAATAACCGTACCCCGAATATGGCTTTCGACAATTATGGGGAGACGGTAAATAATATAATCCATAATACACCGAATAAAAATTCAAGAGTATATCATTTGATTAAGTTAAACCATATCAACAATTACTACCAAAGAACGAACAATTCTTATAACTGGATTGATGATAATCAAGAAGGAGAAAAGTGGCCATCTGTTTATACAAATGGTAATGTTTACTCTGGAACTGTTGGTGGCAACTCTATAAATTGGGATGGCAACCCTGCTGTTGACAATAGAGATATGTGGGTTATGGCAGACCGTACTACACCTGCATTAAACCAATATTTCACCACTACTAAACATTTTATGGATGTGGAGCACCCTTGGGTTGAAACTACCGCTACCGATGCATTTACAAGATTGGTTACCAATGAAGATGTAGGGGCCTATAAATATCTAAATAATGATGGCTTTGTACAAACATATCGGGACCCTTTTGATACAGAAATGCTTGATGTTGTCCAAAACAACATTGACTACAATAGTAGGGTAACAGCTAATTGGGTATTACCTGTAATACCTAACAATACTAGGCCAGCTTCATATGATACTGATAATGACGGAATGGCGGACGCTTGGGAAATTAGAGAATTTGGAGATTTAAGTCAAAGTTACCGCGGGGATTTTGATGGCGATGGATATGATAATATTGAAGAGTATATGAATCAGGTAGATAATTAAACTATTAGATATGACAAACTGGAAACAAAATTTATCGAGGGCACAAGAGATAGCTGTGCGAGGTTTTTTAACCTTAATAGGCATGTCCTTATTAGTCATTGCTTTTTATGGGCTTTCCGTTTCTGAGCTTAAAATTAGTGATGAGAAATATGAATGGAGCACATCCAACTCTCTTTTAGTTATTGCTTCCATCCTGTCTTTTTGGATTGCGTTGGACCTGGGAAGGTTTGCAAGGTTAGCGGATGCTGTATTTCAAAAGTTGGGGATTATAAAAAAGAAAGAAGAACCAAAAGATGGGGGAAACAATGCCAGATAGAATAGTTAGAGCCCTAGAATGGACCATAGATTGTTTGGTGGCAATTGTTACTGGTGCTTTGCTGGTTGTAGATTTTACATTTATAACAGTATTGGCGGCTATATCTTCTTTGTTACATATGTGTTATAGGATTAAGCGAGATATTGACAAAAACCATCAAGGAAAAATAAGCGAATATTTTAAATATTTTTTAAACAAGCATAAAAATGAAAAAGATTCTGAACGGGATTGAAAAAGGGGTTTTTTGGCTGTTGGATTTCTTTGAGGACATGTTCTATACATGGGTAGAGTGGGTTTCTAAAGATAATTTGGGATTTATATATACCATTTTATGGATAATGGTATGGGAGTTTTTTAAAGCAATTTTAAGGCTAATTTTTTAATGCTCTATTCGGTAGATTTTTATAAGCGGTTTGGGTGGTCCAATGTGGATTTTGAAAGAAAGCACATGATGATTCTGGAGGTTCCAGAATATATGACCAAAGAAATTCCGAGCCTACCAAAAAAAATCTATTGCAACAAGCAAATGGAGGTTCCATTATTGTGGGCTTTTGACCAAATCATCAATAGGGGTCTACAAAAAGAGATTAAAACTTGGGACGGGTGTTTTAACCCACGGGCAATACGGGGTTATGAAAAAAAGTACAATGAATACCTATCCCAATTGCGTTACCAACTGGCGGCCATGTTTGCCAGTGTTCACAGTTGGGGATGTGCCATAGATATCAATGCCAAGGATAACGGCTTAGGAAAAGAGCCAAAAATGAGTAAGGAGCTTGTAAAATGTTTTGCCGATGCCGGCTTTGTTTGGGGTGGCGATTTTAAGCGTAAAGACGGAATGCATTTTCAATTAAGATATTTAACGGAATGAAAAAAGTATATCAAACCATAGTGGACAAGGGGTATGGTAATTGTATGCAAGCTGCAATAGCATCTTTATTGGAATTTGATTTAGACCAAGTGCCAAACTTTATTAAGTTTAAAGAAAATAGTTCTTGGGTTATCTTCAACTTCATGGAAATTTTTGATTATTATCCAAACTATTACGATAATAAAGACATACACCCGCATCCTAAAGGAAGTAATTACCCATCCTTACAGGAAGTAGCCAAGGTTGATGGTGGTGTCAATGGGTATTTCTATGCTTCCGTGAAGTCCCAATCATTTAAAGATGTCATGCACGCTGTTATTGTAGATTTAGACATGAACATAGTCCATGACCCAAACCCAAACCAATTGGCATTGAATTTAAAACCATCTGATGTTGAACAGATTATGACAATCAACAATAATTGGGAAATATCAATTGATGGAAAATTAATTTTAAAATGAAAAAATTAAAATGTTTGATACATGGTCACAAACTTTGGAAAACCATAGTTTCTAAATGGTATGTGTGCCAACGTTGCAATAAAGTTGTTTATAAATGAAAAAATACTGGCCATACATACTAACTTTTTTGATAACCGCTGCCTTAGTGGTGATGGTGGTAAGAAACATCAATACCAATAAAAAATTAAAGGCTATTGAGCAGCAACTAAAACAAGCGGACAGCATTATAATATCAGAAAAAGCAAAACAGTCCATTTACATAAATCAGATTAAAATTGACTCCATTGCGTATGAAAAACAGAAGCAACATATACAAGATTTGCGTAACCGTTATCCTAGCGATATGCTTATCGACAGCCTGTTCAGGGCAGGGCAAAATATTAATTGAGCGCGACAGCCTTTACAATGTCTTAGTAAACCTGGCCGAGCTAAAGGTGGACAATGCGTTCTTGTCTAAGATGGTAAACAATCAGAAACTCATCATCAACTCCATGGGTATTGTCATTGCCCAAACAGAATTAAAGGCGGAGCTTTTGGAGCGAAAGGTTGTCCTCATCAATAGAAAAGACTTCTTTCAGAAATTTTGGGCCTTTATAAAAGGCATGGCCGTTGGTGGTGGCGTTGTTTTTTTGGTGTTGGTGTTATAATTTAAAATCAATTAAATCACTCCAATCATCTGGACGGTCCGCATCGTTCACGTGAATATATTTTCTTATTCCCGCTTCTGAGATGTGCCCGGTAATTTTCATTAAGTATTGTACCGCTTCATTGTCCGTCATTCCTTTCTTTTTTCTTAGAACAATGTATGTGGCCGTAATGTAGAAATGCCTAAAACTATGGAAACTATAATTACCCTCTATTTTTAATTTTTGTTTTACTTTTTTAAAATGCCGGCCCATGGTGTTTCTTTTATCCTGGTCTTTTATGTTCCAATCAAAAGGCTCTCCTTTGTAGGTGAAAATTGTAAAGTGGTTTGGCTTGTCTTGGATAAGTTCTTTTAGTTCATTAAAATAGATGTTGGGAATGTATTTGGTTTTTCCTGATTTTGTTTTTTGTTGAAAATACATTTCTTGGCTTTCTAAATCGATATCTCCTACGGTTAATCTGCAGGCTTCCACTGCTCGTAAAAAATTATAGGATATTACCTTTATGAACAGTAATAGGTGTGGGTTTTCTTTTTGTAGGTGTGTGGATATATCCCTCATTTGTTCCAGGGTAAACCTTCTGTCGGTTTTACTTTGGGTTCTGGATTTGGAAATATCATTTTTTATAAAATTGCTGTCAATTATAAATTTATCGGCAAGTATGGTAAATAGAGAGCTTAAATCTGCTCTTACATTGTTTCTGGTCCTTGCTGAATTTTTTTTAAGGACCGTATCTAAATAATCTGATACAATCTTACGGTCAATGAGTTTAATGTCTTGGTTTAGTAGTTTTTTGGATTTTAGAAACTGCATAAAAGCATTGGCCCTGCCCTCATAATCTTTATATGTTCTGGGACCTACCGTTTTCTTTTTTATGGTCAACGCATATTCAAGGGCTTTTTTAGAGGTATAGATATTGTTTGATGGCTTAAAATCCACCTCTTTGGAATATGGATTAAGTCCCTCTTTAAATGTTTCTATCATTCCCTTTTTGTAGACTTCCATAAATTCAATCCGTTCCTTTTTTGTTTTGAATTTATTTACCCCTGCTTTAATGTTGTTCTGTCTTACCAACTTATTTGTTGTGGGGTTACGGTACCACCATTTAATGTACCATGCTTTTTTTAAGTTTTTTATCTGCTCTGAGGGGGATAATTGGTCCCATAGGGCAATATCTGTGCCTCCGGTATAGAATGTAATGGAGTAATGCGTTTTAGCGGACACAGATGGTACGTTTAGTGGTACTTTTGAGAGTACTTTATTTTTGAACTTAGTTGTAAAATCCATTAAAAAGGCTTGTAAGCCAATGCTTTTAAGGATTTTCATTTGTAGCGAGAGTGGGACTTGAACCCACGGCCTCCGGGTTATGAAT